>JAFTIJ010000007.1 GCA_017456965.1 Clostridia bacterium
CTGCGACGTTTGCGATACTTACCTGTCCGAGCTGTGTGCGGATGACGACGGTGACCATAGCTGCGACGTTTGCAATGTTCGCCTGTCCGGGCTGTGTGCGGATGACGACGATAACCATAGCTGCGACGTTTGCGATAGGTATATGAGTGAGTTGTGTGCGGATAACGACGATAACCATTCCTGCGACGTTTGCGGCACTTACCTGTCCGAGCTGTGTGCGGATAACGACGATAACCATAGCTGCGACGTTTGCGATACTTACCTGTCCGAGCTGTGTGCGGATGACGACGGTGACCATAGCTGCGACGTTTGCGATACTTACCTGTCCGGGCTGTGTGCGGATGACGACGATGATCATCGCTGTGACGGCTGTGATAGGTATATGAGTAAGTTGTGTGCGGATGAGAACGGGGATCATTTCTGCGATGCGCAGAAATGCGGAGAAAGGGTCTCTGAGTGCAGTGATGCGGACGGCGATTTCCGTTGTGATATCTGCGAGGAGGAGATACGCGCTGTAGCATGGATCGATACCGATGATGACGGTGTGATCGATGAGGAAGAGACGAAATACCTTTCTTTGGAGGATGCGTTTGAGGATGCTGATTTGACGGTGATCAAGTTGAATGACGATGCCGTTGATTTTGCATTTTTCATATCCGACAAAACTGTTACGCTTGACCTGAACGGGTATACCGTTACACTGGACGCCTGGTTTGACGTGGCCGATGGCGCAAGCTTTACTCTCAAGGATAGCTCGCAGGCCATGACGGGGCGCATCGTATGCGACTACAATAACGAATGCTATATGGATGTCTACGGTACGGGTATCTTTGTGCTGGAGAGCGGAACCGTTGACGTTCTGCGCTTGAATGGTGATAACGCAGCCGTGATGCTGAATGGCGGTACGGTAAGCACGATGATCGTAAGCCACGGCACGGTAGCCGTTGATGACGTAGATGTGACCGATTGGGAGATCAGCGGCGGTAACTTCAACGTAGATCCCTCTACCCTAAACGGCTTCAACAGCAGCTCTTACAAGACTGTTGATAACGGTGACGGAACCTGGACGGTGGAGCAAGAGGCCGCCGTCAACTTGGTTGCAGCTCTCAGGGGTACCAGTATCACGCTCGAAGGCAGTATCGGTATGCACGTCTACTTTGAGCTGGATCAGTCGATTGTAGATAGTGAGAGCGCATTTGTGCGTTTTGCGCTTTCTGGCGGCAGAGAGATCGAGATCCCCGTAAGCGAGGGCGTTGAAAATACGGCGGCTATGCCCGGTCAGACGCTCTATATATTCACTTGTGAGCTGTATGCAACGCAGATGGCAGACGAGATCACCATACAAGTCTTTATGGATGATTTTTCAAGCAATGAATACACTCATAGCGTGGTTGCTTACGCTAACTCCATCCTCTCGAACGAAAACGGAGCTTATCGTGAAGAGACCGTTGCGCTGGTAAAGGCGATGCTGAATTACGGTGCATACGCACAGATCTATTTCGATTATAATACCGAGAATCTCGCCAATGCCGAGCTGGCAGAGGGAGACAAGGACCTTTCTTCGGTTACCGTCGATTCCTTTGCAGGCTATGCGGCGAGTGGAATGACGATGGAGGGGATCGGCACGTTTGCGGGCTCCAGCCTCGTGCTGGATTCCGAAACGGCGATGAAGCTTTATTTCAAGCCTGCAGACGGTGTTGATATCGATTCTCTTACCTTTACGCTTGGCACGGAGATCCTGAGCCCCGTACAGTCGGGCGAATATTACGTGCTCTCTATCACGAATATTGCGTCGAACGATTTGGATTGTAAGTTTGAAGTGAACGTGAACAACGGTACGAAAGAAGGCAGCTTCACCTGTTCCGTATATTCGTATTGCTATAACGTATTGAATAGTGCCGATCATCCGGAGGCACACAAAAACGTAGTCAAAGCATTGTATCTTTACAATGTGGCGGCAGATAATTATTAAGAATCAAGGAGACAATGTCATGAAAGAAACGTATGTAACGGCAGAAGTGGAAATTATTGAGTTTGAGCGCGAGGACATCATCACAACATCCGATTCCAATGCCCCCGAGCTTCCGTTCATGCCTTATGAAAGTGAAGAAACAGAGTAATTGCCGGTCTTTTCTTTCGTAAAACCCGATACACGATAAACAGTGCCCCCGACGGGAAAGCGTAAGCTCCGTCGGGGGCACTGATATTCACTTGAGAAAACACGTGGAGGTTCCATTTAAAGGGGCGTTCTTGGGATGAATCGCTCGTTTCTGATACGGTAGGTGCAGGTACAGGTGTGGAAGTTCGGCTGGTGCTTGGGATAAAGGAGGAGGTTATGCAAATGGTATTTCGGCGCCTCTTCTTTCTTTTTCAGCTTTTTCATTGGTTCGGGCGGGATCTCGCTCTCGATGCGCGCCTTGATCATCTCGGCGATGACGGTCGTGATATCGGCGACGTCCTCATCCTTGGGGTAAACGAGATTTTCCTTTTGGAAATCGGCGAAGTGTCGGATCACCTTTTTTGTACCGCAGACGATGACGTGGGCGTCAAGAAATTCCTTCTGTGTATCCGCATTCTCCTGTTGCTTGCGAAGAAGCTCGCGTAGCTCGTCGATATATGCCGTGACGGCGGCCTCCGTGCGTGGGTGCTGACGGTAGCTTGCCAGACGTGTGGCTTTTTCCTTATGCTTGTGATGGTTCTTCACAGCCTTGGCGATAAAGAACCAAGCGATGACTACAATGACCGCACAGATGACGGCTACGATGATTTCCATTTTCGTCATATCAAAATCCTCCCAATCATATACTTTATATTTATTGTATCATATAAATTCCATTTGGTCAAGAGAAGAATTTACGATCGGTCCCGTTTCCAAAACTCACTGTAAATTTCCAATTTGTCGGGGAATTTATTTTGCTGAAACAACCTTTGCGCTGTCATCCTCGAACGAAGCGTAAGCGTAGTGAAGGATCAGTGCAAGAGTCGACCTCTCAACCGAATGCGTACTTTTTTCAAAGAAGTAAGCCTCTTTTCGCAGGGAGCCGAACGGTGTTTTTTCAGAGGAAAATATAAATGAGGCACCTGCGTTATCGCAGATGCCTCAAATGTGATGCAAGATTATTCGAGCGTAGAAAGACGGGCTTCGAGGGCTTCTTTAAGCTCGGTGTAGCCGGGCTTGTTGAGCAGAGCGAACATATTCTTCTTATAAGCCTCTACGCCGGGCTGGTCGAAGGGGTTCACGCCGAGGGTGTAACCGGAAACGGCGCAAGCCTTCTCAAAGAAGTATACGAGATAACCGAAGTCAAACGCACTGCGGGAGGTGAGCTCGATGGAGAGGTTGGGGACGTTGCCGTCGGTGTGAGCGAGAACGGTACCGTCATGTGCCTTCTGGTTGACGAAGTTGAGGCTCTTGCCTGCGAGGAAGTTGAGGCCGTCGCCGTCTTCCGCATCGGTGGGGATGGTGATACCCTCCTCGATATTGACGTTGATAACGGTCTCGAACATCACGCGCGTACCCTCCTGGATGAACTGACCGATGGAGTGAAGGTCGGTGGAGTATACGGCGCTGGAGGGGTAGAGACCCTTGCCGTCCTTGCCCTCGGACTCGCCGAAGAGCTGCTTCCACCACTCACAGGTCAGGGTGAGTGCGGGGTCGTTTACCGTGAGGATCTCGACGCTCTTGCCTGCGCGGAGCAGGAGGTTGCGGATGGCGGCGTACTTGAGACAGCCGTTGGTGAAGACGTCACCCTCAGCGAAATCGTCGTATGCCTTTGCCGCACCTGCGAGCATCTCCTCGATGTCTACGCCGGAAACTGCGATGGGGAGCAGACCGACGGGGGAGAGAACGGAGAAGCGTCCGCCGACGTCGTCAGCGATCACGAAGCTCTCGTAGCCGTAGGTGTCTGCCTGCTTGCGGAGCGCACCGCGTGCCTTGTCGGTGGTGGCGAAGATTCTCTCTGCGGCACCCTCCTTGCCGTACTTCTCGATCAGAAGATCACGGAATACGCGGAATGCGATCGCAGGCTCGGTGGTAGTACCGGACTTGGAGATGACGTTGACGCAGATATCCTTATCCTTGCAGATGTCGAGGATGTCCTGCAGGTGAGCGGAGCTGATGTCCTTACCGACGAAGTAGATGTCGGGGGTATTTTTCTTCTTGTTGTTGTAGTAGTTGCCGTGGATGAATTCGATTGCCGCGCGAGCACCGAGATAGGAGCCGCCGATACCGATGACGATCAGAACGTCGCACATGCCGCAGATCTTCTCGGCAGCCTTCTTGATCTTGGCAGCCTCGTCGCGGTCATAGTTCTTGGGGAGCTCGACCCAGCCGAGAAAGTCGTTGCCCTTACCGCTCTTGTCGCAAAGCGTCTTGTGAGCGGCTACGACCTCGGGATTGATCGCCGCGAGGTCTGCTTCGCTGATGAAGCTGTGAACATACTTGTCAGAAAATACAAAAGCCATTTTATATACCTCAATTCCGCCGCATACGCGGCATTTCATTACGAAGAAGGGCTGAGTCCCCGACGCTGTCGTGTGTGACGTTGGCGCAACGTATGCGCACGTCGGCAGGGCAGAGATGCGAGGAGAGGCACAGCCGTTGCTCGGGCAAGCCGAGCGGTTTTTTTGTCATCAGTATCACGTGATCGCGGAGCGCGCCGCAGTAGCGTGCGCTGAGCTCCCTGTTGGGCGAGGTATCGTACATAAGCAGTCTCCCTTTCGTTTTTAGCATAGAACCTATGTTTTGCGGAAAGGGCGGGGAATATGTACGTCACGCGTTACCGTTTTTCGTGTCCCCCGGCTCATCGGGGTCTGCGTAGACCTTGACCTTGGTCTCCTTGAAGCCGTCGATGCCTGCCTTCTGCATCGCACCGAAGATGCGGTGGCGGAGTCCCTTGTGCTGACGGTCGAGATCGGCGAGAAATTGCTTCATGGATTCGCGCTCGGTATTGCCGTCTGCGGGGCAGGTGCTCTTGACCACGGGCAGCTCCGCGTTGACCGCAAAATAACGCACGTCCTTCTCGGGGGCGTAAATGAGCGGGCGAATGACGGTGATATCCGTTCTGTCGAGATAGGTCACGGGCGAGAAGCACCCGAGTCTGCCCTCGAAGAAAAGATTCAACATGAAGGTCTCCACGACGTCGTCGAAGTGGTGACCGAGAGCGACCTTGTTACAGCCGAGCTTTTTCGCCGTATCGTTGAGCATACCGCGGCGAAGCTTGGCGCAAAGAGAGCAAGGATTGGATTCCTTGCGGACGTCAAAGACGATCCTTGCGATATTGGAGGGCTCGACGTGATAGGTCACGTTCAGCTTCTCACAGAGCTCCTTGATCGGCGTGTAGTCCGTCGGTGTACCGCCGCGCTCCAGATCTCCAAAGCGCATATCGACCGTGACGGCGATGAGCTCAAAGGGAACGGGATAGAAGCGGCGAAGCTCTGCCATCGCGTAGAGCAGAGAGAGCGAATCCTTTCCTGCGGAGACGCCTACGGCGATCTTGTCACCGGGCTCGATCATATTGTAGTCGTCACAGGCGCGCCGTGTATAGCTGAGGATCCTTTTCAAGCCTTTCATCATATCTCATCTCCTTTTGGCGTACTGTAATTTATATTATATCAAATCGCGTTTCTTTTTTCAATATGCAAATCGTTTTTTTCTGCGCCGAAGCTGAATTTTTCCCGTCAACGTGACGTTGACAGGAGCAAACGGATCACAAAGCATTGCGCGCGGAGTGGCAGGCACGAGAGCAGGACAAGCCCCGCATTGCGATGCTTGTGGTAGATGAGACGGGGGCGCTTGGCGCGCAGAGCACGCAGGATCAGCGTCGCGAGCTTCTGCGGCCTTAGGGGCGTGCCCATAAAGCGGCGGGTGATCCCGAGGAAACGGGATGCCTGCTTATGATAGAGAACGGTCTCTCTTGAGAGCGCGTCGGTTGATCTCAAGGAGCCCGAGGCGAGGGGCGTCTCGATGGCACCGGGGCGAATCGTAACGACGCTCTGCCCGAGCAGATTGAGCTCCTGACGCAGTGCCTGCGCGTAGCAGTCCAGAGCCGTTTTGGAGACGTTATAGAGCCCGTTGAAGGGCATGGGCGCAAGAGGCGCGACCTCGCTTGTAACGATCACGATCCGTCCGCGCGGGGCAAGCAGGCGGTGAAATATGCGGTTTACGTAGATCGTCCCTGTCAGATTGACGTCGATCAGGCGGCGCATACGCTCTGCATCTCCCTCAACGAGAGAAAACATCCCGTGGATGCCCGCGACGTTTACGATCGCATCCAGCGTAACGCCCTTGGCGTCGAGCTCGGTGCAGATCTCCTCCAGACGCGCTTTGTCTGTGATATCTGCCGTAAAGGCGATCACACCCTCCTTCTCGGTCATATCGCAGACGTCTACGGCGTAGACCGTATATCCTTCATTTCGTAAAAGCTCCGCGGTTGCCGCCCCGATCCCCGACGAGGCACCCGTGAGCAGAATATGTTTGCTTTCGTTCATGACTGCTCCTTTTGTGTTGTGGAAAATTATGACAAAACGACCTTGTCACCATGCTATGTCGGATAGCACAAAGCAAAGGTAATAGGCGAGCACATGAATAGTATACCTCTTTTTAAGGCGTTTTGCAAGTCCTCTTATTGGGACTCTTGTATGAAAAGAGACGGAGGCGCATCAGAGTGGGATGAAAGCCTGTATCCAATAAAGATGCAGACTGAAATTTATGGTATGGTATGAGTGCGTTATCCAAGACAATATACAGTCTGTAAGATTTGATACACGCGCTCTCCTTCCGTCTTTTGCTTCGCAAAATCCACCTCCCTCCGCAGGGAGGCTATCGGTGACCTGCGCTTTTGTTATAAAACACCCCAATAAATTGAAATTTGCGGGTTGATTGGGGTGTATTGTGCGTTTAGCCGTACACTCCCTGCGCCGTCATCCTCGAACGGAGTGCTCTGCACGGAGTGAAGGATCTGCGCACGGTAGGAGTTGCAAATTTGATTTTTGTTATGCGCAGGTAACTTTTTTGAAAAAGATGGGCATTAAGGAGGTCTGCTCTTGCGCAGATCCTTCACTACGCTTACGCTTCGTTCGAGGATGACAGCGCAGAGGGCGCTTAAGCAAAACAAACAGCCCGCTATTGGGATTTAGCGGTGAGTTTGGTAGAGCGGAAACGCTGTCAGGCTCCCTGCGGAGGGAGCTGGCGCCGTAGGCGACTGAGGGAGAGCACGTGCAATCAAGGTGAAGGCTGAGATTACGGGATACGTATTTGCCATAGATATCGTTATCCAAGACAATATACAGTCTGTAAGA
>JAFTIJ010000080.1 GCA_017456965.1 Clostridia bacterium
CGGTTTGCGCAATTTCCTATGGTATAAAAAGAAAGGCTCCCTTGTGCAAAGGGAGCTGGCGCGATAGCGCCTGAGGGATTGTTTGTCTGCAAGATTTATGTTATTTACAACCCCTCCGCCGCGTTCCGCGGCACCTCCCCTTACACAGGGGAGGCTTTTTTTGCAATTTTCGTTAGTGAGACAGTCCCTTTGCTTTATCGCAGGTGCCTCCACGGGGCCCGCTTAGAGCATTCCCTCCATATCGCGGAAGGGCTCAAGGCTGCGCTTGAGGATGCCGTGCATATGGGCGATGGCGATGCCGTAATTGACGATGGGGACGTTGGCGTTTCTTGCTCTCTCGACGCGGTGCTTCATTTCCGCCTCGTTCAGCATACACCCGCCGCAATGGACGACGAGGGTATAGGGGGTGAGATCGTCGGGAAATTCACCGCCCGAGGTGAAGGAGAAGGCGGGCTTTTTGCCTGTGAAGCCCTCGATCCAGCCGGGAATCTTGACCGTGCCGATATCGTTGCATTGGCGGTGGTGGGTGCATCCCTCCGAGATCAGGACGCGGTCGCCGTCGCGGAGCTTGGCGAGTGCCGCCGCGCCCTCGATGAGCGTCGGCAGATCGCCCTTATAGCGCGCCATGAGGATGGAGAACGAGGTCAGGGGGATATCACGCGGCGTGACGGCGCTGACCTTGCCGAAGACCTGCGAGTCGGTGATGACGAGCGCGGGCTTTTTCGTAAGCGATGAAAGCGTCGCGGCAAGCTCCTCGGGCTGACAGACGAGCACACTTGCGTGCGCGTCTAAGAGCTCTCTTAGGGTGAGCTGCTGGGGTAAGATCAGTCTGCCCTTGGGCGCCGCCTCGTCGATGGGCGTGACCAGAACGACGAGATCGCCCGCCCCGATCAGATCGGAGACGATGACACTCGTTTTTTTGATGCTCGCGGCAAAGGTGCCGAGCATTTCCTTGAGCGCGTGCACACCCTCACCCGTGAGGGCGCTGACGGAGATCTTATTTTTTTCGGATACGCGCTCTGTGATCGCGTCGGCCTTGTTGTAGGCGATCACGTACGGGAGCTTTTTTTCCTCAAAGAGACGGATCAGTGCGAGATCCTCGGGGGTCGTGCCGCGCGTGCCGTCCACGACGAGCACGGCGATGTCGGTTTTGGCGAGCATTTGCTTTGTGCGCTCGATACGGAGCTCGCCGAGTGTGCCCTCGTCGTCAAGTCCCGGGGTGTCGATGATGACGACGGGACCGAGCGGGAGGAGCTCCATTGCCTTTTGCACGGGGTCGGTCGTCGTGCCCTTGACATCGGAGACGACGGAGAGCGACTGTCCCGTGACGGCGTTGACAAGGCTGGATTTGCCTGCGTTTCTGACACCGAAAAATCCGATGTGCAGACGCTCGGCGGATACGGTTTGCAGGAGAGACATAAATGCTCCTTTCTCAGAATCGGAAATCTCTGCGGTTGGAGGCGCGGATCGCCTCGATATTCTCCTCGGCGATCTTACGCACCTTTTCCTTGGGAATGCGGTCAAGCTCGCGCGCGACGACCTCATAGCCCTTGGCGCGGGTTGCGGGCGAGGCGTAGTCCTCCAGATACTCGGAGAGGGTCATGAGGGCGTTGGGGTGACAGCAGTTGAGGATCTGACCGCTTTTGCAAAGGCTCATGAAGCGGTCGCCCGTGCGTCCCTCGCGGTAGCAGGCGGTGCAGAAGGAGGGAATGTGTCCGTTCTCCATCAGCCAGTGTACGACCTCGTCGAGCGAGCGCTGGTCGGAGACGTCAAACTGCTCGGTATCGTGCGGGCGCTCGTCATTGGCATAGCCCGCATAGCCGCCGACCGAGGTGCGGGAGCCGCCCGACACCTGCGATACGCCGAGGTGGAGAAGACGGGTGCGTACCGCCTCGCTCTCTCTCGTGGAAATGATGATGCCCGTATAGGGGACGGCGAGACGGATGCAGGCAGTGATCTTGGCAAAGGTATCATCGTCGATGCCGTTGTCAAACTGATCGGGGTCGATATCGCTGGCGCGCTTCAGACGGGGGACGCTGATCGTGTGCGGGCCGACACCGTGCACGGCCTCCAGGTGCTCCGCGTGCATGAGCAGTCCCGCAAACTCATACTTGTAGAGCTCCAGACCAAAGAGCACGCCGAGACCGACGTCGTCGATGCCGCCCTCCATGGCGCGGTCCATCGCCTCGGTATGGTAATCGTAGTCGTGCTTGGGTCCCGTCGGGTGGAGCGCAAGATAGCTCTCCTTATGATAGGTCTCCTGGAAGAGAATGTAGGTGCCGATGCCTGCGTCCTTGAGCTTGCGATAATTTTCGACGGTGGTTGCGGCGATATTGACGTTGACGCGGCGGATGTCGCCGTTTTTGTGGTGGACGCTGTAAATGGTGTTGATGCACTCGATGATATATTCGATGGGGTTCTCGGTGGGGTGCTCGCCCGCCTCGATGGCGAGACGCTTATGACCCATATCCTGTAGGGCGATGACCTCGGCACGTACCTCCTCCTGTGTCAGCTTCTTGCGCGGGATCTCCTTATTCTTGAGATGGTACGGACAGTAGACACAGCCGTTGACGCAGTAGTTGGAGAGGTAGAGGGGCGCGAAAATAACGATGCGGTTGCCGTAAAAGGCGAGCTTGATCTCCTCGGCGATCTTGTAGATCTCCTCGATCTTTTCCGGGATCTCACAGGCGAGCAGGACGGACGCCTCTCGGTGCGTGAGTCCCTCACAGCGGTAGCCCGTCTCCGTTTTTTTCGGGCGTGCCTTTTCGAGGATGCTGTCGATCAGCTCGACGTTATTTTTGTTTGCCTCGGCGTATGCGAGGGTTTCGCGGATCTCACCGTCGTGGATGAATTCCTCCGCCTTTAAGGATTTGGGATCGTACTGTTTCATAATGTTTCCTTTCTTTAAGTCAGAAGTTGTCTTTCTTGTCAGAATGTTGTTGATTGTGATGGGGCGTGCGGTTATCTTCGGACGTCACCGCGTGCGGTCACGACCTCGTAGCCGATGGACGCCATGCGGTCGCAGAGTGCTTGCTTGTTTTCCGCCGCCTCCGCGCCGTCGGAGATCTTGTTGTCGTAGAGTGCGTACTGCTTGCGTGTGGCGCGCGGCGAGAGATTTGGCATCACGACGTTTGCACCCGAGAGGATGCCCTCCTCTCGGCCGTACGGGTGGATCGTGCCGAGCGCCGTGGTGGCGGGGAGCAGAATATTCGGATGGATCAAGCGAATGATGGAGAGCAGATAGCAGGTCGCCTCAAGTGTCCCTGCGGGCCTGTCCGCAAACGGTGTGTTGGCGCTCGGGATAAAGGGACCGATGCCGCACATGTCGGGCTTGAATTCCTCGATGAATTTCAGATCCTGTGCGACCGTCGCACTCGTCTGATCGGGTGAGCCGACCATAAAGCCGCACCCGACCTGATATCCGAGCGCCCTCAGCTCGTAAAGACAGCGCATACGGTTTTCAAGCGTGAGCGGGGACGGGTGAAGCCTTGCATAGTGCTCGGCGTCGGCGGTCTCGTGGCGCAGGAGATAGCGGTCGGCGCCCGCCTCGCGCCATACGCGATAGGTCTCGATGCTTTTCTCGCCGAGGGAGAGGGTGACGGCAGTATCGGGATACGCCGCCTTGATGCGAGAGACGAGGGACGCGATCCGCTCATCCGTATCGGCATCCGTTTCACCGCCCTGCAAAACGAAGGTGCGGAAGCCGAGCGCGTACCCCTCGTGACAGCAGGATAGGATCTCCTCGTCGGTCAAACGGTAGCGGATACATTCGCGGTTGCTTTTGCGGATGCCGCAGTAGAGACAGTCGTTTTTGCAGACGTTGCCGATCTCGATGAGCCCGCGGATGTAGACGGTATTGCCGTACGCCTCGCGCCTTGCGCGGACGGCGTGCTCACGCAGGAGCCTCGTGTTTTCCTCTGTGGGATCGGATACGAGCGCCTCGTACTCGGCGAGTGTGAGACGGTGCTCGCGTGCGAGCTTCTCGATCAGGTGCTCATGCCTCGTCATGGCTGATCACCGAGGAGTATGCGGTCTTGACGCTGATGCCCGAGAGCTTGCCGATCTTGCCCGAGAGCGTGGCGATGGTATTCTGCGGGGCGTCGAGGGCGATGCTGATGATGCTGATCCCTCTCTTGCGGTAGGGAATGCCCATGCGCCCGATGATAAACTCACCGTATTCGTGCAGGATATTGTTGACGGTCTCGACCGTCGCGCCGTTTTCGACGATGATGCTCATGACGGCGACTCTTGTTTCCATATGACCTCCTTTTTTCGGGCATGGCCCGAGGGTTTTTTCGCAAATCAAAAATGCCGCATCCCAAGGGATGCGATCCCGAGGGGTGCGGCGAAATGACGTATGACGGATCTGCGCCGTGACGTGTCATGGCGCAAGTCGGATATCAGCTTTGTTCGCGGCACCTTTCACGCAGCACGTGCTTTGTGTCAGGATCCTATTATGATTATAGCATGAAATCCGATGCTTGTCAATTTGCTTTGTTGAAAAAACGAGGCGATTTATGACTTCGGATGCGGGGCGGCTCTGCGAAGCGCCGGCTGTGGCAGATCGCATCACGACACTTGGGGCGGAAAATCGTCGGGAAGATATTGAAATGGTCGCATGAGTGTGATATAATATATAAAATAAACTTTTTCGCACGTGAATGTGACGCGGAAAAGAATATGCTGTAAATTAGGAGTTTATCATGACCATACTTGTGCTTGCGGCCGGAATGGGCAGCCGTTTCGGTGGAATCAAACAACTGACGCCTCTGACGGATGAGGGCGAGTACATCCTTGACTTTACGGTTTACGACGCGATCAGAGCGGGCTTTGACAACGTTGTTTTCGTGATCCGCAGAGATATTGCGGATATTTTTGAGGAGCGCATCGGCGCTAAGCTCCGCCGTAACGGCGTCAAATTCACATACGCTTATCAGGAGCGCGAGCTACCCGAGGGCTACACCTTTCCGAAGGACCGCGTGAAGCCCTTCGGCACAGTGCAGGCGGTGCTCAGCGCGGGTAAGATCGAGGAGCCCCTTGCGGTCGTCAACGCCGACGATTTTTACGGCTACGAGCCGCTGAAATCCGTTGCGGCGTTCCTCGGGGGCGCGAAGGACGAGTGGTGCAGCGTGGGCTACCGTCTTAAAAATACGCTCAGCGAAAACGGAACGGTTTCCCGCGGTATCTGCGAGACGGACGCGGCGCGTTACCTCACGGAGATCACCGAGTGCAAAAAGATCACGTGTGCGGCGGGGCGCGTGTACAATCAGAATCCCGATGGCAGTGAGACCGCGCTTGACCTTGAGGATCTCGTTTCGATGACCTGCTTCGGCTTCACGCCCGATTTCCATGAGAAGCTGACGGAGCTCTACTATGACTTTCTTGAAAAGAACAAAGCGGATTTCTCGACCTGTGAGTATCTCCTCTCCGAGGCGCTGAAGCAAATGCTCGCCGATGGCGCAAGGGTAAAGGTTCTCGAAACGGATGCGAAATGGTGCGGCGTTACCTATAAGGAGGATAGCGAGCGCTTCCGCAAGTTTATCGCCGCTCTGAAGGCCGAGGGGACATATCCGCGTCAACTGTGGGAGAAGGCGTGACCGCCACGACATACGTTCCATCCTTTCAATCATAATCAAAAAATCGACAGAGAGATTTCGCTGTTGTCCTTAACGGAGAAATTGCAGGCACAAAAGGTCGGCAGAGAACTTGTTTTCTCTGCCGATTTGTGTTATAATAAAGCTAACGAAAAAGCCTCTCCCTTGGGGAGAGGTGGCGGCGAAGCCGACGGAGAGGGTTAGATGATGGATTGAAATGCCCTCTCACCCGCTATCGCGGGAGCTCTCCCAAAGGGAGAGCCTTTGGGTGCGCTCATGCATCTTTAGGGGTATGGGCTTTGCCCGAAGCCCGCGTTGCTTGCAACGCTGTAATACAAAAGGCGAAACTGGCGATAAAACAGAACGATAAATAAGAATTTGACAAAGAAATCTGTATTAGGTATATGATAGTTGAAATAAGGGGCAAGGAGGATAAAATGGAACTTGAAAGATTATTTGACAAGTGGTGCAAAAAACTAAGACTTACACCACAATGGGATGTAAAACTGGAACTTGTTCAAGACCCTAAGTGGAAGAAAACAGGAGATTTTAAAATCGACCCAACGGATAGAAAAGCGATTTTAATGCTTAATGTGGCAAATCCAAAGCAAGAAAATATGGAAGAAGTCATTGTGCATGAATTGATGCATATTAAAATGTATCCGTTAGACCAAGTATGTGAATCTTTGATTGTAAATAATTTTGAGGAAGGGACAAACGGATACAATTTTGCCTACCAGCAGTTTTTTGAAAATCTGGAAGTAACGGTTGAGGAACTCACAAAATGCTTTTTATTGGAATTTGGTGAGAATAGAAGCTTATCCTATGGTAGATGTGCTAAAGGAAAAAGTTTTAATGAACTGTATGACGGCTTAAAGTCGATTGGCTAAAAAGGATAGACAAATTCCAATTTGTCGAACGGAACAAGAAGAACCCCGACAGACTTCAAAAAACTGTCGGGGCTAATTATTTGTTTACTGCGTATTAGCTAAAGTAAATTGATTCGTTATTTCTCCGCTAAGAACATCACGCTTTTTCTCAGTCGATTTTTCATTTTTCTCGCTTATATGATAAAATAAAAATATATTTTTTGCAATCAAATGGGACTTATCCACACTATATGGAATAGAGGGGGTGGAGAAATGGATAAATGCCGGAACGAACAGGAAATGATGCGTGAATATGCGGAGAATTACATGGAGAAGATCTTTTATTTCTGCTTGAAAAAGACGGGAGACAGCCATGAGGCGGAGGAGCTGACGTCGGATATTTCACTGAATGTCCTTTCTGCATTGTATCAAGGAACGGTTCCGCGTCATTTTTCCGCATGGGTGTGGCAGGTTGCGCACAATCGCTACTGTAGTTGGGCAGAGCGAAAGCGGAGGCGTACGGATAACACGCTTGCGCTTGATGAATTGGGATTCGAGATCGCAGATCACGGTAATATGGAGGACTGTCTGCTTCAGAGAGAAGATATTTCACTTTTACGCCGTGAGCTTGCATTTATTTCATCCGAATATCGCAACGTCGTGGCAATGTATTATCTTGAAAACCGGGGAGTAAGCGATATTGCGGAAGGTCTCGGTATTCCTGTGGGAACGGTGGTATCAAAGCTTCACCGTGCGAGAACGCTTTTGAAGGAAGGAATGAATATGACCAGAGAATTCGGGAAAAGAAGTTATTATCCCGAGCGTTTCCGTTTTTCTGTTATTTGCGACAGACGCGGAGATTCGGGTGAGCCTTGGTGCTATCTGAATTCCAAATTGCATCAGAATATTTATCTTGAGGGCTATGATGACCCCAAAACGGCAGAGAGCTTTGCCCTTGAGCTTGGCGTGGCGTTGCCATACATGGAGGACGAGCTGGAAAGACTTACGAGAGCGTCGCTTCTTATAAAAAGCGGAAACAAATATGAAACGGCGTTTCCCATCATCAGCCGTGAGGCACTTTCAAAAATTCACGTATATTACCGTGAATTGATGCCGAGGCTGGTTCCGCTTCTGGAGGAGAATATCGATCGTTTCACCGCGCAATACAGAGAAGCGGGGTGCTCTTATTACGGCGAATATCAATCCTATGAGGAGGCAAAATGGACGCTTCTTCTGATGTTTTATTGCGATCTGTATACCGTGTGTAAGGATTCTCCCAAAACGCCGCTGGGGAATACGAAACGACCTGCGCGCGGTATTTGGGATGTGTATGCAACGGAGGATGCGGATTTTTTACCCACACAGGTCGGATTTACCAATGTGGCAGACGGACTTTATCAGTATCTGATATCCTATCGGGATATTGGAAAAAAACGAGCGTTTCCGATTGCGGCGGAAGCGATTACGCTTTGCAATTTTATAAGGGGAGAGCCATATGACAAAGCACATATGGAAAAGCTTGTTTCATACGGATATGTGGAAAAGATATGCGAGGAATACGTCCCGAAGATCGCGGTTTTCAGCAGAGGATCGGATAAGAATTTCTTGAAATTTTGCAGCAAGGGAGCATTCAGCAAGTCTTTTTCGGAACACGCAACTGCCAGAAAAGCATTGCACGAAAGCACGCTTGCGTTGATTTCCGAAATGAATACGACTGTTTATGAGATCTTATATCACGACTTGCCGAAAAGTATTCGAAAGAATGAGGAAATGATACGCTCTTTGCTTCGTACCTATTGCAGTCTGGGCGGTTCCTTTACGCTTGGCTATATCCTTGAAGCCGCGCTTGCAGACGGCTGGCTTTCTTATGACGAGAAAGCATTGCCGACCGTGGGGGTATATGTGAAGATCTGAGGTGCTATGATGAAAATAAAAAATATACGCAGACCGATGGGGTTATTTTTCTTGTCCTGTCTTTTCATACCGATCGTGTTTTCGGTGATCAGTGTTCCCTTCGTGATGCTGGCATCCATCTTTGGACTTTTGGGGGACGCACTACGGGGGCAGACCGTGCTGTATTTATTATGGTTTCTTTTGATGACTTATGTGTTTTATGGCGGAAGCAAAAAGGTGAACCGATATCTTTTTTCCTTGGAAAAGGGAAAACAATATACCCTTTGGGAGGATTTTCGCCTGTTTCTCTTTGGAGAGGGTATTGCCGTGATGGGGGCATATGCGATCTATGCGGTGCTGTGCTTTCTTTTGAGTTTATGGGTTCCCAAAACAGATCATTTGCTTTTCGCGATATTAAGGCTTACCTATACCATGCCGATTTTTCCGCGTGCGTTTGTGCCGGATCAGATATGGCTTGAATATCTTGTCTCGTTGCTTTCTTTTTGTGTGATATATACGTTTGCCATGATGTGGAAACGGGCGAGGATCCGTAAAAAGTGGCTTGGATAAAAAAGCGGGCCGTGCCCGCCTCCATGTGCTCGCCTATCTCAGCTTTCCGCGCAGACAAGCACGGCATAACGGCGAGGTCCGGTTTGCGCAATTTCCTATAGGTTAAAAAGAAAGGGGCTGTCTCACTAACGAAAATTGCAAAAAAAGCCTCCCCTGTGTAAGGGGAGGTGCCGCGGAACGCGGCGGAGGGGTTGTAAATAACATAAATCTTTCAGACAAACAATCCCTCAGTCGCTATCGCGCCCGCTCCCATTGCACAAGGGAGCCTTTCTTTTTATTTACTTTTTGCAAATTATCCTTGAATGAGACAGCCCCTTTTCTTTTTTGGTGAAGCAACGCTTC
>JAFTIJ010000008.1 GCA_017456965.1 Clostridia bacterium
GGCATTTCACCGCCGATGATGCCAGAATTAAATTGAAACATCTCTATCCAGAGTTAAAATTTTAATGGCTTTAATAGACCTATAGTTATCTCTACGAACATAAAGATTTAGATGGGACGACATAGTAGGGGCGATCTGCGATCGCCCGAAAAGCTTGAATTTACGCGGTTTTTTAGCGGGCGAACACAGTTCGCCCCTACGGGTACGGTAATAAATCATCGTTTCCCCGGGAGGTAAAGAAAGCCTGATCTTTGACTGAATACATGTGAAAGCGAAACGCCGGACGGCTCCCTCTGACGAGGGATACCGAGAACCCCAAACCGCGCACGGCGGCTTGGGGACCCCGTGCTGTCACCAAAGGTGACTGAGGGAGAGAATGACAAAAGCTTAACGAAATGACGTTGCGTCTCGGATGGAGGCACTCGGCAACCTTCGCCTTTGTTATCCATAGCATTGCGCCGTGCGCTCTCTGCGCCTGTCATCCGTAAGCGGAGTGCTTTGCACGGAGTGAAGGATCTGCGCACGGTAGGCGTTGAAAATTTGATTCTTGTCATGCGTAAGTAACTTTTTTGAAAAAGATGCGCATCGGGGCGTGAGGTCTGCTCTTGCGCAGATCCTTCACTCCACTTCGTTTCGTTCGAGGATGACGGCGCAGAGGGCGCTTAAGCCAAACAAACAGATTGCATCAGCATTTACCGTTTCATTGCTGAAAAAGTAAATGCCGTTGCCCGTTTTCTGCTAATATCTTATTGACATTGCCATATTTGTATGTTATTATAATGATAACAACTAAATGTTGTTGTTCCATACCTATATAAGAGATTGATACGTAACACTTGCTCGGAAGCGCAAGTATTTTCCATTGATGAGCCAAAGTTCCATACCTATATAAGAGATTGATACTTGCATCGACTTCTTCCAAGATCTCTGCAAAAGTTTCCTCTGTGTTCCATACCTATATAAGAGATTGATACTTACTTTGCATTAAGATCTGTAAGCGTAAGAGCGGTGCAGACATCAGTATGTTCCATACCTATATAAGAGCTTGGTACAGTACGAATTTTGAATAACATCAGAAAAAAGTTGACACATCGGAAGGCTCCCCAGGGTGGGAGTTTCCCGCTGTGTCAACCTTTTGTTAAGACGGGGTAGCAGAGAGGAGCGGTGATATTATGGATATGGCGTCGATATATGAAACCGTTCTGTCGGGCATAGCAGAGGATCTGTTGCCGTACGGCTTTAAGAGAAGCGGTAAGGGGGCATTGTTTTATCGGTATTCCGCCGACCGCAGGGTCGCTTGCGGCATCGAGATGCAAAAATCCATGTTCAATTCTCCCGAGAGCTGTTCTTTTACGTTTAACGTCGGGTGTATCGATATTTACGGGCTATCCGATTATTACGGAGAGAAATTAACGTTGGGACCGTTGAGGCTTGCGCTGAAAAGCCTGTATGGCGGTGGCGTGCGGTTGGGGCATCTTTGCAGAGGGTACGATTATTGGTGGGAGATTACCGATGAAATGATGAGCGATCTGTCCGCAGAGGAATACTATGCTCAATTTCTGCACGCGGATATTTTGAAATGTGCGCGGTATCTCGACGAGCAGGCCCGTAAAAAAGAACGAAGATATCAAGAAGGGAATTGAAAATGACAAAGCTGTTGGATGTTATCGGCAAGATCCTTTACGTCGGAACGATCATAGGCGACGTGATCGGTTTTTTGGCGCTCCCTGCGCTGTTTCTCGTGATCGGCTTGCTGAATTCGTATCCTTGGCAATATTATGCGATCACGATCGGGGGATATTTCGCCTTATTTATGGCAGTGCATATCATCCTGCACTTCGTATTCAAGGCGCTTGACAAAAAATATTCGCCCCGCATCATAAAAAAACTCGAAAAAATTTTCAGTCATTTTTCAAACAAGTCATAGTTTTGCGGGGTATGATTTTGCGAAGGCGTTCGCATAGAAAAAATTCTGATAAATTTTGAATAAATCCTTGACAAAATAGCCTTTTAATGGTAAATTTAAATAAAATAGGTATACAGAAATAGAAATACGATGAAGTATTGTGTGTGTATGGGCGCTTGCACAATATGGAGTAATTAGCGCAACCGGTCTATGATGTGTGTTCTTGCCGCCCGGCATGGGGCGGCCGATTGAGCATACGTATAGAGCGGTTTTTTTGTTTTTCGCCCGTGGCGTTATGACAAATCGACCTTGCCCACAGAATGAGTAAGATAATAAGGATGGATAGGATATGAGTTTTTTGAAGCTGTTGCATAAGAAGAAGCGCGCTGTCGCGCCTACCGCACAGAGACCTCTCGATCGGGAATTGAGAGAGCGCATGGTGGAGTTTCTGGACAGGGATTTTTTCTCTTTGGTCGTACAGCCCGTGGTGGATTTCAAGACCAATACCGTTTTTAAGGGCGAGGTGCTCTCCCGTCTGGAGCATCCCGAGCGGGGCGTGATCTTCCCCGACGTGTTTCTCCCCGTGATCAACGCGCTGAACCTCTACTCCCGATTTGACCGCTACGTTTTTCAGAAAAGCTGTGTATGGCTGCAGAGAATGCTGGCGAAGGGCGAAAGGATCGAGTGCATTTCCTGTAATTTCAGCAGAAAAACGCTTTCGGAGCCGACGCTCGCACAGGATCTGATCCGCATCGCGGGCAACTACGGCATCTCTGCCGATCATATGGCGGTGGAGATTACCGAGCGTGAAAGGATCGACGACGACCGTCAGCTGATCGAGAATCTGGGCGCGCTGAGAAAGGCGGGCTTCCGCATCGTTCTCGACGACTACGGCACGGGCGTGACCTCGATGAATGATTTGATGAAGTATCCTTTGGATATCGTAAAGATGGATCGCTCTCTTCTCCTGAACGCACAGAGCGAGGAGGGGAAAAGGGCGTACCGCGCATTGGTTGACTCGTTTATCTCCCTTGGCACGGACGTGGTGTGCGAGGGCATCGAAACCGCGGCACAGGATGCATTTGCAAGGAGCGTCGGCTGTCGCTACGGACAGGGCTTCCTCTATTTCAAGCCGATACGCTACGATCAGGTCTTTGACGTGATCCGCATGAGTAGTCTCACCGAGGAAACCACGTGATCCGCGTTTTGTGTACGGATATATCCGCGGCAGACGTGCAGATCTACAAGCGCCTCTATGAAAAAGCCACCGAGGAGAGACGGCGCCGTGCAGATCGCTATCTCCGACAGGAGGATAAGCTCCGCTGTGTCACGGCGGATGCGCTGCTGAGATATGCGCTTGGGACAAGCGACTATCGGATCGAAAAAAATGAGTTCGGAAAGCCGTACGTAAAAAACCGCAGAGATTTTTACTATAATCTGTCGCACTCGGGAAAATACGTTGTGATCGCCTTTGGCGATACCGAGGTCGGGGTCGATATACAGGAGCATCTTGCCGATACGGATATCCGCGCGATTGCGGAGAGATTCTTTTCCGAGGCGGAGCGGCGCGATCTCGGTGAGGATGCCGCGCAGAGAACGGCGCGGTTTTATGAGATATGGACGGGGAAGGAAAGCTACCTGAAATATCTCGGTCGGGGCTTGCACACGGATATGCGTACCGTTGACGTTTCGGTGTGGAAACGGGAGATACGGCTTTTACACCCCGAAAAGGGGTACAGCCTGAGCCTTTGTACGGCGGCTCGGGATTACACGTTTGCGCTGTCGGATATACGGCAGTTATGATAAGGAGAGAAAAAATGTCCATATTTCGGAGAAAAAAATATAAAAGATCGGGCGAACCCACGGGGGCAGTCCTTAACATTGATCTCGGTCACGTCAGCGTGACCTGCCCGAAATGCAAGAAAACGTATACGGGAAACGAGGTCTTTCACAAAAATTACGTTTGCCCGCACTGTGAGACCTATATGCCCATCGGCGCGAAGGAGCGCCTGCTCATGGTTCTGGACGACGGCGCGTTTGAGCCGTGGTTTGAGGAGGTCGGTATCTGCGACCCGCTGAAAACGCTCGGCTACCCCGAGAAGCTTGCGGCGGCTCAGAAAAAAAGCGGTAACACCGAGGCGGTCACCGTGGGCCTCGGTAAGATCGGCGGTCATACGACCGTGATCGGCGTTTGCGACCCCGCCTTTATGCTCGGCAGTATGGGGCACGCCATGGGTGAGCGGATCACCCGCGCCTTCGAGCGCGCGACAGAGCATCGCCTGCCCGTCATTCTCTTTTGTTGCTCGGGCGGCGCGAGAATGCAGGAGGGTATCATCTCCTTGATGCAGATGGAGAAGACCTCGGCGGCAGTCAAGCGCCACTCGGACGCGGGGCTCTTTTACTGCTCCGTGCTGACGGACCCCACGATGGGCGGTGTGACGGCGAGCTTTGCGACGCTTGCCGACGTGATCCTCGCCGAGTCGGGTGCGAGGATCGGCTTTGCGGGTCCGCGCGTGATCCAGCAGACGATCGGTCAGGCATTGCCGCACGGCTTCCAGACGGCGCAGTTTCAGCTGGAGCACGGCATGGTGGACCGCGTGGTCGAGCGCCGTACGCTGAAAAATACGTTACATTATCTGCTTTACGCACACGCCCCGCACGGTGAGCATCATCTCATGAGAAGACATAACGATTTTCACCACGAAGGCGTTGCGTTGAATATACCGAACGAAAAGAGCGCGTGGGAAAAGGTGAAAATGGTTCGCAGCGGCGAGCGTGCGAGTGCCATGGATTATATCGAGCGCGTATTTGAGGATTTCAGAGAGCTCCACGGCGATCGCGTCTTCGGTGACGATCACGCCTTGATCGGCGGTCTGGCGCTCCTTAACGATCAGCCCGTAACGGTGCTCGCCAATCTTCGCGGCAACTCCATGCAGGAGAGATTCCATCGCAATTTCGGTATGCCGAAGCCCGAGGGCTACCGCAAGGCGATCCGCCTGATGAAGCAGGCGGAGAAATTCGCAAGACCCGTGATCGCGTTTATCAATACCTCGGGCGCCTTCTGCGGCATTGACGCAGAGGAGAGAGGACAGGGCACCGCCATTGCCGAATCCATCATGACGATGGCGGGGCTGAAGGTGCCGACCTTATGCATTCTGGTCGGCGAGGGCGGAAGCGGCGGTGCGCTGGCGATCGCCGCAGGCAACGAGGTGTGGATGCTCGAAAACTCCACCTACGCGATCCTCTCGCCCGAGGGCTATTCCGCTATCCTCTGGAAGACGGAGGGCAGAGCGGAGGACGCCGCCAAGCTCATGAAGCTGACGGCACAGGACCTCGTCGAGCTGAACGTGATCGAGCGGATCATCCCCGAGTTCGGCGGTGCCACGAGGGAGACGGTGGATATGATCGCGCCCGTCATGCATAGCGCGATCCTCGATTTCGTAAAGCGCTACGACGGCGCATCCCCCGAGCATATCGTACAGGATCGCTATCAAAGATTCCGCAAATTCTGATTTTGGTTTTTTCATACCGCTGATATAAGGAGATTTTAACAGATGAAGGAAAAGGTTGCAATTATCGGCATGGGATGCGTGTTTCCCGGTGCCATGGATTTTACACAGTATTGGCAGAATATCGTAGAGGGTAAGGACTTCATCAAGGAGGTCGAGCCCGAATTCTGGAAGCAGGAGGAGTTTTACAATCCCGATCCGAGCGTGCCCGACGTGAGCTATTGTAAGATGGGCGGACAGTCCGGACCCATCGAGTTTGATACGAAGGAGTTCGGCATCTCCCCCAAGGTCATGGAGCACACCGCCGTCGAGCAGCTCTTCGGTCTGGTGGTCGCCCGTCAGGCGCTGATGGATGCGGGCTATTACGGCAAGAACGCGCGCCCCTTCAACAGAGAAAAAACGGGCGTTATCATGTCTGCCGGCACGGCAAGCCACGTTTTCAGCCTCCATTGCCGCACCCAGCGCTTCAATATCCGCAAGATCCTCGTAAATAACGGCGTTCCCGAGGAGGCGGCGGATCTGATCGTCGAGAAATTTCTCCAGACACAGCACGAGTGGTCTGAGGACGATAATCCCGGCTATATCCCAAACGTTGTCGCCGGTCGTATTGCCAACCGCTTTGACCTTGGCGGCACCTCCTGCTCCGTGGACGCGGCGTGCGGCGCGTCTCTCGGCGCCGTGAAATTTGCCGTAGACGAGCTCGTCAGCGGCAATATGGACGTCATGCTTTGCGGTGGTGCGAATCTCGACAACTCCCCCGTCTCCTACCTCTCCTTTACCAAAACGCCCGCCTGCTCCAAGACGGGCAAGATCAAGCCCTTCGACGCAAGCGCCGACGGCATGATCATCGGCGACGGCGTGGGCATCATGGTGCTCAAGCGTCTCTCCGACGCCGAGCGGGACGGTGACAAGATCTACGCCGTCATCTGCGGAAGCGGCTCCTCCTCCGACGGTCGCGCCAAGAGCATTTACGCCCCGAGCAAGGAGGGGCAGGTGCGCGCACTCAACCGCGCCTATGAGAACAGCGGCGTGGATATGGATACCATCGGTCTTCTGGAGGCGCACGGCACGGGTACGGCCGCAGGTGACGCCTGTGAGGTCAGCTCCGTGATCGATGCGTTCCCCGACAGTGACAAGCGCAAGACGGTCATCGGCTCCGTCAAGAGCCAGGTCGGTCATATGAGACTGGCGGCGGGTATTGCGGGATGCATGAAGGTCGCGCTTGCCCTGCACCACAAGGTCCTCCCGAACTCCATCAATATGGAGAACCCTAACCCCGCGCTGATCGACAGCCGTCTGACGGTGCTGAAAAAATCTCAGCCGTGGATCGTAAACGACGAGCAGCCCGTCCGCCGTGCAGGTGTGAGCGCCTTCGGCTTCGGCGGCACGAACTTCCACGTCGTCCTTGAAGAGTACACAGGCGAGCATCGCGGCGCTTACCGCGTCGGTGCGGCTCCCACGGGCGTGCTCTTTACCGCAGATACCAAGGAGGCGCTTGCCGAAAAGATCGCCGCCCTTGCCGCCTCTCCCGTTTCCTTCTATGCGGATGAATACCGCTACGAAAATGCGGGTGATGGCAAATACCGTCTTGCCTTCGTGGCAAAGACCCCCGAGGAGGCGTCCGATAAATGTGCGCTTGCGCTGGAGCTCCTCAAAAAGAATACCGCCGACGCCTTCACGCAGAAGGGCATTGCCTACAGCAGTAAGCGCGCGGAGGGCAAGGTCACGGTCCTGTTCCCCGGACAGGGGACGCAGGCGGTGGGTATGCTCTCCGAGGCGTCGATCAACTATCCCGAGCTTCGCGTTGCCATCGGCAAGGCGGACAACGTGCTCCTTGCAAACGGGGAAACGCCCGTCTCCGAGATCCTCTATCCCAAGGCGCTCACCGCCGAGGAGTGGAGTGAGGCACAGAGCGCGATCAACCGCACCGCCAACACACAGCCCGTTCTCGCCGCGGCAGAGGCAGGCCTGTACGAGATCGTCAAGGGACGCGGTCTTGCGGCAGACTCCTTTATCGGTCATAGCTTCGGTGAGCTGGTTGCCCTTTGGGCAGACGGCGCGATGGATTACGAGACGCTGATTGCCATGGCAAGGGTGCGCGGCACGCTGATGGGGAAATCCGACCCCGACGTTGCCATGACGGCCTGCATGACCGACAAGGCGACGCTGACCGCGCTTTGCAAGGATATCGAAAACGTATACGTTGCCAATGAAAACAGCAGTACCCAGACCGTGGTCTCGGGCAGCGCCGAGGGTGTTGCCGCGTTGGAGGCAAAGCTCTCCGCACAGGGCATCAAGACCGTGCGCCTGAAGGTGTCGGGCGCATTCCACAGCCCGTATATGAAGGAGGCGTCCGAGGCGTTTCGCGCGTACCTTGACGGGGTTACGTTCAGCGGCACCGCCGACGGCGTTTATGCCAATGCCACGGGCGAAAAATATACCGACAATATTGCCGACCTTCTGGAAAGACAGCTTCTCTCTCCCGTTTTGTTCCGTAGCGCCGCAGAAAAGGCGTACGCGGACGGCTCCCGCATTTTCGTGGAGGTCGGTAACGGCAAGGTGCTGACGGGGCTCCTGAGAGATTGCCTGGCAGGCAAGGACTATACCGCCATCGCTCTTTGCCCCGAGAAGGATAAGAACGCGGCAGAGCAGCTGGAGCTTGCGATGGCACAGCTCGCGGTACTCGGCGTAAGCGTCAAGGACGACCCGTATCGTGCACCCCACGACGAGGATCTGATCCCCAAGAAGAGCAAGACCACCTACACCGTCAAGATGAAGAGCTTCGTCCTGCCTCAGCGCAGAAAGGCGATGGACGACGCGCTCCTCCCCGATCAGAGGATCATCGACATTATGAAAAAGGCACAAGAGCCCAAGACCGTCGTCAAAGAGGTCGTCAAGGAAGTCGTAAAAGAAGTAGAAGTTGTGAAAGAGGTAGCAAAGCCTATGGAACCCAAAAATACCGCGCCCGTCGCAGGCGCATACGCCGCAAACGCTGAGGTCTTCAGCAAATTCATGGACGTGCAGACCTCCCAGATGCAGGCGGCGTCCGATATGCTCTCCAAGGTCAGCGCGGAAAAGGAAAGGGCGAACGTACTGAATTGTGTTACGCTCTTCCAGAATAATTCCATGCGTGCGCTGGAGGCGTACTTCGGCAATCAGAGTGCCGCGCCTGCCTTCAGCGCACCCGCACCTGTGGCGCCCGCGCCCGAGGTGACGGCACCCGCCGTCACGCCCGCCGTTACGTCTGCGCCCGCCGCCGTCGCTCTTGTGTCCGCGCCCGCAGTCGAGCCTGCGGTTACCGTATCGGCGCCCGCTACGGAGACGGTGGCAGAGGCGGCGCCCGTGACCGAGGCACCCAAGGCGGCGCCCGCGCAGACGGCAAAGCCCGCCGTCGATATGTACGCGCTGATCACGGAGGCGATCGCCGACAAGACGGGCTACCCCACGGATATGATCGACGGGGATATGGAGCTTGAGGCGGATCTCGGCATCGACTCGATCAAGCGCGTGGAGATCCTCTCCACGGTCAATACCAACCTCGGCGGTATCTTCACAAAGGAAAACGTGGAGGAGCTCAGCGGCATCAGCGTGATCTCGGAGATGGTAGCATATCTGCAGTCCATCGCCGCAGATGCCCCCGTCGCAGAGACGGAGACCGCCGCAGAGACGAGCCCTGCGCCCACTGAGGCACCGACCGTCACGTCCGCGCCCGCCGCATCCGCCGCATCCGCCGTATCCGACGGCAAGCTGAGCGAGATGA
>JAFTIJ010000081.1 GCA_017456965.1 Clostridia bacterium
ATTGATAACAAAAGCGCAGGATATCGAGAGCCTTCTCCAGCGGGAGAAGGTGGCTCGCATCAGCGAGACGGATGAGGTGTTATGCAAGATACACGCTCGCACATACTCTTGCTCAAAGCAACCGACACTCCCATACATTCCTTTTGTTCATCATCAAGATATTGCTCATCTGAACCTACTCCTCATCCGTCGGCTACGCCGACACCTTCTCCCACAGGAGAAGGCTTAGATAGCCACCCTGCGGAGGGGGGCAATAACCCCAAACTCACCCACAAATTCCAATCAAGGGATTTTATAACAAAAGCGTAAGTTACTGAGAGCCTCCCTACGGAGGGAGGTGGATTTTGCGAAGCAAAAGACGAAAGGAGAGCGCGTGTATGAAATCTTACAAGCCGTATACCATCTTGGATAACCATACCTGTAGTATATACCCATCCCGTAATCTCGGCTTTCCCCTTTATTACACGCACTCTCCCTCAGTCGCCTGCGGCGCCAGCTCCCTCCGCAGGGAGCCTAACAGCGTTTCCGCTCACTCAAACTCACCACTAAATACCAATTTGTCGGGGAGATTCCAGCCACCCCCGCTGTTTTACCGTTACTTGCTTCGGCGGGGTAAAACTCAGGAGAGGCTCCCATCCTGTACGGGATGGAGACCTCTCCTGTTGTCATCATTTTGTTTTTCTGAGATATTTATTCAGCTTCTCGACCATATTGTCGGGGACCTTGCGCTCGATTGGGAAGTACGCCGCGTTGACCACGCGTTCGCAGAAGCCCGCGATGAAGCGCGCGGTGCGCTCCATGGATTCCGCCGTGACGAGCGCGATGGTGTCGTAGCGGCAATGGATCTGCGCGGTACCGGGTGCGCTCAGGCGCATAAAGTTAATGGAAGGAATTCCCTTATCGGAGAAGGGGATACCGTCGGACGAATAGAGATCCTGCTTGACGTTCATGGCGTGACCGACCTCCTTATAGTGGAAGGTCAGCGCGTGACAAACTGCCTCCTCGCCGATGACTCTCGCCTCGTCGCGTCCGAAGAGCGGACCCGTCATATCCACGTTGACACAGAGGCGGATCTTCTCAAGCTCGCTCTCGTGCATCTGAACATACGCCTTACTGCCGAGCAGACCTCTCTCCTCCGAGCCGCACCAGATAAAGCGCAGGGTGCGCTTGGGGGGATTGGCAAGGAAGTGACGGTACAGCTCCAAGATCGTCGCCGTACCCGATGCGTTGTCAAACATACCGTGGCTGAAAACGACGGTGTCGTAGTGTGCGGTAAAGGCAATGACCTCATCGGGTCTCTCCGTGCCGCGGATCTCCGCGATCACGTTGCGGGAGTCGGCCTCACCCTCGTCCTGCGCGAGCGTCAGACGTACGCGCTCGGGCTTCATGGCCACCATCTCCAGCGCGTCGGTCATACGGATGCTGACACCGGGGAGCGTGCCGTGCTCGATATGCATCGGGCGGAGCATCTTCTCCTCCAGATCCATCGTCTCCTTCGTCTCGCGGAACGTACCGTTGGTGGCAATAAAGCCAAGGATACCCGCCTCGATCATGATCTTGAAGGAATCGACGCGCAATCCGCCCGCAACGAGCGCAATCTTGCCCTTTGCCCGCTCCAGATCCATCGGCTCCAGCGCCTCCAGATACACGAAGTCCGCCTCAAGACCGTCAGCCGCCGCGTTGCCTGCAAAGCCGAAGCCCGTGACCTCGTACTCCTTATAGAAGGGTGC
This sequence comes from Clostridia bacterium, assembly GCA_017456965.1. Taxonomy (GTDB): domain Bacteria; phylum Bacillota; class Clostridia; order Oscillospirales; family CAG-272; genus QALR01. Next base: position 1,731 of record JAFTIJ010000081.1, read on the forward strand.
GATCACCTCCAGCTTGACCTTCTTGATCTCGTATCTCGGCGCCTTGAAGGTCTCGATCACAGGCTCACCGCCAAGCGCACGGATCTCGTCCGCGATGATCTCGGCGCCCTTGGTCTCGCCCTCAAACGTGGACAGACGCTCGAAGTCAAGCTTCTCCAGCAATGAGTACATTCTTTTTCCGCTAATATCCATAGTTCGTTATCCTCCTGTTACGGCATTTCGCCGCGTCCGTTGCCCTTTTTTTCTTAAAAAGGGCAAAAGCCCCTCGCCAAACCGCATCCTCCGTTCGGAGGACGCGTCGGCGAGGGGCTTTATATATTTTCAGTGTCTATTCTTTCTTGGTTCGGAACGGCCCCTCGGCATTCCATCAAAGTGCTCGGAGCGCCCGGGGCTGCCGGATCAATCCTGCTTCTCTTCGATGTAGTTTGCTACGTCGCCTACGGTGATCAGACGGTGAATATCGTCATCGTCGATTTCCACGCCGAATTCCTCATCGCAACGGAGAGCAAGCTCTGCGAGCTCAAGGGAGTTGATACCGAGATCTGCTTCCAGTCTGGCATCGGGGGTAACGAGATCGGGAGAAAGATCAAACTCTTCTGCAAGCATTTCCGTAATCTGTTCCAAAATAGTCATTTGAGAAAATTCCTTTCTATGTTGCAATATTATTTCAGTTTATAACGCATGATTTTTCTCGAAGTGTTCTTTTCAAATTCCGTCTCGCGGATCTCGGTGCAGCCGATGTGCTTGAAGGTGGGCAGGTTCTTATTGACAGCCTCCACCTCCGCCTCGATGATCGCCTTGATCTCCTCGGCGGTCTTATCCTTCAGCTTGTCGTAATCGGGATAGATGAGCGCGGTGATCAGAACGTCGCCATTTGCATCCTTTCTGCCGATGACGGCGCACTCGGCGATCCACTCGGAGTTACCGAGATACTCCTCTAACTCCTCGGGGAATACGTTCTTACCGTTGCTGGCGATAATGACGTTCTTCTTTCTGCCCGTGATAAAGACGAAGTTGTCCTTATCCAGATAGCCGATATCACCCGTGCGGAACCAACCGTCCTCGGTGAAGACCTCTGCCGTCGCCTCGGGGTTCTTGTAGTAGCCGAGCATAACGGCATCGCCGCGCGTTACGATCTCGCCCGTTTCGTCGGCGGGATCCTCCTTGTCGATGCGAGCCTCCATGTGACGGACGACCAGACCCGCGGAGCGGATCTTTCTCCAATGCATGGGGTTGCAGGAGATCAGGGGTGCGCACTCCGTAATGCCGTAGCCCTCGCAGACCTTGATGCCGAAGGCGTCAAACTCACGGATCAGCTCGGGGCGCAGAGGTGCGCCGCCGCTGACGATGAGCTCAAGCTCTCCGCCGAACGCGCCGATGATGTCCTTGAACATCGCGCGGCGAATGGCACGGGGGAGCTTCAGGGCGATGGGGATCATGCGCTTAACGAGCTTGGTCTTGCCCTTCTTCTCGATCTCCGCCCAGATCTTCTTCTGCATGGTCTCAAGATACAGAGGCACGAGAATAAGGACCGTAGGCTTGAAGGCCGCGAAATTGCGGAGCGTATTCTTGATCGAGTCGTTGATGAACATCGTGATACCGATATTCGGTGCGGCAAGGTGCGAAATCGTGAATTCATATGCGTGATGTACGGGAAGAACGGACACGATGGAGTCCGTTTCGTCTGCGTCGATGATATCGACGGAGTCGATGGCGGCGGTCACGAGGTTTCTCTGGCAGAGCATAACGCCCTTGCTGGTGCCCGTAGTGCCCGACGTGAAGAGGATCGTGCAGAGCTTATCTCTGTCCTGTACGGTCTCCTCCGCCGTATGGTCACCGTCCTCATACGCCTTTTTACCGATCTCAAGGAAGTCGGCATAGGTCATGAATCTGGGATCCTCGGGCTTCTCGCCGTTAAAGTCGATGCAAACGATGTATTTGACCGTAGGCATCTTGTCGTAGAGGTCGATCATCTTCTTGTGCATGGCGTTGGTATAAACCAGAAGCTCCAGCTCACAGAGATTGACGAAGCCGACGAACTGCTCCGCGGAGATCTCCTTATCCAGCGGGACGATAACGCCGCCCGTGGAAACGACGGAGAGATAGGTTGCAACGTAATGGGGGTGCGTCTCACCCGTGACGCCCGCGTATTTCTCGCGGAGACCGAGGGTATTGATCGCGGAAGCGAGCCAATTGACGTGATTCAGCATATCGTTGTACGTAAAATGACGCTCTTCCTTTTTCACCTTGTAAACGTAGCGATCCTTATCGCCGTAACGTGCCGCCTGCTTGACGACGCCGTCGTAAAGATTGTCGAACTGATAGACCAGATGCGTGGGCAAACCTTTTTTCATATTTGAATTCCTCTCTTTCGCGCTTGTGCGCAAATTGCTTTTTCGTAAAAAAGCGGGCAACACCCGCGGGAAGCCGCTCACCGCCATGCTTGCCGTCTTACCGATCGCGGCAAAACGCAAGGCGGGGCCAAGGGGCATTTCCCATAAATTAAAAAAGAACGCTTTGAAAAGAAAACCCGAAAATAGGTTACGCGTAGATTATATAGAAAAAAATTCCGTTTGTCAAGGTATTCATAGCGTTTTGTTTTCAAAGCATACGATATTTCAATAAAATATAACGAATGAGAAAGACAAAAGGGGACACGATTTCAGAAAATTGTTAAATTTTATTCCTCCGCGCCACCGCAGGCCGCCGCAAGGAGCGCAAGCGTTTTGTCCGCGAGATACGTCATATTCTCCTCGTCCCACGCGGTATCCTTGCGCGTATGGATGCGGTCAAGATAGAGGATACGTCCCTTCTTTTTCATCGCGGAGACCGCGGCGGAGATCGGGAAGCCCGCCTGGTCGGAGGGATAAAAGGTATGCGAGGAGTGCTCGATGTGCACGGTCTTTTTTTCCGTATCGGTAAAGCAGCTCTTAAAGAGCGCGCCGTACCGCTCCCTTGCCGCCTTATTCAGCACAAGCAGCATATGGTCGCCGTCGGATATGCAATCAAAATTGAGTAAGAGCTTTTCCTTCATCTGCTTTTTGTGCTTTGAGCGGAAGAAGGACGAGCCGAAGAGCCCGAGCTCCTCGTGATCAAAAAAGACGAACGCCACGTCATTCACGCCCGCCTCGCGGCATCTTGCGATCAGCTCACAGAGCATGATCACGCCCGAGGTATTGTCGTTCACCGTGCTCGGGTTGGCCTTGCCGCCGATCAAAAGGAAATAGCAAAGCCCAAGCATCAGCGCAAGTGCGCCCCAATATGCGATCAGAAAATGATCGGTCAACGCGCGCAGCAAGATCTCCACACCGACCGTGATCACGAGGATCGGCATCGCGATCAGCAAGGAATACAGCACAGTCAGGATAAAATTTTTCGGCATGATCAGATTCGGTACGGGAAGCATCGTACAGGTATCGTAGTGCGCCGTCACCACGACCTTGGCAGACGCGACGTCACCGACGATCAGGTTACGGCTCTTTAAGGGTCCGCCCTCCTCCACGATCATATTGGGAAACTCACTTTGCATCATGTCAATAAACGCCGTCTTCTGCGCTCTCGTCTTACGCACAAGATATGACGCTCTGATCTTCTCGGATAATGTCATCTGATATCACTCCTTACTCTGCGTTTCCAAAGGATCATGCTTTTATTATAGCACGTTTTTCAAAAAAATCAAGGGCACACTTCTTTTCTTGGGCACCCAAGAAAAGAAGCAAAAGAAAGTGCGAACGCCCGGCGTTCGATCCGTCGTGGGGGACGCCTACTTTTCTTGTCCCCACAAGAAAAGCAGAAAAAGAAACGGCTAACGCCCGGCGTTCGATCCGTCGTGGGGACGCCTACTTTTCTTGTCCCCACAAGAAAAGTAGCAAAAGAAACGGCGAACGCCCGGCGTTCGATC
>JAFTIJ010000082.1 GCA_017456965.1 Clostridia bacterium
AAGAAGATGCCCTTCGGTATCGCTCAGATCGGTAAGTCCTTCCGTAACGAGATCACCCCCGGTAACTTCATCTTCCGTATCCGCGAGTTTGAGCAGATGGAGCTTGAGTTCTTCTGCCGTCCCGGCACCGACCTTGAGTGGTTCGCCTATTGGAAGAACTACTGCGCAGAGTTCCTTTACTCTCTCGGCATGAATCGCGAATATCTCCGTCTCCGTGACCACAGCCCCGAGGAGCTTTGCTTCTACTCCAAGGCGACGACCGACTTTGAGTACCTCTTCCCGTTCGGCTGGGGTGAGCTCTGGGGCATCGCAGACCGTACCGACTACGACCTCACGCAGCATCAGAACCATAGCGGCGAGTCCATGGAGTTCTTTGACGACGTAACGGGCGAGAAGTATATCCCCTACGTTATCGAGCCCTCCCTCGGTGCAGACCGCGTTACCCTCGCATTCCTCGTTGACGCATACGACGAGGAGCAGATCAGCGAGAAGGATGTTCGTACCGTTATGCACTTCCACCCCGCACTCGCACCGATCAAGGCGGCCGTTCTTCCCCTCTCCAAGAAGCTCAGCGACAAGGCGTGGGAGATCCACGATATGCTCGCAAAGCGCTTCATGGTCGATTTCGACGATGCAGGCTCCATCGGTAAGAGATACCGCCGTCAGGACGAGATCGGTACCCCCATCTGCATCACCTACGACTTTGATTCCGCAAACGACGGCTGCGTCACCGTACGTGACCGTGACACCATGGAACAGGAGCGCATCAAGATCGAGGATCTCGTATCCTACATCGAGGCACGCATGGAGTTCTGATCTCCGCCCAAGCGACACTCCGATTTCCCATCCGTTTTTCGACCCCACGATCGTAATATGGAAAGCAAGGTGAATCATCCATGAAATTCAATCCGATCTATACCGTAGGCTGCGGCGCCTGGATCGGCGGCACGATGACCGTCCCCGGCGTCTCGGGCGGCTCAACGGCAATGATCCTCGGTATTTACGACCGCCTGATCTCCTCGGTCAACGGCGTATTGAAAAAAGACAAGCGCAGAGAGAGTCTCATCTTCCTCGCCTTCTTCATGCTCGGCGCAGGCGCGGGACTCGTCCTCTTTGCCAAGCTGATCTCCATGGCGCTCGAACACTTCCCCCTCCCGACGGGATACTTCTTCCTCGGGACGGTGATCGGCGGCGCGCCGATGATCATACGCTCGGCAAACGTCAAGCGATTCTCCCCATCCGTCATCCTGTATCCGCTCGCGGGGCTCATCGTCGCGCTCTCCATCGCGCTGATCCCCGAGGGACTCTTAGAGCTCCGTGACGAGACGATCGGCGACCTTCTGATGAGTATCCTTATCCAGCTCGTCGGCGGCGTCTTTATCGCCATCGCGATCGTTCTCCCCGGCATCAGCTTCTCACAGGTCCTGCTCGTGCTCGGTCTGCACGGTCCGATCATGAACGCGCTCGGCAATCTGGATATTCTCGCCCTGATCGGCTTCCTTCCCCTCGCGGTCGGCACGCTGGTTGGCGTCTTCCTCGTGACGGGCGTGATCGAGAAGGCCTTTTCCATGCACCCGACGGCGACTTATCTCGTTATCTCGGGCTTCATCCTCGGCTCCCTGCCCGAGCTCTTGCTTGAGGCCGGCTTCCCAACGGGCTGGAATATTCCGCTTTGCTTCTTCATGGCGGCGGCAGGCTTCCTCGCAGTCTTCTTCATCTCCCAGAGAGAAAAAATGCAATAATTTTTTGAAAGAATGCAAAAATATTTTGCATTCTTTCTTTTTTCGCTTGACAATCTTTCGAAATTATTGTAAAATGTAATAAAAACATTTGTTCGTAAATGCAAACAAAAGGAGTGATAGGCTTGAAAAGAAGAAACGTGTCCGAATTGAAAACCCTGAAATGCAGACAATATCTGAATAACATGATCACCGCATCGGCAGAGATCGAGGAGCAGAGAACGGAGCTTGCCTTCTGGAGCGAGCGGATACGGGGCAAGGAGGGGACCCGTATCGAGCCCGAGATCCGCCGCCGCGAGGAGGAGCTGACGCTCCGCATCAACGACATGGTGGAAAAGAAGCTCGCCATGACGCGCATGATCGACGCGATCACTGACCCGATCGCGCGCACGATCCTGCGAAGCCGCTACGTTTTCGGTCAGAAGTGGTCTTGCATTGCGGAGAACTGCGGCGGTATGTCCGAGCGCAACGCGCGCTACATCCACGATAACGCGCTCTTTGATTTTGAGGAGATCTTCAGCCACACGGTCGGCACCGGCGCATAGAGCCACGCCTCCTTAGCAACATCATAAACGGTATGGAATGCACCTGCGACAACGCAGGTGCATTTTTGCATGTCAATCAAATGATTAAAAAAGCGGGCAGTGCCCGCCTCCATGTGCTCGCCTATCTCAGCTTTCCGCGCAAACAAGCACGGCATAACGGCGAGGTCCGGTTTGCGCAATTTCCTATGGTACAAAAAATATTTTCTATTCTTAAAATATTTTCAAATAAATTTAAAAAAGGTATTGACAAGCGATTGTGTTTGTGATATATTATTGACGTTTGAGGATTGTTTTTGGAGGGTTTTTAAAATGAATCGCACCATGGAAAGCAAGCAGACTCCGCAAAATACCGACCGTTTTCATAAGGTATTTTCTATGATCTCCGACTTCATTCGCAAGAATGTCGTTCTCACCATCGCACTGGCGGCGGCGCTGATCACCTCTCTTATCGTACCTCCCGACGCGGAATATCTCGGCTACTTCGATTTCAAAACACTCACTTGTCTTTTCTGCACGCTCGCGTGCATCTGTGCGCTTCGTAACATCCGTTTCTTTGTGATCCTCGCACAGCGACTGATCATGCTGTGCAAAAATTCCAAGCTCTGCGTTCTTACGCTTGTCTATATTACCTTTATCGGTTCCATGATCCTCGCCAACGATATGGCGCTCCTAACCTTTCTTCCCCTTGGCTTCATGGTCCTCAAGACCACGAACAAGGAAAAATATATGGCGTTCACCTTTGTCATGCAGAATATCGCCGCAAACCTCGGCGGTATGCTGACACCCTTTGGCAACCCCCAGAATCTTTACATCTACTCCAAGTTTGAGATTCCCACGGGCGAGTTCATGAGCATCATGGCGCTCCCGTTCGCGGTTTCGATCACAGTGATCACCGCGTGCTGTCTCATCTTCGTCAAATCCGAGCCGTTGGAGCTCGCGGAAAAGAGCGAAAAGATCAATACGCCTCGCGCTCTCGTCTATCTCGTGCTTTTCGCGCTTTCTGTCACCATTGTCTTCCGCGTGATCCCTTACCAGCTTGGTCTGGTGGTCGTACCCGCCGTGCTCTTCTTCATGGATCGCGACGCACTCAAAAAGGTCGACTACCCGCTTCTTCTTACCTTCTGCGCCTTCTTCGTATTTGCAGGTAATATGGCGCGTATTCCGCTCGTCCGCGAGGTATTCGAGTGGCTTCTCGACAAGAATACGCTGATCGTCAGCGCACTCTCCTGTCAGTTTATCAGTAACGTTCCCTCTGCCGTACTGCTGTCGCAGTTTACGGGCAACTACACGGAGCTTCTGCTCGGCGTCAACATTGGCGGCGCCGGTACGCTGATCGCTTCGCTTGCCAGTCTGATCACCTTCCGAGAGTTTACGAAAAACTACGCCGGTCAGACGAAAAAATATATCGCTGTTTTCTCCGCCTTTAACTTCGGGATGCTCGCGCTCCTGTTGGCGGTAGAAAGCTTCTGGCTGTATTTGTAATCAAAGTTTATATAGATTTTAAAAGCCGCAAGGATTTTTCCCTTGCGGCTTTTGGCGTTTTTATGATCGTGATCGGATGCGTCTCACTGCTTGACGACGTTTACGACGCCACCTCGCGCGACGATATCGCCGTCGATCTCCGAGACGGTAAGCGTCGCAGGGGCGCTTGCATTGACGGTCACACATCCGCGCACGCGATCCGCGACGACCTGACCGCCCGTCAGGACAACGTCGCCGTCAATATCATCCGCGATGACACCGACGTCCTTGGAGGTCCCGGGCTCGCCCGAGACGCAGACGTCTCCGCGAACCGCATCACAGACGACCTGCGCCGAGCTGACCGTCAGATCACCGTCAATATCATCACAGGTAAGCAACGCCCCCTTCGTCGGGTCTCCGCCTTGCATAGCCACGTCACCGTGAAGTGTTCCCGCGCTGACGACAGCCGCACGGAGCATCAGATCTCCCCCGATATCGTCGCACGAGAGGCTCGTCTCGCGCTCCTGCGCGCCCTTTACCGTCACGTCACCGTCAATACTGCCGCAGGAAACGTTAGCATCTGCGACGTCGAGATTGCCCGCAATATTGCTGCAAGCAAGATTTGTATCGCGCCCGTCCGCGCCCTTTACCGTCACATCACCGTCGACATTCCCGCAGGAAGCACTGCCGTACGCAACGTCAAGGTCACCCGCAATATCAATGCAGGCAAGACTTGCCTCACATCCGTCGGCGCCTTTTACCGTCACGTCGCCACCGACATCTGCACAGCTGACGGCAAACGCCGCGACGACGTCCCTCACCTCACCCTCCAGCTTGAGCGTGAGGCTCATTTTTTCCTTTTTATATTCTTGGTCCAAAACAAGCCTTTTTCCGCAAAAAACGGCCGCACGAAGCTTCCCCGTCGTCATCCCACGGAACATCGCTTTCCGTCGCGGATTTTCGCCCAAAAAGCACATCCATGGAAACCGAGAAGATATCCGCAAGCTCCGGGAGCAGCGTGACGTCGGGGCAGGAGAGCGCATTTTCCCACTTCGACACCGCCTGGAACGTAACGCCGAGCTTGTCCGCCAGCCCCTCCTGTGTCAGCCCGTGCTCACGCCTTAAGCGCGCAATATTGCCGCAAAGAATCCGGTCGTATCTGTTTTCCATTCTGTCATTCTCCTTTTGTTTTGATTTGCCCATAGTATACCATGCCGTCAAGCAAAAAACAATAAAATATCGGTTGAATCGCCCGCGCCGCGCCTCAACCGACGGTTGAGCCTCCAAAAAAACACAGCAAAAGCTTGAGAACGGGAAACGGGGAAAACTTCATCAAAAAAGTTTTCCCCGTAAAATCAGTTAAATTTAGCGGCAAGAAACGTTCTTGCCTCTCTTTCCGTACAAGACACCTGTCCCGTGATCATGAGATCGGAGCCACCGCACTTTCCTCCAAGCGCTTTACGGATCTCAGCGGCAAGCGCCCTAAGGGGTGCGCTCTTCGCCGTCACGGTAAAGCGGTAGCCCGTTTCATCCGAGCCTGAGAACACGGCAAAAACACCCTCCGTTTTCTCCGCGCCCGCCGTGGCAAGCTCACGCATAGATAGCGCATCCATATCCTCCTCAAAAAGGATAACGCTCTCTTTTTGCGGCGGGATCAGCGCGAGCTTTAATCTCACGATCTCCCTGCGCATATTACCGATCGACGCTTTCAGCTGTGAAATTTCATCCATTTTTACATTCGCCGCAGAAACGACCTCGTGCGGCTTGGCAGAAAAGAGTGCGGAGAGCGCACGGATCTCCCGAAGGCGCGTATCGTAATCTCTCAGCGCGTCAAAGCCGCAGAGCGCCCAGAAGCGCATACCGCCCTTATAGTGCATCGCGTCAACGATCTTGATGAGTCCCACCTTCCCCGCGCGATCCAGATGCGGCGCACAGCAGGCACAGCGGTCGAAGCCCTCGACCTCCACGATGCGGATCTCCTCTGCCGCCTCCAGCTTCTCGCTCTTTGCGCGGTAATCGAGCGTCTGAAGCGCCTCCTTGGTCGGAACGTAGCATCTCACGGGTGCATCGGCGGCGATCGCCCGGTTGGCCTCGACCTCAGCGGCATAGATCTCCTCGGGCGTCATCGGTCCGCTGACGTCAAAGGTCATATAATCCGCGCCGAGATGGAATCCCACGTTCTCGTAGCCGTGTGCACGGTGGATCGCGCCGCAAAGCAGATGCTCACCAAGATGATTCTGCATCTTGCGGAAGCGCGCCTCGGCGTCAAGCGCGCACGCCACCGCCGTCCCCTCGGGCAACGTCTCGGTATAATGCAGGATCTCTCCGTCACGGATCTGCACGTCCAGGACGCGTACGCCGCCGATCACACCCGTATCGGCGGTCTGTCCGCCACCCTCGGGAAAGAACGCCGTCCGATCGAGGATCAACGCATATCCCTGCTTGGTTTCTACCGTCTCCAGAATATTGGCATGAAAAGACATACACATTCCGTCTTTTTCATATATTTTTTCAGTTCTCATGTATAGCTCCTTTGTCACAATAATCATTCCTTGCGCGATGATCGCGCACCTTGTTTATTCTACCATAGTTTTTGAGCGTGCGCAAGAGCCCTCTCCGCTTTTCATAAATCTTTTCTCTTTTTTATTCTTTCTTGACAGAATCCACGGGATATGATATACTGAAAGTGTAAATTTATCATTGAAAGGAATATCACCCATGAACAATTACCAGAAAGAGTTTATTGAATTCCTGATCGGCGCAAACGTACTGAAATTCGGCAGCTTCATCGCCAAGAGCGGCAGACATCTCCCCTACTTCATCAACGCAGGCGAGATCAAGACGGGCGCACAGATCAACAAGCTCGGCGAGTTCTACGCAAAATGCTACGCCGACAAGCTCGGCGACGCCAAGACCGTTCTCTACGGTCCCGCATACAAGGGCATTCCGCTTGCCGTTTCCGCGGCATCCGCACTCTCCAGAGGCGGTCTCGACCTCCCCTTCTTCTTCAACCGCACGGAGGAAAAGGACCACGGTGAGGGCGGCGTATTCGTAGGCTACAAGCCCGAGGCAGGCGAAGAGGTCGTCATCATCGAGGACGTCATCACCGCAGGCACCGCGATCCGCGAGAGCATCGCCAACATGGCAACCCTCGACGGCGTTAAGATCAAGGCCGTTATCATCATGGTCAACCGTATGGAAAAGGGTCTCGGCGAGGTTTCCGCTATGAAGGAGATCGAGCAGAACCACGGCTTCCCCGTATACTCCATCGTCACCGTTTACGATATCATCGAGTATCTTGAGACCACCCCCGGCATCGCCACCGCCGAGCAGATCGAAAATATCAGAAAGTATCTTGCTGTTTACGGCGCCAAGGATTGATCACAGTCCACCGTATCCGAATATAAAAAAGTGGCTAACGCCACATCAACACCCCTGCCCCTCAATCATGAGGGGTTGAGGGTGCTTTTCTTTTGTGATATAATTGTAATATGACGATCATACAACAAATTTTTCAAGACCATTTTTACGATTTAGCAGCA
>JAFTIJ010000083.1 GCA_017456965.1 Clostridia bacterium
CGCAATTTCCTATGGTACAAAAAAGCCTCCCCTGTGTAAGGGGAGGTGCCGCGGAACGCGGCGGAGGGGTTGTAAATCACATAAATCTTGCAGACAAACAATCCCTCAGGTGCTATCGCGCCGGCTCCCTTTGCACAAGGGAGCCTTTCTTTTTATACCATAGGAAATTGCGCAAACCGGACCTCGCCGTTATGCCGTGCTTGTCTGCGCGGAAAGTTACGATAGGCGAGCACATGGAGGCGGGCACTGCCCGCTTTTTTATTTACTTTTTGCAAATGATCCTTGAATGAGACAGCCCCTCTCTGTTTAAAGGATTATTTGCCCTCTTTCTTGAGCTTGCCCGCGAGCTTGTAGCGCGCGTCGTTGGAGAGGATGCGCTTACGCAGACGAATGGACTTGGGAGTAACCTCGATCAGCTCGTCATCCGCGATAAACTCGATCGCCTCCTCAAGAGTCATGATTCTGGCGGGAACGAGACGAAGCGCTTCGTCTGCGCCCTTGGAGCGGACGGCAGTCAGATGCTTCTCCTTGCAGACGTTGACGGCGATGTCTCCCTGCTTGGGGTTCTCACCGACGATCATCCCCTCATATACGGGGCACTGGTTGCTGATAAACATAACGCCTCTGTCCTGCGCGTTGAAGACGCCGTAGGAGGTAGACTCGCCTGCCTCGCTTGCCACGAGAGAGCCCGTGAAGCGGCGGACGATCTCACCCTTATAGGGTGCATAGGAGTCGAATACGGAGTTGAGGATACCCTCACCGCGCGTATCGGTCATGAATTCGCTTCTGTAGCCGAAAAGACATCTGGTGGGTATCAGGTACTCCAGTCTGCTGCGAATGCCGCCTGCGGTGGGCGTCATATTTAAGAGCTCACCCTTTCTCGCGCCGAGCTTCTCCATAACGGGACCGCAATAGTCGTTGGGTACGTCGACCTCAACGCGCTCGATGGGCTCACAGGTCTCGCCGTCGATCTCCTTGAAGAGAACGCGGGGCGTGCTGACGGTCAGCTCGTAGCCCTCACGGCGCATATTCTCGATCAGGATGGAGAGATGCATTTCGCCTCTGCCCGCAACCTTGAAGCTATCGGTGGTCTCACCGTCGTTTACACGGAGAGAAACGTCCTTGAGCAGCTCCTTGTAAAGTCTGTCACGGAGCTGACGGGAGGTAACAAACTTACCCTCCTTGCCCGCAAAGGGGCTATCGTTGACGGAGAAGGTCATCTCCATCGTGGGATCGCTGACCTTGACAAACTCCAGAGGCTCGACGCAGTCCACAGCGGTGATGGTGTCACCGATGGAAATATCCTCGGCACCGGAGAAGCAGATGATATCACCGACCTTCGCCTCCGTAACGGGTACGCGGCGCAGACCGTCGATCTGGCTGATGCTGACGATCTTGGTTCTTCTGCGGCTCTCCTTGTCGTGATAGTTGCAGATGACTGCCTCCTGATTCTGACGGATCACACCTCTCTCGATTCTGCCGATACCGATTCTGCCGACGTAGTCGTTATAGTCGATAGAGGAGACGAGAAGCTGGAGGGGAGATTCGACCTCGCCCTCGGGTGCGGGAATATAGTCAAGGATCGTATCGAACAGGGGGCGGAGGTCCGTACCTGCCTCAAAGGGGGAGTAGGATGCCGTGCCCGCTCTGCCCGAGCACCAGAGCATGGGGGAGTCGAGCTGCTCGTCGCTGGCGTTAAGCTCGATCAGAAGCTCCAGCACCTCGTCGCCGACCTCGTCCAGACGTGCGTCGGGGCGGTCGATCTTATTAACGACGACGATAACGGGGTGATTCATTTCCAGCGCCTTCTTGAGCACGAAGCGGGTCTGGGGCATGGGGCCCTCCGCCGCGTCAACGAGCAGAATAACGCCGTTTACCATTTTCAGAATACGTTCCACCTCACCGCCGAAGTCCGCGTGTCCGGGGGTGTCGATGAGGTTGATCTTTACGTCTTTATAGTGAACCGCGGTGTTCTTTGCCAGAATGGTAATGCCGCGTTCCTTCTCGATCGCGTTGGAGTCCATTACGCGATCCTCGGTTGCCTGATTCTCTCTGTAGATACCACCCTGCTTGAGCATTTCGTCTACCAGTGTGGTCTTGCCGTGGTCAACGTGTGCGATAATAGCGATATTTCTTAAATCTTCTCTTTTCACGTTTTTATCCTCGCTTTTATTATGATGATATAATTTCATGGATATTCAATATTCTAACTTTGATATTATACCACTTTTTTCAGCGAAATGGAAGAGCTTTTTCTCATTTTTTTGATGTTTTTCGAAAAAATTCTTGATTTTTTTGATCGATCACCCCAAAACGGACCTTCCCTCCTCCACGTTGACGCGGATCACGTCCGTAAGCGTACGCGTATAGGACATGGGGTTTCCCGTGATCGCCGTCACCTCCCCGCCCCACTCGGCAAGCGCCGAGGGGCGATAGGTCACGCGCACCGTATCGAAAAGCGAGACACGCTCATCGGCGTCCTCGTAACAAAAGAAGACGAAGCCGACGCCCTCAAGCTCCCCCACAAAGCCACGCGCATCCACGTAGCTGACGTAAACGAGCGCCTGCGCGGTATCCTCCCCGTCGCAACCGACGGGAAAGCAAAGCAATATCGCAAGCATAAGCAAAAAAACCGTTTTTCTCATCCCCCAAGCCTCCTTTCCGACCGCGTATCTATCCTTTTGATATCAGAAGCATACCTTCACAAAATAGCCGTTGCACATGATCTTTTCATAGTCGGGCGTATCGTCGCTGAAGGTCGCCGTGAAATAAACGTATACCGTCCTGCCCTGCCACTCGGCATTTCCCATCTCCCAAAGCATATCCAGCGGTACGTTCTCTTTGAGGAGCGCATAGTCCTCGCCGTAGACGTTCACCGTGGATTTAAAGCTTATGCTGACGCCCTCACGTGCAGACAACGTGACGGTGGGATCGCCGCCAAGCGTCACAAGCGGGATATCCGCGGCAATCGCAGACAAACGGGAGGAGACCGACATGAGGATCAGCGCGCCGTCCGCGATCATCATCCCATCCTGAAGCCAGACGAGCTCCGAATAATACGGCAGTGCATTGCCCGCCGCATCGTATAGCCACACCTTGGGATACAGCGGCTCGATATCGTCACGCGAGGAGGTAAACGGGACAAATTCCGTCGTCGTGGTACAGTCGTGCTCCACGTAGGTCGTGCCGCCCGGTCCCGTCAGAGCATACGTCGTGTCCTCCGTCCCAATGCCCTCGTAGCTATAGATCGTAGTACAGCAGCCGTTGCCCGTCATCGGATAGGTCTGCGGCTCGGCGGTCGTAGTGCAATTGTGCTCCCAAAAGGTATCCGTCGTCGCCACCGTCATCGGGGGCAGATCGTCCCCGACCTCGCCGCACGCGGCGATCGTAAGGATCATAACAAGTGCCAACAGCAATGCAAAATATTTTTTCATAACAAAAATCCTCCTTTGAAAAAATCTCCCTTTTCGGGACATCGGTGTCTTGCCGTCACCTGTTTGTCGAAGAAAAGAGAGATTTTTCTCATATCATTCCGTTTTTTTACGGAATCGCGTCAATATAGGCGAGAATCCTTTCCGCACCGACGTAGTCGAGCGTCTCGCCGTCCTCGGTCAGCACCGAGAGAACGAAAAGATTTTTGCCGTTATCACCGGGCATCACGCAGAAGGACATTGTCTGCGTCATGGGGTAGATGATCTGCGGGATACTGCCGACGCTCTGGAACTGATAGGCGTAATGCTCGGGGATATCGGTCAAGAGCATATCGTCTCCCTTTTCACGAAGCAATGCCGCCAGCGCATCCGTATTCAGATCCTCGGTAAAGACGACCTCCACGGGCTCATCCTCACCGCATCCCGCAAGCGGGATCAGGAGAAAAAGACACAGAAGCGCGATCAGAAGCTTTTTCATTTATACGTTTACCTCGATTCGTTTACATTCCTTGGGCGCGGTGCAATCCACCGTGAGCGTACCGTCCGCATGGCGTCGCCACGATACGCGGATCGCACCGTAAGGCGTCGGCACGGAGCCGCTTGCAAAGGCGAGGTCACCCGTCTCGGGGGTCACGGTAAATTCCGCGTAGCCGGGCTTGACGGGCTTCACGCCGAGGACGTCGGTCTTGAGGAAGATCGCGGGGCTTGCAGACCATGCGTGTGCCGCACTTCTCGTCCAATCCTTCCCCTTTTTGAAGGTTTCCACACAGGTGGGGATATCACTGTCAAGGAGCGCACCCCAATCGCGTCTCTGCGAGAGGAGCGCAAGATCCGCGCGCCCGACGGTATACAGCGTCTTCAGCGCGAAATACAGGAAGAAGGGAGAGCCGATATGCACGTAGCCGTCGGGCGCCTCCTCTGCAGAGGGCGCGTCGTGCGTGCGGTTGGCGGGCGTACCCGAAACGTAGTAGCCACTACCGATATTATCAAGCAAGAAGCGCATAGCGCTCTCGCGTCTCTCCTCGGGAACACACTCGTAGAGCAGAGCCATCGTATTGGTCTGTACGCTGATGCGTGCATTCTTGACGTACTCCTCGTACGGCACGGTCTCCATTCCGCGCTCCGCCATATACGCAAGATATCTCTCGTAGGCGTAGGCATCGCGGACCGTATCGACGTACGCACGCTTTTCCTCATCCCAGCAGTACGCGTTGACCGCATCTCTGTACGCGATCTGCTTTGCGCGGTAGTCCTCGGCAAGCGCCGTCTCGCCCAGCTCGTCGGCATAGAACGCCGCCGCGCCGAAGCAGTAGGAGAGCATCACGTTGTTTGCCGTAACCTCGCCGTAGAAGTCAAGGTCGTTATTTGCCCACTCGATCAGATTCCACGCGCCCTGCATATCGAAAAGACCGCGGTCATCCGTCATGCGGACGAAGCGCGACATCGTCTCCTTGACCGATGGGAAGATCTCCGCAAGAAACGCCTTGTCCCCCGTCACCATGTAATGGTCGCGGATCTGCAGCAGCCACATCATCGACCACACGGGGATACAGCCGTCGGGGTAGGTCGGGAAGCAGGCGCACGGCAGATAGAGCCCTGCAATATAGCGCGGATTTCTCGCGCGGTAAAGGCGTCTCAGTCCATCCTCGATCGAGCCCGCGATCAGCTTCAGATACTGCTTATCAAAATCGTACGCGCCGAAGTTGTAGAGGTTGACCTGCGCCGTGCAACGCGCGTCACCCGTCCACGGGTTCTGCTCGTAGCCGGGGCAATCGCAGTAGGCGTCAAGCATACAGACCTGCGCCGTACGCACGGACATACGGTAGATGGTATTCAGTCTCTCGTCCGAGCAGACAAAGTCGCCCTCGCCCGTCGGGTATCTCTGCTCGATCACGTGGACGTCGCGGAGCGTCACGTCGGACGCGTTGCCGTTTACGTGGATCGCAAGATAACGGAAGCCGCGCAGTCTGCGGGAGAGATAGCTCTGCTCGCCGTCGGCGCACAGATATCGGAGCGTCGCGGTGGGATTCATATATTTGACACCCGCGTCGGTGATCATTTCAAAGGCGACGATATCCAGCACCGTTCCCTTCGGTGCGTCAAGTGCAAAGGAGATCCTGCCGACCGTCTCCGTTTTGAAGTCAAGAATAAAGTACACGCCGTTTTTCTGCGCGGGGATCACGGCGCTCGCCCGCTCGCCGAGGAGCGTGTCGATGCCATCAAACGCGATCGTCTCCGCCACGCGGCGGATCCTCGTATCCGACTCGATACGGTCGGCGGCAAAGCCGTTTGCGGGGATCACGACGTCTCTTGACCAGATATCGAAGGTCACACTGTCCGCGCCCGTCACCGTCATCGGCTCAAGCTGTGCGCGCACCTCCTCGGGGATCTCGTTAAAGGACGCGTAAGATAAGAGCGCGTGCGCTGCCTTGACCGCCTTATCCTCTCCGCGGTACACGTTCCACGGATAACGCACGGGCGGGATCTTCTCCATACGGCAAAGCCACGCGTCACCGTCGCCCGTCGGCGACGAGAGCGAAAGAGCCGCCTCCGTGCGGATCAAAAGCTCCGGCGACCACGAGTATGCGATCTGCAAGAAATGCGCACCCTCGGCAAGCGATACGTTCTGATTTGTCGGGACGGATACGCCGTCCACGCTGATGCGGATGCCCGCACGGGTCACGAACGACACCTCTGCGGCACGGCCAAGCGAGAGCACGGTCATCGCCGAGGCGATCATATTGGTCGCGGGCGCGAGCTTCAGCGAGACACCGGGTGCCGTGCGTTCACCCATAACGGCACTCACGCAGGACGCGTATCGAACCTCCGCCGTCTGCCCCTCGGTCACACTTTGACGGAAGCGCTCGTACGGCGCGTGCAGAAGCTCATCTCCGATAATCGCGGCCGCCGTCCATTTGCTGTCGTCAAAATCGACCTCGGCAAAGCCCTGCGTCAGTAGCGAGCCGTCCACCTTTTCCTCACCGCCGCCGATGATCAGGTGGTTGATCGGCGCAAGATACGCCTCCTCACGGCAATAAACGAAGCCCTTGCCGCTTGCGGTCACGGTCACGCCGTCCGCGACGATCTCCAGCGCAAAGCCCGCGCGGACCTCCTCGCCCGTATCCACGTTCATCACGGCAACGACGTTCTTCCCCGCCGTAAGATATTCGCTCACGTCGTAGACCTCGTAGACCTTATCAAAAATATACGAACGGACACCGAGCGACACTGCCGCGCGTCCGTTAATAAAGATCTCCGCGTAATTGGCGGCCATCGCGAGCATGACCGCGCGATGCGGCTTCTCGGTCAGGACAAACGTATTTCTGAAAAGCTGAACGGAAAAATTTGCCACGCCCTCAGCGCGGATCCAGCGCGCGGCATCGGAAAACGAAAACGCCTCTCTGACGATCGGCGCATAGTCGGGATTTCTCATACAAGCACCTTCCTTTTTATTTTCAACATGGGATACTGCGGAAACACAACCTCGCCGCCGTGCCTACGTATGCAAAAGCCTGCGATAGGCAAGCGGGGGGAGGCGGGCACGGCCCGCTTTTTGTTTCAACATGGGATACTGCGGCAATACGACCTCGCCGCCATGCCGTGCCTGCGTATGCGGAAACCTGCGATAGGCGAGCCGGGGGAGGCGGCACAGCCTGCTTTGTTTATATTGTAGCATAAAACCCACGAAGAATCAACACATTCTCGTGGGTTTTTACGTACAAATTATTTAGTCGGGAAAAGTGCGAGCTCATAGCCCTGACCTCTGAAATAGTCAATGACCGAGGGCAGAAGCTTCGTATTGGTCTCGGAAACCGCGTGCAGGAGATACACCGCACCGGGATGTGCGCACCCCGTGATCTTGGCAAACGCCTCGTCGTGTGCGGGCTGATTATCCGTCTCCCAATCTCTGTAGGCAAAGCTCCAGAAAACGGGAGTATAGCCAAGCTCCTGCAAAAGTGCCTGCGTACGGTCGCTGGACTCGCCCATCGGGAATCGGAAGAGCTTCATCTCATAGTCAAAGTTGGCAAGCACGTAATCGTGCAGAGCGCGGATATCGTTATAAGCGTCCTCCAGCGTCATGCCCGGGAACGACAGATGTGCCGTGCTATGGTTGCCGACGATATGCCCCTCGTCGATCATACGCTGAACGAGCGCAGGCTCGCTCTTGGCGTAGGGCATCGTGATAAAGAAGACCGCCTTGACGTTTTTCGCCTTCAGCACGTCGAGGATCTCTGCCGTGTAGCCGTTCTCATAGCCCTCGTCGAAGGTCAGATAGATCTTATCGTCATCCTTAATATATACGGAGCCGTATTTTCCGTAGGCATTCTGTGCACTGAGCGCGCCGAATGGACGGTTGCGATCGTCACACTGCGTGCCGGGACCCCAGCCGCGAAGCGTATTGTCAAGCGACAGAAGTCGATCCTTCTGCGCAACGCTGAGGACGGGGAAATTGCTCGACGGATCGATCACGGGGACCTTGGGTGCAGTCGTGATGACAGGCACCGTCGCCGCGGGATAGGTCGTCCCCACGGTCGCACCGCCGGTCGTCTCAGACGCCGTCGTGACGGACGCGGATGCCTCCGTGCTCGTCGTATCGGTCGGGGTCTGCTCGGTCGTCGTGGGAAGCGCGGGCGCGGTCGTCGTCGTAGCGCCCTGCCCCGGAGTCTGTGCCTGTGCAAGAAGAATAAAACCGATCAGAAGTGCGGCGAAGATCAGGATCGCAACGGCGCTCAGAACAATGGTTTTTGTCATGACCTGTCTGTTTTCCATCTCGCGCTACCTCACTTGCCCGTACTGCCAAAGCCGCCCGCACCGCGCTCGGTCTCATCGAGAGACGCCGCCTCCTCAAACTCGACGGAGAGGAACGGCATCACGACGAGCTGCGCGATACGCTCACCCGGCGTTACCGTGCGAGATACTGCGGAGTCGTTATGCAGAGCGACGATATATTCGCCTCTGTAATCGGAGTCGGCGACGCCGACGCAGTTCGCGGGGCGCAGGCCCTCCTTTGCCGCAAGGCCGCTTCTGGCAAAGATCGCGCCAAAATAGCCCTCGGGAACGGCGATGGAGAGACCCGTGCCGACCTTTACGGTCTCACCTGCGCCGATCACGACCTCACCGTCAAGGCAGGCATAGAGATCGTAGCCCGCCGCGTAAGCAGAGCCGCGCGTGGGGAGCGTCGCGTTCGCTCTGAGTTTTTTTACCTGAATTTTCATGTTCTCTGCCTCCTTATTAGTTGCGGCTGAATTCGGAGAGCTCCAGTCCCTCGTTCTTTTCCAGCGCCCAACGGATATTCCAATCGCTCGTGAAGATCAAAAGGTTCTTTCCGCGGAAGTCCTGCACCCACTTGGTGTCCGAGGTGATATTGAGTCTTGCGGGGTCGACATTTTCGTTCTCGATCCAGCGGATATGCTGGTAGGAGAGATTGGATCTGCGTACGTCAACGCCGTACTCGCTCTTGAGTCTGTACTCCAGAACCTCAAACTGCAGTACGCCGACAACGCCGACGATCACGCGCTCCATACCGCCGCCCGGCTCGAAGAAGATCTGGATCGCACCCTCTTGTGCGATCTGGTTCATGCCCTTGACGAACTGCTTACGCTTCATGCTGTCCGTCTGCTCGACCATGGCAAAGTGCTCGGGTGCGAAGGTCGGGATGCCCTCATAGCGCACCTTCTGCTTGGGCATACAAACGGTATCACCGATCGAGAAGATACCGGGATCGAATACGCCGATGATATCGCCCGCGTACGCCTCATCGACGATCTCACGCTCCTGCGCCATCATCTGCTGAGGCTGAGAGAGCTTGATATTCTTACCGCCCTGCAGATGGTAGTACTCTGCGCCGCGCTCGAATTTACCCGAGCAGATACGCATGAACGCCAGTCTGTCGCGGTGCGCCTTATTCATATTCGCCTGGATCTTGAAAACGAATGCGGAGAAGCTACCGCAAAGCGGATCGACGATACCGCCCTCCGCCTTTCTGGGCAGAGGCGCCGTCGTCATCTGCAGGAAGCTCTCAAGGAAGGGCTCTACGCCGAAGTTGGTAAGCGCCGAGCCGAAAAAGACGGGAGAGAGCTTACCTGCGCGTACGGCGTCCAGGTCAAAGTCGAAGCTTGCGCCGTCGAGCAGCTCGATCTGCTCGCAGAGCTCTTCCCTTGCCTCCTCGCCGATGATCGTGTCCATAGTCTCCGTGTCGGTGATATCGCACTCCACGGAGTCGAGCTTGCTCTGTCCGCGGTTCTTGGCATTAAATACGATGATCGCGTGCTTTTCTCTGTCGTACACACCCTTGAAGCGCTTACCGCATCCGATGGGCCAGTTCATGGGGTACGTACCGATGCCAAATTCCTTCTCCAGCTCGTCAAGCAGATCGAAGGGATCTCTTGCCTCGCGGTCAAGCTTATTGATAAAGGTGAAGATCGGGATACCGCGCATCGCGCAGACCTTGAAGAGCTTTCTCGTCTGCGGCTCGATACCCTTTGCGGCGTCGATCACCATGACAGCGCTGTCCGCCGCCATCAGCGTACGGTAGGTATCCTCAGAGAAGTCCTGGTGTCCGGGCGTATCGAGGATGTTGATGCAATAGCCGTTATACTGGAACTGCATAACGGAGGATGTGATCGAGATACCTCTTTGCTTCTCGATCTCCATCCAGTCGGATACGGCGTGTCTGTCTGCCGCCTTGCCCTTGACGGCGCCCGCCTGCAGGATCGCACCTCCGTAAAGAAGGAGCTTTTCGGTCAATGTCGTCTTACCGGCGTCAGGGTGCGAGATGATCGCAAACGTACGGCGTCGGTTGATTTCTTTTTCAAACGTTTCCAATGTTTTTTCCCCTTTTTATTGTTATTCTATATTTTAAACTGAATGTTTTATTTGTCCGTAAACATATTCAGTATACCATGGCAAAAATTTTTTTGCAACCGTTTCAGGAAAAATTCATGAGATTTTTTGATCAGCACAAGCTGACCTTTTTCGGGGCATCTTCTTTTCTTGCTCCCCCAAGAAAAGAAGCGGGCTGTGCCCGCATCCCCCATCTCGCCTATCGAAGGTTTCCGTGTCACCAAGTGCGGCATAACGGCGAGGTCCGGTTTGCGCAATTTCCTATAGGTCAAAAAAGCGGGCAACGCCCGCATCCCCCAGCTCGCCTATCGTAGCTTTCCGCGCCACGGGGCGCGGCAAAACGGCGAGGTCCGGTTCGCGCAATTTCCTATGGTACAAAAAAGCAGGCGGTACCTGCACCCAATGCTCGCCTATCGTTGTCCTTCACTTGCCGAAGCGTGGCGAAACGGCGAGGTTGATTGTACGAAGGAAGCTACGTTCGATCCGTAGAATGGAGGAGAGATTTTCGGTGCGCACCCATTTTTGCGGTCATAGGCGGCAAAAGGCATTCGGTACGGTCGGCGCCCCGACAGCCCAAGAAGCTGAACACCTATGCGCCCGATCCGATGCGCGTGGTTTTCCGATAGAATGTGCTCAACAAACGGTTGACGCTTTGTCACTCAACAGTTGCTTGACATATGGCAAAACATAATTTATAATGAAAGTATACAAGGCGTTGACTTGAAAAATTTTCTGTATTTTTTCATATTTTTTCAAACCAAACGCAGGGTAACAGACACTATATGGCAGGAGACTCCAAAAAAACACACGAGCATCTCTGCTCAGAAAGGAACCGTATGGATTACCAAAGAAACAAAAAATATTTTGAGAGCACCGACACGCTTTTCTACGTCGGTATCCCGATCCTGATCGTCGGCGCACTGCTGGTCATTCTGGAGCTGGCGTGGTTTATGTTCATGCCGTATCAGATGGTCGTCGGTCTCGTGATCGCCATCGTCGGCGCGGCGCTCGCCTTTATCCCGCGCTCCATGCGCGCAAGCGAGAAGGAGCTGGACGCCGCCATTGCCGCCATGAAGGAGAACTACGCCACCGAGGTGACGGAGCGACTCGGACTCAAGCGCTCTCTCGTCAGAGGCATCGCCCCCACCGTGATCGGCGATCACATTTACAAAGAGGGCGTCATGCTCCGACGCGGTAAGGACGACCGCAAGTGCCGCAGCTCCGAGTACAGTGCCGCGGCGATCCTGACCACCAAGGACGGCATCGTCGTGTCCGTCAAGACCTTCTCTCTCATCGAGGAAAATGTAACGGAAACCCTGCACGAATTCGTCTTTTCCGATTTCGGCGGTCTCAGCGTACGCGATGAGGAGTACGTACTTACCGACGGCGTCAAGATCAAATGCCCCAAGCTCGTCGTCACATCCGAGGGCAAGGAGGCGCTCGCTCTGCCCACACGCCACGTCATCGCCGTCGATCGCCTCTGCGAGGACGTCAACCGTCTGGCAGGCGTTTGATCCCCAAGAGCGAAACGGATATACAAAAAGAAAACGGAGGTTATCGGTATGAGAGATCGGGCGATTCAGCTGGCAAAAGAGATCGGGTTTGACGTCTGTGTACCCATGAAGAAGGAGGCGCTGGTCTTCCGCGAGGACGTACGGGCGATGTGCCGTGCGGATCGCTGTCAGAGCTACGGCAAAACGTGGAGCTGTCCGCCCGCCTGCGGCACACTTGACGAGATCCGAGCGCGCACGTCGGGCTTTGGGGACGGTATTCTGGTAGAGACGGTCGGTGTGATGGAGGATGAGTTTGACTACGAATCCGTCATGGATGCCGCCGCAAGGCACAAGGAGCGCTTTCTCCGCCTCTCGGAGTGCCTCCGCAAGGAACACGCCGGGGTCTTCCCAATGGGCGCGGGCAAATGCACGCTCTGCGAGCACTGTACCTATCCCACCGCGCCGTGCCGTTTTCCCGATAAAATGACGCCCTCCATGGAGGCGGCAGGACTTCTTGTCTCGGACGTCTGCCGCATCTGCGGCGCGCCCTACTATCACGGGAAAAATACGACCACCTTCATCGGATGCATCCTCTTCTGATCAAAAGCGGTGTGCCCGCACCCGTGTGCTCGCCTAACGTAGCGTTTCTCGTTGCCATACACGGCGTGGCGGCGAGGTTATGAGCTCGATTTTCACGATCAATAAACGCAAGGGGCCCGCTTCCTAAGGAAGCGGGCCCCGAATTTTTTGTATCATAGGAAATTGCGCAAAACGGATCTCGCCGTTATGCCGCGCCCCGTGGCACGGAAGCTTTGATAGGCGAGCTGGGGGATGCGGGTACTGCCCGCCTGTCCGTTAAAGAGCGTATTTGGAGATCATTTTGCCGATCTGCAGAATATCGGAGGCGCCCGTAAACTCAAAGCGGACCTGCCCCACGCCGCTGAAATACATCTCCAATTCGCCGTCCATATCAAAGAAGCCCGCCGTTTCGATTGAAAAGACGCTGATCTTCTTATAGGGCATAGAGGTAAAATCCTGACTCTTGCCGGTCAGCCCCTGCACGTTTACCGCGATCACACGCTTATCCGTAAAGGCAACGTAGTCGCGCACGCTCTTGTAAAGCCCGATCACCGTCTCGTCATCGAGCAAAAGCGCCTTCAGCTTCTTGCTGATATGGTCCTCGGAAACCTTTCGTAATTTCAGATATTCACCGTTTTTAAAATCGATCATGCCTCGTCTCCCTCCTCATATGCCGAGCTGTCCTGCTCCCAATAAAGCTTTTGCAGGTAGCGCTTGTGATAGCACATCTGCACGTAATGTAAAACCTTTTTATAATAGACGGGGTTAGCCGCACCGCCGAGTATGCCGACGACGGGAAGCCCCTGAATAAACTTCAAAAGGAGCATATCCGTCGCAAAGGTCTTTGCCGTCTTGCGGATCTGTTCCTCAAAATCCGCCTCCGTCACCTCACTCTGCGGCTCTGCGATGCGCTCGCCGATCTCACGGTGGAGTCGCTCAAACTCCTCACCCGAGGAGAGCGATGCCTGCATCATGCAGAGGATCAGAAGCTGCTCCGTGCGGGATTCGTAATCGTAGCCGTAGCGCAGTGCCGTCTCGTAAACGCCGCGCAAGAGCACGCCGATAAAGATCACGAGATCGGGGAGCCCGATGCCGAGCGCACCGAGTCCGATACCCTCTGCCGTGGTCAGCGCCATATTTCTGTAATTGCCGCGATTGGCGCTGCGACCGATCTCGCGCAGCTCCCGTCTGCCGCATTTCGTGCGGAACGCAAAATCAAGGATGGCGTGATCCTCAAGGATGCTCTCCTTATTGTAGCCAAGCTCGATCACGCCGCGTCCGCGCGTAAAGACCAGCGAGAACGCCTTGGCAAATGCGCTTTCCAGCCCCGTGCGTACGCGCTCGGGGATCCTGCTCTCCAGCTTCTGCTTCCATCCCCCGGGGGCAACGCCGCGCTCACGCATCTCCTTTACGTATTTTTTCTCCCTCAGCGATGCCGCGCGCAGCTCCTTCTCCAGCGCGATCAGTCGCTTTTGCTGTTTCTCCATCATCTCATTTTTCCTCTCGGTTCAAAATTTCCAGCGTATCGGGATCCCGATTGCCGTCGTAAAACTTGTCGAGCACCTGACGAAAGATCGCGGTCTCACCGCCGGCGACCTCATCAAAGAGCGTCATGCAGGAGAAAAGCTTTTTGGCATCAACGCCTCCCATGACGTGAGACGGCGGCTGTGACGGCAGAGCGAGAAACGCCTCTGTGATTTTCGTCAGATTCGCTCTCAGCATATCGTCCGCCCAATACCGTTTCGCCTCCTCGCGGTCCGCGATACCGTAGTAATACGCCATTTGGCTTCTGCCGAGTCCGCGAAGCTGGGGAAAAATATACCACATCCAATGCGTCGTCTTTTTGCCCCGTCTGATCTCCGACAGCGCGCGCTCAAAGTCGCGCTCCTGCTCAGGATAAAAGCGCTTCAGTTCACGTATATCCATTTTCGTCACCTCGCAAAATCATCGTTGCTTTTATTTTATCATAAAGCGCGGTTTTTTTCAACAATTTGAAAAAAATATTGCCACGATACGTAAATTACTTCGTAAATCAAAAAACAGAATAGATTTATTTACTCTGATGTTGACATCTCTCCGTCGCTTATGATACAATATAGGCGAAAAAATTATATGACACGGAGGATATCAAAATGCCACGTCAATTCAAACCCGTCGATGAATCACTCTTTCGCACGGAGCCCTGCATCACCCGCTATCCCGAGACCATTCTCTCCCGCAAGGACGTCCCCTACCGCTCTGCGCTGACCTTCAACGCAGGCGTGCTGAAACGGAAAAACGGAGAGTACGTCATGATCTTCCGCAACGACATCGGTGATTATGACAAGCAGATCTTGGAGGGAACAAACCTCGGACTTGCCTTCTCCGACGACGGCATCCATTGGAGAGTCGAGCCCGAACCGTGCTTCGCCATGAAGGACGACGAGATCATGCGCGTATACGACCCCCGTATCACAGAGATCGACGGGGAATACTGTATGTGCTTCGCGGTCGATACCAAGCACGGTGTCTGCGGCGGTATGGCAACCACCAAGGATCTGAAGCACTTTGACGTAAAATCCATCTCCGTCCCCGAAAATCGCAACATGGTGCTCTTCCCCGAGAAGATCGGCGGCAAATACGTTCGTCTGGAGCGCCCTATGCCTGTCTACTCCCGTGGCGGCGACGTGTTTGATATCTGGATCTCCGAGTCCCCCGACCTCGTATATTGGGGCAATTCCAAGCTCGTCATGGGCGTCGAGGACGTTCCCTACTGCAACGACAAGATCGGTCCCGGTGCGCCCCCCATCAAGACGGACAAGGGCTGGCTCATCATCTTCCACTCCGTTGACGTAGATCCGAGTCGCGGCAAAAACGGCTGGGAAAAGGCTTGGAGAAAGCGCTACGTCATCGGCATCGCTCTGCTCGATCTCGAAGACCCCTCCAAGGTCATCGGCATGTCGAAAAAGCCCCTCATGGTTCCCGAGGGCTATTGGGAGATGGAGGAGGGCTTCCGCACCAATGCCCTGTTCCCCTGCGGTATGCTCCTTGAGGACGACGATACCGTACGCATCTACTACAGCGCGGGCGACGCCATCGTCAGAATGGCAACCGCAAAGCTCGACGACCTCCTCGCTCTTTGCACCGAGCCGAGACAGCCCTGAGCGCCCTCGCTTTCACAAAGGAGTTTCACATGGTTATCTTCAAAGACACACATTCCCCGTCCGTTGCGGGCGCGTTTGAGGAAAGACAGATCCTCTACGCCTTCCACGACATCGACGGCACACATTCCCTGATCCGTGACTGGCCTCCCGTCATGAGTATCGTTTTGCACGACGTCTCCGAGGGTGGCGTCCCCGACGGCTACGACAGTGACGAGAACGTCGCGCGTCTGGTCTCGCTTGCGGGCACAAAGCCCCTGCCCGAGACCGACAGCTTTTGCATTGAGTCTGCAGGGCTCTCCGCGCTGACGCAGATGGAGTGGGCGATCCGCCGCGCGATCGACCGCGGCCACATCGACGTCCCCTGCGACAAGGAGGAGAACCGCGCAAAGATCGAGAGCATCCGCAAGGGTGAGGAGCTCTTTGCCACCCCCGACTCCGAGGAGCTCACCGCCTTCCTTGCGGTACACACCCCACGCCTTTTCAAATTCTATGAAAAGGTCCTCAACGGCTTCTGCCGCGACAAGAATCTTGCGCTTGCCAAATCAGACCCCGACCGCTTCATCGTCAGCGGCTCCAAGGAATTTCTCGAATACCTGCGCGCAAACGGCGTCAAGAATTATTTCGTCACGGGCGCCGTCGTGGAAAAGGGCATGGGGATGCACGAGGAGGTAGAGACGCTCGGCTTCGAGATCGGCGAGGGTAAGCTCGTCGAGGATCTCATCGGCTCCACGTGGACCGAAAAGATCCCAAAGGATCAGATCATGGAGAAGCTGCTCCTGACCCTCGGTGCCAAGGGAGAAAACGTCCTCGTCATCGGAGATGGCAGAAGCGAGATCTCCGCAGGCGTTAAAATGGGTGCACTCTGCGTCAGCCGCCTCGAAAAGCGCGACGAATACCGCCGCGCGCTCCACAAGCGTCTGGGAACGCACATCTACGTCGAGAGCTATCTCGAAGAGGACTTTCTCGCCCTCATGCACGCAGAAAATTGATCGCCCATACAGCGGGCTGTGCCCGCATCCCCCAGCTCGCCTATCTTAGCTTTCCGTACAGACAAGCACGGCATAACGGCGAGGTCTGTTTTGAGCAATTTTCCGTATTCTTGAAAAGCGGGCTGTGCCCGCTGCCCCCCAGCTCGCCTATCTTAGCTTTCCGTGCAGACAAGCACGGCATAACGGCGAGGTCTGTTTTGAGCAATTTCCTATAGGATAAAAAAACCGGACGAACACTGCCAATGGTCAGGATGAACGGCTTCGCCGCCATCGACAGTGTTCGTCCGGTTCGCTTTGCACAGACAAGACGACGCTTGCCGCAAAATCCGGCTTTACTCGCAGGCTCACAAGTGAAGCCGCCAAGCAGGGCACGGCGTTGCTCACTCGTGCTTCCCACAAAAAATCGTTGGAAATCATCTCAACCCCTTTAACAAATTCGGAGAAGCCTGTTGCACCGATGGGGCTTTTGAGACTTATTTTATTTTTCCCAACTTCGCTACGTTGGCGATAACGATCAGTGTGCTTCCCGCTTCAAGAGGCTGCTCTGGGTTGATATTCACGCTTACCCTTTCGCCCTTTTTGATAGCAACGATATTGAAGCCGTATTTTTTTCGGAGATTCAATTCAATCAAATTTTTGCCATGCCACTCATCTTTCACGTCAATCTCGATCATTGACACATATTTGGACAGAGAAATCATATCAATAAAGCCTGAGCTAAGCAGATTCTTGGCAAGACGGATCCCTGATTCATTTTCGGGGAAAACGACCTTGTCCGCTCCCACACGAAGCAATATTTTTTGTTGCATTTCATTGCCGCATTTTGCAATAACGTTCTTGACCCCCACTTCCTTACAGAGAGTGACGGCCATTACGCTGGCTTCAAGATTGCTTGCCATACAAATGATAACCGTATCAATATTGCTAATGCCAAGTCGGGATATGACCTCCGAATCGGTTATGTCCGCACACTTACAAACAGGCAAATATGTCGCTGCGTCATTCACGATTTTTTGCTCAATATCCACAGCAATAACCTCCATGCCGTTCTCGACAAGCTCTTTTGCTACTGCTCTGCCGTATCTCCCCAGTCCGAAGACTGCGTACGTTCTCTTTGCTTTCATAAGATCCTCCTTTATCCAATACTGGTATCTTCCGTCGGCTCGGAAATAACATTTTGACTTTCATTCTTTCTGCCAAGTGCCACCGCAAGTGAGATGGGACCGACTCTGCCAAAATACATGGTTACAATGATAATGATTTTTCCAAATGCGTTGAGGGATGCCGTAAAATTTCTTGAAAGGCCGACGGTTGCCGTTGCACTGACCGTTTCATAAAACACATCAATGGCGGAAGCATCGCTCGTAGCCAATATCAGTACCGTCGAGATAGCGCAGATCCCAAGGAACATGACGACCACGGCAACAGACTTTTTTACCGAGTCATCAGAAATGCGGCGGCCGAACAGTGACGCACTGTTTTTGTTTCTGATTGTAGCGAATGCCGAGCAGATGAGGATAGCGACAGTCACGGTTTTTATGCCGCCTGCCGTTCCCACCGGCGAACCGCCGATCAGCATCAGCAGGAGAGATACCGCGACAGAGGCGTTCGTCAGATTTTCTTGCGGAACGGAGGCAAAGCCCGCAGTTCTCGTCGTGACCGATTGGAAGAAAGATACTTGAATCTTATCGAATAAATTCATCTCGCCGATGGTCAAGGGATTGTCGTATTCAAAAATAAAAATGAGGATCGCACCGACAAGGATAAGCGTTGCCGTAACGGTAAGGGCTACCTTGCTGTGCAAGGTCAGATGCCTGAATATTTTTCTGTTTCTCGGTGAACGGCTCTTGAGTACACGGAGAACGTCCCACCATACGATATATCCGATTCCCCCGAGAATGATGAGTGCAGAGGTTACGGCGTTAATTAAGGGATTGGCGGCGTAATTGCAAAGGCTGTTTTCCGCAATAATGTCAATGCCTGCGTTACAAAAGGCGGAAACCGAATTGAATACCGATATCCAAATACCTTTTGCACCAAACTCGGGGATGAACACAAGCATATACAGCAATGCACCAATTCCCTCGATGATCAGCGTACCGAATAGCACGTTCTTTACAAATTTAACAAGTCCCGACATGGTATTGAGATTGAAAGCGTCTTGAATAAGCAATCTGTCACCGATGCCAAGCTTCTTGTTCAAGAGAAGCATCAAGCCCGTCATGATCGTGACAACACCAAGTCCGCCAACCTGGATCAGTATCAGTATCACGATCTGCCCAAAAACACTCCATGTTGAAAAAGTTGGCAATGTCACGAGACCGGTAACACAGGTCGAGGTTGTTGCCATGAACAGGGCATCGATATACGGCACTGCTATCCCGTCAGCCGAGCTTATCGGCAGCGCCAAAAGAAAACTGCCGATCAATATCACTGTAAGAAAACTCAATAGTATAATTTGAGTCGTTGTAAAGCTAATCCTTTTCATACCATATTACACTTCATGGACAAATACGGCTTCCGAGTAGCTTACTGTTGCTTAAGCTCAGATTTTCAGCCGCTTTTTTCCACGATTTCACAGTTCACCCCATATTCATCGCAAAATTCTTTGAGCTTTTTCATTGCTTTCATATTCGGCTTGGCTTGATTAAGCTTCCGACAGTCGACCGTTGAAAGAGCCACACAAAAGCTTTCTGCCGAGAAAATTTCATAGCATCTTCTAAACTCATTTAGTAACTTTACCGCATTGTGTGAGCATCATTATAGCATGAATTGGTGGTTTTGTCAATGCAATACATTATTAAATGGATTTTTTCGACGAGTAATATATGCAACGGTGCAATACGCCGCGATACTCGACGGTTGCGCGTCTGTCGGATGGTGTCATCCCACACTTCTGCATCACGCGAAGGCTCGCCGCATGATGCTCAAAGGCACCCGCAATGACCTCGCGAAAGCCCGCGTCGTGCATCGCCGCAATCACGGCGGTAAGTGCCTCTGTCGCATAGCCCCGTCCCCAATAGGGGGGCAATAGGGCGTATCCGATCTCAACGGTGTCCTGCGTTCGCTCCGTATCGTTGATCATACCGATCAGTGTGTCGCAAAGGCAGATCCCGCGCACGAAATGCGCATCGCCCTCAGAGAGCGCACGCAACCGCAGCGCGAGCTTTTTTGCCGCCTCGTCCGTGGCAAGCGGCGGCACCATATACGTTTCCCCAACGCGCTCGTCTCTTAAAAGCGCCACCAACGCGTCGTCGTCGCACGCCCTGAGACGGCGTAAGGTAAGACGCTCGGTTTGCAAGGTCATATCGCGTCCCCTTTTATCGTTTCGTTTGCCTTATTTTCTATCGGATGGGTTGCGAGATACTCCTCGGCGTAGTGAACGGCAACCGCGCCGTCGGAGACGGCGGTCACCACCTGTCTCAACGCCTTGGTGCGGACGTCACCTGCGGCGTAGACGCCCGGAATGCTCGTGCACGTGGTCTCATCCGCCACAATATAGCCGCCCTCGTCCAGCGTCAGCGCGTCACGGAACAGATCCGACGCGGGCTTTCTGCCGATGCTGACGAAAACGCCGTCGCAGGCGATCTCCCGCTCCTCGCCCGTAACAAGATCTCGGATCACGACAGCAGAAACTCTGCCATCGGCAACAAGCGCTGTGGGCGTACTATTCCAGAGAAACTCCACGTTCGGCTTTGACATCAGCGCCTCATGATAGATCTTCGTCGCGCGCAGGGTGTCTCTGCGATGTACCAGGATCACCCTTTTGGCAAGCTGAGCGAGATACAGCGCGTCCGAGACCGCCGTATTGCCACCACCGACAACAACGACTGTTTTGTTTTTATAGAACCTGCCGTCGCAATGTGCGCAGTAGTGTACGCCGCGCCCGACGAGCCGCTCCTCTCCGACAAGCCCCAACGTGCGCGGATCGGCACCCGTCGCCACGATCACAGTCCGCCCGAGGATCTCACCCGAGGTGGTAGCAAGACGCTTGACTACTCCGTCAAGCGCTACCTCCGGGACCTCTGCGTACTCCGTTTTGGCACCGAAGCGCGCCGCACCCGCCTGCA
>JAFTIJ010000084.1 GCA_017456965.1 Clostridia bacterium
AGAGCGCGTGTATCAAATCATACAGGCTGTATATGATCTTGGATAACCATGCCTATGGTATATACTCATCCCGTAAGCTCAGCTTGCACCTTTATTGCACGCGCTCTCCCTCAGTCACCTTCGGTGACAGCTCCCTCGTCAGAGGGAGCCGAACGAGCGTTTCCGCTCCACCAAAAATCCCGCTAAATTTAGGTTTTGCGGGCTGTGCCCACTTCCGTGCGCTCGCCTATTCAGCTTTCCGTGCAAACAAGCACGGCATAACGGCGAGATCTGTTTTGCGCAATTTCCTATAGGTCGAAAAAGCGACAGCCCCGAGGGGCTGTCGCTCTGAGTTTCATATATACGATAGAATCAATCCTGAAGCTGAGCTACGATGCCTGCTGCCCAAGTCTTGAGATCCTCTGCTTCCTCGGGCTTTACGCCGGTGAGGAAAGGAAGGAAGCTACCCTTAACCTTCTTAACGTCAAGAACCTTTGCGCCTGCCTCGGCGATCATGGCCTTCATCTCTTCAACGGTGGCATCAGCGGCGTCGGTAAAGATCGCTACGTTCTGAACCTTATCGGTGGTCAGACCGCGGAGGAAAAGGGAGAGAGCAGAGTCGATGATCTTGCCGGAGGAGATACCGACGAAGAGGAGACGCTCTCTGCTGCAGTCGTATGCGGGCGGGATCTTGTCAGCCTTCTGCTGGTATTCGTTAGAAAGAAGGTTGGTAAAGGTGACGATCTTGCCCTTCTCGGGATAGTGAAGGATTTTCATTTTCATTGCCATGATGGTTGTTTCCTTTCTTTATATAAATAATAAAATTTCGGTCGCGGAGCAAGGCTTACTGCATATATTCTACCATGAAGCCAAAATGCTTGCTTGCAAGGGCATTTTGGCGAGGCCGTCAATCATGCAGCCGCATGAAATGCGGGGAGGGCGTTAGCCCGAAGACTTGCGGAGCAAGGCTTACTGCATATATTATAACATAAAAAACTCGGTTTGCCTATCTATTTTCCGAAAATCTTTTTCGTCTTTTTTCACGAGATATTTTTTCGTTTTTTGTATAAAAATAACAAAGCACGGAATTCAGCGGCTCCGTGCTTTGTTGAAAATCATTTATTTTCTTCCGTCATGCATCCCTTCTCCACACGGTAGATACGATCGGCGATCGCCATGGTGGATTCTCTGTGAGAGACGAGGATAATGCTCTTTTTCTTCTTCTGCTCGCGGAGTGCGCGCAGGATGATACCCTCATTGATGCTGTCAACGTTGCTGGTCGGCTCGTCAAGCAAGATCAGATCGCTTCCCGACAGGAAGGCTCGGGCAAGACCGATGCGCTGCTTCTCACCTGCGGAGAGACGGTCGCCGAGTGCGCCGACGCACGTCTCGTAGCCGTCGGGCAGGCTCATAATGAGATCGTGAACGGAAGCCATGCGGCAAGCCTGCTCGATCTCCTCCTTGGTCGCGTGCTGTCCCGCGATTCGCAGGTTCTCCTCGATCGTCTCATCAAAGAGATACGTCACCTGGCTTACCATGGTCACGTTTTTCAGCAGATCCTCGCTGTCAACGGTGTCGATATCCATGCCGTTATAGGCGATCGTACCGCCGGACTTCTGCCAGAAGCGAAGCAAGAGCTTTAAGAAGGTGGACTTGCCGCATCCGCTCTCGCCGACGATGCCGACGATCTCACCCTTTTTGGCGTGCATACAGATATCGCGGAGAACCTCGGTCTCACCGTCGTAGGAGAAGGAGAGATCGGAGACGGAAAGCTCACGGTACTCGCCGATCTCGCGACCGCCAATGACAGGCTTGACCACAGGCTCCTCCTTGAGGAGATCCAGCACGCGGTCGCCGCTGGCAAAGGTCTGCGTCAGATTGCCCGGCAGAGCCGAGATCGCAATAACGGGACCAAAGCTGGAAAAAACGGCAGTCACGCCAATGATCATATAACCGACGGAGAGCGCACCCGTATGCACGAGCACGATGCCGACGGCAAGCGTCGCAAGGATCGAGAGCGATACCGCAAGCTCGGTAAACGCCGCCGCGCGCGTGGTGTCGCGCTTCATCTTCTTGGTCTCACGAAGGAGAACGTCAGAGCGATCGTTGACCTCCCGCTCGCGTTGCGCACCCGCACCGCTCAGCACGATATCCTTGACGCCCTTGATGCTGTCAAGAAAATACGCGTTGAAAAGAGAAAATTCTCTGCGGTAATTCACGCCCGAAACCTTCAGGCGCGCGGAGGAGATCATCGGCACGACGATACCGATGAAAAGATACGCACAAAGCGCAACGAGCGCAAGCCAGATGCTCGATACCGTCGCAACAAAGATCGTCACGGTCAGTGATACGATCACGGCAATGCAGATCGGAGAGATAGTATGCGCGTAGAAGACCTCCAGCGTCTCAATATCGGAGGTGATCATGGCGATGATGCTTCCCTTCTGCTTGGACTCCAGCTTTGCGGGGCAAAGCGCGCGCAGAGCGCCGAAGATGCGGTCGCGCAGAACCGCAAGCAGACGGAAGGCGATATAGTGATTGCTGTATTGCTCGAAATAGCGGAGCGCACCGCGCAGAGCGCCGCAGGCGATCGCAAGGGTAATGATCCAGCCCCAGGAGAGCGCGACGGTCTCACCGAGCGCCTTGGCAATGCCGATCGCGCCAAAGAGCGTCACGCCCATGGCGGAGAGAAAGCCGAGTGAGCCATTGATCACGGCGAGGAGCATGATGTAGGCAAGACTGCCGAGCAAGAGGATCAGGCTTGCCATGATCGTGGCGCCGCCTCTGCGGATCTTGTGCTGCTGTTTCATGCGAATACCTCCTTTGCATAGCCCTCTTCCAGCGCCTTCTGCGCCTCGTAGAGCTTGGCATAGCCGCCCTTCCTTGCCATCAGCGACGCGTGGTCGCCGCTCTCGACGAGTCTGCCCTGCTCCATATAATAGATTCGGTCGGCGGGTACGACGTTCGCCAGACGGTGAGAGATGACGATAACCGTTTTCTTCTGTGAGAGCTGCTTGATATTTTTCATAATAATCGCTTCGCTCTCGATATCAATATTGCTGGTCGCCTCATCAAATACGTAGATGGGCTTATCCGCGACGAGGTTGACCGCGAGCGCGAGTCTCTGCTTCTGTCCGCCCGAAATGTTGCTGGCGTCCTCGCTGATCACCTTCTCAAGGCCGCCGTTCTCACGAATAAAGGCGGCAAGATTGACATGCTCCAGGGCATCCCAGATCCGCTCCTCCGTGACGTCCTTGTCCGCAAGGCGGAAGTTCTCACGCACGGTCTGGTTGAAAATATAGGTATTGTAGCTGACGACGGCGAGATGACGGTAGTACGACTCTCTCGTGACCTCGTCCGCGCGCTTGCCGCCGACGGTGACCTCACCCTTATGCGGGCGATACGCGCCGATGATCATATTGACGACCGTGGACTTACCGCATCCGCTCTCGCCGACAATGGCGGTCATACCGCCCTCGGGGAAGCGCATGGTCACGTCCGTGAGCGCGTTGCGTCTGTTATCGTAGGAGAAGGTGACGTCACGCAGAACGATCTCGTTGCCGCAAAGCTCGCCCTCACCCCATACGGGGTCGGGCGTATCGAGCAAAGAGATGATCTTTCTGCCCGCGCTCGCGCCGTTCATCGCTACGTGGAATGCACTGCCGAAGGCTCTCAGCGGAAGGAAAAACTCCGCCGCAACAAGGACGAGGAAAAGCGCCGCGATGGGAGCGAGCGTGCCGTTCATCACGGAGCTCACGGCAAAGGCGATGCCGAGTCCCGCGCCGCCGTAGGCTACGAAGTCCATGATCGTCGTGCTCGCGAGCTGCATGACGAGAACCTTCATCGTGATCTTGCGGAATTCCTCCGCATTCTCGTTCATCTTATCGTGCTGTCTTGCATCCGCACGGAAGATCTTGAGCTCCTTGAGGCCCTGAACGCTGTCAAGGAAGCTATCACCCATCGAGGTATATTTACCCCAATATTTTGCAAAGATTCGCTTTGCATACTTCGATACCGCGATGATGGAGATCGGGATCAGCGGTACGCAGGCGAGCAGTACCCACGCCACACGGGCGTCGATCGGTAGACAAATAAAGAAAAGAATAAAGGGTGCGATCATGGAAAAGAAGAACTGCGGGATATACGACGAGTAATAAAGATCGAGCTGCTCCACGCCCTCCATGGAGACCTGCGTCAAGCCCGCCATCGACATATCGTCCGTAGAGCGCACGCCGAGACGGACGATCTTATTGTAGGTCTTCTCTCTGAGCTCCTTTTTTACCTTTCTGCCAAGGATATCCTTAACATCACCCGCCCATCTCGTCGCAAGATAACGCACCGTCATGGCAACGGCGGCACCGACGAGCGGCCAGAGATACTGCATGGGCTCCGTGTTCTGCGTCAGAAGATGGATCGCCACGCAGATGCATGCCGTCACGGCGATGTTGGCAATGAGACCGAGCACCATGGCAACCACCGCCAGATAAATGTATTTTTTATTTCCGCCAAGCAGACGGAAAAGCTGCTTATCAAGCATAATATTTCCTCCAAGTCATGATTCCGATGCCTGTTGCAGGATCGCCGCCATCGTTTTGGCGATTCCCTCACGGCTGATATCGCTGAGTGCGCAGGCGGCACCGAGCGCATCCTGATACGCCGTATCCTTCGGCGTGCCGCAATGCTTCTCCAGATGATCGGATATAAAATTCACGATCACCATATATTCTTCAAGCAGTCGCTCCCCCTCGGGGGTCACGATCACCTTGTTTTTTTCGTCGCGCTGTACGTAGCCGCTTTTTTCCAAACGCTCGACGGCACGGTATACGCTGACCTTGCTCACGCCGACGCGCTCTGCAATGGACGTCAGCTTGACGCCGCCAAGCTCCTTGTGAAGCGCATTGGTCGCGATCAGGTAGCGAAGCTCCGCAGTAGTCATACACAAATCTCCTTTCAAAAGTTAGCATTGGCTAACCGATATTCATATAAAAGAAGTCAGAGACTTCCCCCGTAGTATAGCATAGTTCCGACCTTTTTGTCAAGATAGGATACCCCGAAAAAAAGCAAACATCTGTCGCTGCTCGTTTGTGCAAGATCCTTCACTTCGCTTACGCTCCGTTCGAGGATGACAGCGCAGATGGTGCTTGAGCAAAACAATCAGCCCGATAAATTGCAATTTAGCGGTGAGCTTGGTTGCGCGGAAACGCTCGTTCGGCTCCCTCTGACGAGGGAGCTGTCACCGAAGGTGACTGAGGGAGAGCGCGTGTAATAAAGGTGCAAGCTGAGATTGCGGGATGAGTATATACTACCATAGGTATGGTTATCCAAGATCATATACAGCCTGTATGATTTGATACACGCACTCTCCTTCCACCGCTACGCGGTCCCCCACGGGGTCCCCAAGCCGCCGTGCGCGGCTTGGGGTTCTCGACAT
>JAFTIJ010000085.1 GCA_017456965.1 Clostridia bacterium
ACGCCCGACGCGCTGATCCGTCTGGATATGACGGAGTTTATGGAGAAGCATACGGTCTCCCGTCTCGTCGGCTCGCCTCCCGGCTACGTCGGCTACGACGATGCGGGCCAGCTTACGGAGAAGATCCGTCGTCGTCCGTACGCGGTCGTGCTTTTTGATGAGATCGAAAAGGCGCATCCCGACGTTCTGAATATCCTTTTGCAGATCCTTGACGATGGCAGAATCACCGACTCCCACGGCAAGGAGGTCAAGTTTGATAACTGTGTGATCGTTATGACCACGAACGCAGGCTCACAGGGCGTGACGTCCTCGATCGGCTTTGGCGGCAGTACCTCCGCGCTTGCGGAGAACCGCACCGAGAAGGCGCTCTCCGAATTCCTGCGCCCCGAGTTTATCAACCGCGTGGACGAGATCATCACCTTCCGCTCGCTCGACCGCGAGAATTTTGCCGAGATCGCCAAGATCATGCTCGGCGATCTTGCCCGCACGCTTGCGGGACGCGGTATCACGCTTCACTATACCGACGCCGTTCCCGCGCACATCGCGGAGAAATCCTTCTCCGTTAAGTATGGCGCGCGTAATATGCGCCGTTATATCACCCGCGAGATCGAGGACGTCGCCGCGGAGAAGATCATCGACGGCTATGATAAGGTCGTTACCGAGATCCGCATTGACGTCCGTGACGGCGCGTTTGCCGTCGAGGTCGGCTGATGGCGATCCGTATATTGTATCACGACGAGCATCTCGCCGTCGCCGTCAAGCCTGCGGGCGTGCTCTCTCAGCCTGACAGGACGGGGGAGGACTCGATGGTCACGATGCTTGCCGCAGAGCTGAAAAGGGAGGTCTATCCCGTCCATCGCCTTGATCGCGCGGTGGGTGGCGTGATGGTCCTTGCCCTGACAAAGCAGGCGGCGGGGAAGCTCTCTGCCATGGTCGGCTCAGATGCCTTTACCAAAACGTATCTTGCAGCCGCCTATGGGATTCCGACACCGCAAAGCGGGAATCTGCAGGATTATCTGATCCACGACGCGAGACGCAATATGACGCGCGTCGGTCGCGAGGGGGAGCGGGACGCCAAGTGCGCGAGTCTCTCCTATGAGGTGCTCTCCCATACGGATACCGCCTCACTCGTCCGCGTCCGTCTCCATACGGGCAGAACGCATCAGATCCGCGTTCAGTTCTCCTCGCGCGGTATGCCTCTGCTCGGTGACCGAAAGTACGGCAGTGACGAGCGCTGTCCCATCGGACTCTGGTCGTATCATCTTGCCTTTCTGCATCCCGTGAGCAAAAAACGCATGGCGTTTACGGCGTACCCCGCGT
This sequence comes from Clostridia bacterium, assembly GCA_017456965.1. Lineage (GTDB taxonomy): Bacteria > Bacillota > Clostridia > Oscillospirales > CAG-272 > QALR01. Next base: position 1,321 of record JAFTIJ010000085.1, read on the forward strand.
GGCATGAGCCGTGGGATCGCTTCCCAAGTATCGAAAACGAAAGTCAAAAGCCGTAAAACGGCGGAATGGAGCGTATACTTTTTATGAAAAAAATTCTTTGTTTTCTTTTGACTCTGGCGCTTTGCGTGCCGATGCTCGTTTCCTGCGGAGGCGGCGCGTCCATCGCCATCGGCGCTCTGCGTCTTGACAACGAGGTCGTCAATCTCTTTAAGTTTACGGATATCATCGCCGTGAGCGAGACCGTTACTTATACCGACGGCGAGGGTGCTCCTGTCTTTACCGCCGAATACTATTACGAGGAGGCCGAGGATCTCTACGAGGTCTATAACGTGTGCGAGACGATCGGCGATTATCGCCTGTATGCATACGAGGGCGAGGTCTACACCGAGACGGCGGAGGGTGTGACGGCTGTCCTGCTTCTCAGCGGTACCTATACCGACTTCGTTCGCTCGTATACGGATGCCACGTTTCCTTTGGACGGTGACGTGCTGATCCAGCGTAACGCGGTAACCGAGGACGGCGTGATCACAGCGCAGTACGAAACGACGCTGACGCCTCAGCAGGCGGCGCGCGTCGCGGAGCTCGGCGTCTCTGTCGATGATACGGTCGTCACGACCTACCGCGTCCGCGACTCTCTCATCGAGTCCGTGCTGTACGCCGTAGAGAAGGGTGACGAGACGATCCCGCTTGCCAAGCGCGAGATCCTCACCTCGACGGAAAAGGACGATCGCTTTGCATCGGTGAGAGCACTCTCCGACGAGACGGTCGGTGTAGATCTCGTTTTCGTTGACAGCGAAAACAAGGGCCGTCACTTTGACGTGCCCCACGGCGTATATGTCGGCATGGAGACGGGCGATTACGATTATCGCTTCTACCGTGACGCCGCGTGTACCGTCCCGTATCGCTTTGACGAGGCACCCGTTACCGAGGCGCTGACGCTGTACGTCAAGGAGGCGTAAAGGACGTATGTTTACGGCTTTTCCGATACTGAAAAAAGAAAAATATTTTTGGAAAAGCTCTTGACAAATCCAATCGTTTGTGATAGAATAGTGTCCGTCGCAAGGGAAACCCCTGCGGCGGACAGAAAATCGCTGGTGTGGCTCAATGGCAGAGCAGCTGATTTGTAATCAGCAGGTTGTTGGTTCGACTCCGATCACCAGCTCCATATGGGAGCGTTCCCGAGTGGCCAAAGGGGGCAGACTGTAAATCTGTTGTCTGTGACTTCGGTGGTCCGAATCCACCCGCTCCCACCAACAAAAAGAGAACTTTTGTCTACCAAAAGTTCTCTTTTTGTTTATCCAAGCCCGCAGGCTTGGTATATCATCGCCGCACGAAGTGCGGTGTATATCATCAGCCCCTGCGGGGCTGTATCTCATCACGCGCCAGCGTGTATCTGCCTGCGGTTTGATGATATACCGCAACAAGTTG
>JAFTIJ010000086.1 GCA_017456965.1 Clostridia bacterium
CGTTTCTCAGCCTGGCGGTCATGGCGTGTCTGAAGCGGACGGATCGCTTCTCTACGGCGGGTGTCAGCATCGCGGGAGGTGTTGTGCACAATCTTGGTCAGATCCTCGTGGCGATGCTCCTGCTCGGTACGGCGGAGATTGGCTATTATATGATCATCCTTGCGGTGACGGGGACGCTGGCGGGGCTTTTCGTCGGTCTTTGCGCCGCATTTCTGATCCGCCGCTTGCACGTTTCGTAAGACGGCACCTTTGTTTTTTGGCGGTTTTCCCGTATAGTGATGCACGTTTTTGTGTATGCTATTCGTGAGAGAACAAAATTCCAAAAGAAACAAAGGAGAAGGATCATGAAAAGAATTTTTTCCATTGTGCTTTCTGCGGCGCTGATGCTCGGTGTATCGACGCTCGGTGCCTGCGGCAAGAGAAACAAGCCGCTACGGCTCGGTCTCGGTATTCATACCTCCGTGACGGCGAGCGACGCAACGGAGGATAAAAACGGCGAGGGGCGGGCAAGCGTGACGGGGGCGGCGGTTCTCGTTGACGCCGAGGGCAGGATCGTGAGGTGCTTTCTCGACTGCGCCGAGAATCCGGTTGCCTATACGGCAGACGGCAAGGCGATCGCGTCCGAGGACTTTGCCACCAAATACGAGATGGGCGACGCCTATCATATGAAGACGTACGGCGGTGCGGTCAAGGAATGGTACGCGCAGGCAGACACCTTCTGCTCGATCGTCACGGGCAAGACCGTAAGCGAGGTCAAGGCGCTCGTCGCCTCCGACGGAAAGGGAACGCAGGACGTGATCAAGGCGGGCTGTACCATTGCCGTCTCGGAGTTCGTCATGGCGATCGAAAAGGCGGTAGCCGACGCCGTGATCTCGGAGGCGACAAAAAACGACACGGTAAGGCTGACCGTTTCCACCGCGCAGACCACGTCGGACGCCACGGAGGACAAGGACGGAAATAATCAGCTGGAGATCACTCTCTTTGCCGCCGCCTTGAACGCGGAGAAGCAGATCACAGCCGCTACCGCAGACTGTGTGCAGATCGGCTTTACGTTTGATGAAAGCGGCGTGTCAACCCTTGATACCGCGAAGCCGATCGCCTCTAAGGGGGAGATGGGGGACGCCTACGGTATGAAGGCATACGGCGGCGCGGTAAAGGAATGGTATGAGCAGGCAGAGGTCTTTTGCGATGCCTGTGTCGGCAAGACGGCCGGGGCGCTCGGCGCACTCGTCACGTCGGAGGGCTACGGCACGGCAGAGCTGCAGGCCGCGGGCTGTACCATCTCGGTTGACGGCTTCGTCAAGGCGGCCGAGAAGCTCCGAGCAATAAGCAACTGAAATTTCGGAATCGACCTCAACGTTTTGCCGTGCGTATGATGTGCGGAAGGCAAAAACAGGCGCATACAAGGAGGGACACACCGCATGAAAATGAGAATATCTTTATTGCTTTGTATCGCGATATGCTTGTGTTTTTCTGCGTGCGATACGGGACCCAAAAAATATTCGTCATATACCTTTGACTATTTTGATACGGTCACGACGGTCACGGGATATGCAAAGAGCGAGGAGGAATTTGACCTCCTGTGCGGAGAGATATTTGATATGCTCTCGGACTATCACCGTCTCTTTACGATCTATCATCGCTATGAGGGACTGGAAAACCTCTGTACGGTCAATGAGCTTTGTGACGGCGCACATCGGACGGTGCAGGTGGACGGGCGCATCATGGATCTGCTCCTGTTTGCGCGTGAGATGCACGCGCTGACCGACGGGCGCGTGAATATCGCGATGGGCAGTGTGCTCTCCGTCTGGCACGAGTACCGCGAGGCGGGATCGAACGCACCATGGGCGGCAGAGCTGCCGCCTATGGCGGTATTGGAGGCGGCGGCGTTGCATACGGATATCGGGGATCTGATCCTTGATCCCGAGGTGGGCGAGGTCACGCTTGCCGACCCCGCGATGACGCTGGACGTCGGCGCGATTGCCAAGGGATGGGCCGTGGAAATGACGGCGCGCACCTTGGAGGGGCGGGGGATCTCGGGCTTCGTGCTGAACGTCGGTGGCAACGTGCGCACCGTTGGGAAACGGGCAGACGGTAAGCCCTGGACGGTGGCAATCGAAAACCCCGAGGAGAATGAGGACGCTCCGTATCTGGAGTATCTGTATCTCTCGGGGGAATCTCTCGTGACGAGCGGCTCCTATCAGCGCTATTACGAGGTCGACGGCAAGCGCTATCATCATATCATCGACCGCGATACGCTGATGCCCGCGACGCGCTACCGCTCCGTTTCCGTGATCTGCAGAGATTCGGGGCTTGGCGATGCGCTCTCTACGGCGCTCTTTTGTATGAGTGAGGAGGAGGGACGCTCACTTGTTGCCTCCCTCGACGGGGTGGAGGCGATGTGGGTCTATGCCGACGGCACGAGAGCATACTCCGACGGCTTTGCCGCGTATACGGTCAAGCCGTAAACGCGCACGGTTGCGGTATTTATGAGTTCGAGGCTGATCCGATAAGAACCATCGGATCAGCCTCGTTTTTTATACCATAGGAAATTGCTCAGAATGGACCTCGCCGTTATGCCGCGCTTGGCGGCGCGGAAAGCTACGATAGGCGAGCCGGGGGAGGCGGGCACGGCCCGCTTTTTTACCCTATGGGAAATTGCGCAAAACAGACCTCGCCGTTTTGCCGCGCTCGGTGGCGCGGAAAGCTACGATAGGCGAGCCGGGGGAGGCGGGCACAGCCCGCTGTCGGATGCGTTTTTGACGTCCTCGGCGGTGAGAATCTTTACGATCTTCTGCTCTCTGTAGTCCGCCCTGCGGAGCTCGATGATCTGCGACTCGACCGAGTAGTTCTGCGGCTCCCAGAAGTAATTGAAGACGCCGTTCATGCTCCCCATCTCGGGAGATTGATAGAGAAACGCTACGTAATCCCCGTATTGGTTGTTTTCGTCTTCGAACAGGGGCAGGGAATCGTAGGCACCTTGCTGTTGTGCACACGTGAGAAAATCGCGTGCGGCCTCCTCGACGGTCTCCCCCTCGCGTAGCATATGGAGCGGGATCGTGGCGAAGGTTCCGTGGCTGAAGATCACGTATACCCAATCGTCGCTCGGTCCGTCGTAGGTGCACGCAAGTCGGATGCACTCCTTTGCGGTATTCACGTTGTTATGCGGCTCGGACGCGGAGTACTCTTCCTCGGTGTATTCGTGAAGCTCTATGATCATATCGCCGTTTTCGTTATCCATGGTATGGAGGCCGAACACCTCGGGGGTAAGCGCGTCCTTCTCAATATAGTAGAGAACGAAGCTGTCGTCGCGCCGTTCGCCCGTATCGGGGTGGATCTCCTCCTCCGTCTCCTCGGCGTAGGGCGTCTCGATGAAGGAGAGCTCCTCGTGATACTCCTCCTCGTCATCCTCGTTGCGCTCGTGACCGTCGGACATATCAAATAACCCGCGGTTATAGGCGGAGATCAGCTCCGCGCGGGCTTGCTCGATCAGCTCCTCGGTCTGCGAGGTTTGCTCCGCGATCATATCTACGTACGTCCCGTGCAGAAAGACCACGCGTACGTTGTACGGCGCGCGCGGGGCTTCGTTCAGCGTAACGGTCACACACGTGTCGAGGTCGTTCAGATCCTTACGCTTTACGACGGCGTCGGGATACCATCTTTGTCTGCTCATATCTATGTCCTCCTTTTTTCACAGTGACAGGTCAAATTCATTACGTTTCTATTATACCATGAAATCTTCCGTTTGTAAAGTGGGTGCTCTGACACCCTCGATGTGCAAGAAGCGGACGCGCGAAAAATTATAGGTGGAGAGCGGTCTGTCCAGCACGTCGTAGGAGTGCGCCGCAACGAGGATCTGCGGCTCGATTGCCGTGATCACGGGGGTATGATAAAAATCGCCGCTCCGCGTGCCGAGCTGTACGACGTCGCCGGGGAGCGCCTCCTCTGCCGACACCTCGCGGGCAAAGGGACCCTCTGCCGTATTCCCGATCAGAAAATCATAGAGAAATTCCACGCCCGTCCACGAGGCGGTGCGGTCGGCGGAGGAGAGATAGTACCAGCCGAAAACGGGTGTGTAGTTCATTACCCCCGCACCCGCATAGATGCATTGCGAGGCGAAATTGGTGCAGTCACCGCCAAGCTCGGAGAAATCGTAGTAGGCGGGATTGCGCGAGAGCGCCCAGCGTCGCGCATACGCGACGGCGGCGTCGCGATCATAAAAAAGAGTCTCCATATAGCTTCTCCTTTCATATCACGGTAGCCTTTGGCTCCGTACTAACCATGATATGCACGCGACACGCGGCGGGCACGGGAGACGTCCAATATAAAAAAGCAATCCGGCAAAAGATATCGGATTGCTTTTTAAAGCTATGGGAAATCGATCGAAATAAATCTCGCGTGACGGTAGGCGAGCCGGGGGAAGCTGGCATAGCCCGCAAGTTTAACTTATAGGAAATCGCTTACAATCAACCTCGCCGTTATGCCGCACTTGGTGACGCGGAAAGCAACGGTAGGCGAGCCGGGGGAAGCGGGCATGGCCCGCTTAAATATTCTCGTAATCGTTTTTTGCGAAGTAGCTGTCCATATCCACGACGGTGTCAGTGTGTCTTGCCTCCTCTGCGGCGAAGCCGATGAGGTGGTTGGCAACGGAGATACGGATATCCGCGACGGAGCAACCCTGATAGGTACCCGTCAGATAGTCGTAGAGGTCGCGGACGATGCCGTCGTCACCGCCGCCGTGACCGCCTACGATATCCTCCCGCGTGAGGCCGAGAGAGATCTCCTGCTCCCTTTGATCGTCAAACGTGTATACGTGGATGGCGGTGTCGGAGGCAAAGGCGTAGAGCTCGCCCTTGGTACCGTAGACGCGGATATATCTGCCGCCTTTATTGAAGGCATTGACAGTAAGGGAGGCGGTCGCGCCGCCTGCGAACTCCATATTGACAATCTGCTGATCCAAGACGTCGTTGTCGGCGTGGAAGACGCAACGGCCGTAGTGAGAGGTCTTGAGTGCCTCGCGATATTCGTCGTCGGTCATGTTGGGATGGGTCCTTACGCTGTTGCGGAAGACGTACTGTCCCCAGAACTTCCAGTCGTTTGTGATATAGATACGCTCGCTGTTGTAGGGACAGGTCTCGGCGCTCGGACAGGAGCCACCCGCGCAGACTGTGGGTGCGCCCTCGGGCGCGTTCTCGGGGCGGAAGTAGGTCAGACTGCCGAAGGAGGAGACCTTCTTGCAGGGGCGATCCATGAGCCATTGGATGATATCCAGATCGTGACAGCATTTCGCCAACAGCATGGGCGTGGAGTCCTTCTCGGAGTACCAGTTTCCGCGAACGTAGCTGTGAGAGAAGTGAATATCGCCGATGCCCTCCGTACAGCTGATGGAGACCACGTTACCGATCATGCCGCTTGCTACGATATCCTTGACCTTTTTGTAAAAGGGCGTGTATCGCAGTACGTGGCAGACAAGGACCGAGACACCTTTTTCTGCTGCCGCATTTGCGATGTCCGTGCATTCCTTTACCGTCTGTGCCACGGGCTTCTCCAAAAGCAGATGGTAGCCGAGCTCGATCGCTTTCATGGCGGGACCGTAGTGATCGTTGTCCACGGTTGCGATGACGGCGAGATCCGCCATCTTCGGACGGGCGAGGATCTCACGCCAATCCGAGAAGCACATCTCTTCGGGAATGCCGTATTCCTGCATGCATTGCAGACGCTTCATTTTCATCGGCTCTGCCACGGCGACGATCTTGTATTGCTCGGGCATATTCTTCATTTTGCCGCAATAGGTTCGACCGCGGCCACCCGCGCCGATCAGGATAACTGAGATTTGTTTCATAGATAACAAGCTCCTTTACCGTTTTTTTTGATTATAGCATGGCGTTTCCGATTTGTCAATGAGTTATGATCTGTGGATGTGTTGAAAATCGGTGAGTCAATATCGGTTTTTGGTATATATGCCGTAGTATCTCGTAACATTTAAAACTTTACTTTTGCAGATACCTCCTCTGTGCTGTCATCCTCGAACGAAGCGGAGCGAAGTGAAGGATCTGCACACGGTAGGAGTTATAAATCTAATTTTCGTTATGCAAAAGTAACTTTTCAAAAAAA
>JAFTIJ010000087.1 GCA_017456965.1 Clostridia bacterium
CAACCGATCCACAATGTTATCTCTATTATAGCATATTTTATCTATAAAAGGGATTAACTTTATTATACAAGGGAGGCTTTTCGTTAGTTTCATTATAACACAAATCGGCAGAGAAAACAAGTTCTCTGCCGAAGTTTTCGTGCTACTAATTCTCCGCTAAGAATGCAGAGAGAACTGCCCGCTTTTTTGAGCGATAGAAAATTGCGCGAAATCAATCTCGCCGTTTTGCCGTCATCTCGTGTGCGGAAAGCCAAGATAGGCGAGCACACGGATGCGGGCACAGCCCGCTTATTCGCCGAGAAGCTCGTCGATGAAGTAGGCGTTGGTGTTTGCGGGGAGGCCCTTTTCGTCCACGACGGTAATGCGGACGTAGCCGTCGTTCGGATCGAGCTTGAAGGATGCCTCGGTGACGGGCTTGTTATGGTCGGACTGCAGACGGATGGAGGCGCGTCTCTGACCGCAGGTCAGGATCACGCGCTCGGCGGGGGAGCAGGTGATATGGATCTCGCCGTCCTCGACCCAGAGGTCGTGGATCTCGGGACCCTGAGACGCGTAGAAGTGACCGTCAAGGAGTGCCTGGGTGATGGTCTCGTATTCGAGCTTCTCCGCCTTGATCATCGTGAAGCCGCCGAAGGAGCCCGTTCTCGGGTCGTCTGCCTCAACGCGATTGTGATTGTCGTCGGTTGCGATGCAGTAGATGCGTTTGCCGTGAGAGAGCATCTCGTCGTACGCCTGCGGCGCGTAGTCGAGATAGCCCGCGATGATACAGCCGAAATTGCAGATCTCCATGGCGTGCATTCCCTCATAGGCATTGTAATTCTCGCCCGTTTCCAAGGACCAGACGGGGTGATTGTAGGTGATGAAGAAGCCCTTCTCGCGTGCATTCTTGATCGCACCGTTGATGCACTCGGGCGTATAGCGACGGAAGAGGGGCGTCTCGTCCTCGTAGGTCTCTACCAGATGCTTGTACTGATGTGCATTACCGAAAAGATAACGCTCGTGCCAGTTGGGCTGCTTGCGCTGGTCGGGATGGAGCGCGATAAAGCAGATGTGGCAGGTCTTGGGCACCTTGCCGTCCTTGTAAAGATTGAATTCCATTTCGAAGCCTGTCAGGGCGAGAAAATCCTCGTCGGTCAGCTCGTGATGGGGGATCATGATGTCGTGGTCCGTATAGGCGATGATGGAATAGCCGCGCTTCATGTACTCGTCCTTGAGCTTTTCGGGTGTCCAGCCGCCGTCGGATACGGTGGAGTGACAATGAAGATTGGACTTGTAGAAGCGTCCGCTTTCGGGAAGAAGATATTTTTTCATGAGAAGCCTCACTTTCTCGTAAATTTTGATACTTTTATTATAGTATGGAGGAATGGAAAAATCAAGTAAATGAAAAAAATTCGCGCGGAAATCGGCATATTTATGCCATGTTCGTTGACATATCAACAAAAATATGGTAAAATAGAACCAATCACATATAAGGAAGGATAGATCATCTATGAACAAAATGGACAAAAAATATGAGCCTCTGTTTACCCCGTGGAAGATCGGCAACGTAGAGATCAAGAACCGTATCGTGATGTGCCCGATGGGCGGCACGTCGCTTTTCGGTTGGTTTGAGCTCGGCGGCTGTAAGTTCGATAAGGAAGCGGCAAAGCTCTTCCTCAAGCGCGCACAGAATAATGTCGGTCTCATCATCCCCGGCATCGCACCTCTTCGCGATACCTTCTGGGGCAAGTGGCTCTGGCAGAACAAAAAAATGTTTGAGGACCTCAAGGTCTTTATGGATGAGATCCACAAAACGGGCGCTAAGCTCTTTGTCCAGCTGACGGCGGGCATGGGTCGCTCCTGGGCGATCACAGAGCTCGTTGCACCGCTCCACAAAAACAAATTTACCCGTGCCTTGATCAAGCCGATCATCGACACCTCTCACGAGCTTGCGAGCCCCAGTGAGCAGCCGTCCCGTTGGGCGCACGATATCATCTGCCCCGAGATGACGGTAGAGCAGATCCACGAGATCATCGAGGCGTTTGCCAAGACCGCGAAGCTCTGCAAGGAGGCGGGTGTTGACGGCGTTGAGGTTCACGCCGTACACGAGGGCTATCTGCTCGACCAGTTTGCCATCGAGTTTTTCAACAAGCGTACCGACGATTACGGCGGCAGCTTTGAAAACCGCTACCGTTTTGCAACCGAGGTCGTCAAGGCGATCAAGGAGTCCTGCGGGGCAGATTACCCCGTATCGCTCCGCTACTCCGTTGAGTCCAAGATGAAGGGCTTTTGCGAGGGTGCGATGCCGGGTGAGGTCTATACCGAGGTCGGCAGAAATATGGAGGAGTCTGAGAGAGCCGCAAAGTATCTTCAGGACGCAGGCTACGATATGCTCAACGCCGATAACGGCACCTATGACTCCTGGTACTGGGCACATCCCCCGATGTATATGCCCGAGAACTGCAATCTCGACGACGTTTCTCACATCAAGAAGTTTGTCGATATCCCCGTCGTCTGCGCAGGCAGAATGGATCCCGAGGTCGGCGCGGCGGCCGTTGCCGAGGGTAAGATCGACGCTGTCGGCGTTGCCCGTCAGTTCCTCGTTGACCCTGAGTGGATCACCAAGATGATCGACGACCGTCTGGAGGACATCAAGCCCTGTATCTGCTGCCATAGCGGTTGCTTCAACTTCTCCTCCTCCAAGGGCCATGCCAATACGCAGGATCTGACCGATACCATGGGTCTTGCACGCTGTGCGCTCAACCCCGAGACGATGCAGTCGAAGAAATATTATATCGAGCCTGCGGCAAAGCAGAAGAAGATCGCCGTGATCGGCGGCGGTATCGGCGGTATGGAGGCGGCGATCGTTTGCGCCAAGCGCGGTCATACGGTCACGCTCTATGAGAAGAGCGATAAGCTTGGCGGTGTATTCATTGCGGCGGCGGCGCCCTCCTTTAAGGAAAAGGACCGTGCGCTCATCGCATGGTACAATCGCGAGATCGCAAAGTATCCCATCACCGTGAAGCTGAATACCGAGGTCACGGACGTTAAGACGCTGGGTGCCGACGAGGTCATCGTGGCAACGGGTGCCGTGGCAAAGCGCATCCCGATCAAGGGCGCAGAGCGCGCGATCGAGGCGGTCGACTATCTCCTCGGCAAGCAGACGGTCGGTGACAAGGTCACCGTCATCGGCGGCGGTCTGACGGGCTGTGAGATCGCATACGACCTCTATCTGCAGGGTAAAAAGCCCACCATCGTTGAGATGCAGGACGACCTGATTACCACCAAGGGCATCTGCCTTGCCAATACGAGCTACCTGCGCGATTGCTTCAAGACCAACAAGGTTCCCGTATATCTTGAGACGGGTGTCTCCGAGATCGCTGACGGCGTCGTGGTCGTCAAGGATAAGGAGGGCAAGACCTTTGAGATCGAGACGGACTCCGTCATCCTGTCCGTCGGCTACAATCCTGCGCCCGTTGCGGAAAAGGCCGCTCACGTTCACGTGATCGGTGACGCCGCGGCAGTCGGCAACCTCAGAACGGTTATCTGGGGCGCGTGGGACGTATGTATGAAACTCTGATATTATATAAAGGAGAATTCAAATTATGATACTGACAAAAGAACAGCAAGCGATCCTTGACGGCGAGAAGGGTGAGACCCTTGCCAAGGTCATGAAAACGCTCGTGATGTACGGCGACGCCTTTGAGGCGGAGAAGCTCGTACCCGTCACCTCGAAATACAATCACCTTGTCACCTCGTTCGGTCTCAAGGTCATGGCTCCCGTATACGATCTGATGCAGCAGCTCCTCGATGCAGGTGTGGCATCGGAGCAGAAGTTCTCTGTAGACCCCCGTCCTCTGGATAAGAACGTCCCCGCCAACATTCTGCAGAAGCTCGTTTTCAACAAGTTCATGTATACCAAGCAGGGCTTCTATGAGGAGCAGCTGGAGAAGCTGGGTCTCATGGATAAGGACGCATTCAGCTGTACCTGCTACATGGACGAGGTCGGCAACAAGCCGAAGAAGGGCGACGTCCTCTCCTGGGCGGAGTCGAGCGCCGTCGTTTACGCAAACTCCGTGCTCGGTGCGCGTTGCAACCGCAACTCGGGCATCATTGATATCATGGGCTCGATCGTCGGCTACGTTCCCTACTTCGGACTCCTGACGGACGAGGGCAGAAAGGCAACGTGGATCGTCAAGGTGCAGACCAAGAAGAAGCCCGAGGCACAGCTCCTCGGCTCTGCCATCGGCATGAAGGTCATGGAGGACGTCCCCTACGTGATCGGTCTCGACGAGTGGATCGGCACCGAGCTTGACGACGCGGCGTGCGCGTACCTCAAGGACTTCGGCGCGGCGACCGCCTCCAACGGTGCCGTCGGTCTCTATCATATCGACAACCTGACCCCCGAGGCAAAGGAAATGGGCAAGGCGCTCATTGCCGAGGGCGCAAAGGAATATATCATCGACGACGCGGAGCTTGAGCGCGTACAGAAGAGCTATCCCGTCGTATGGAAGAATCCCGATGCTACCCCCAAGCTTTGCTTTGTCGGTTGTCCTCACCTCTCCCTTGAGCAGCTCAAGGATTGGACGGACAAGATCGAGCAGGCTCTGAAGCAGAGCGGTGCCAAGAAGGTCTGCATCCCCACGGTATTCACCGCCGCCCCCAAGGTTCTGGAGGCATTTGAAAAGACCGAGTATGCGGCACGCCTGAAGGCAACGGGTGTTATCACCTCTTATATCTGCCCGCTGATGTATATGAATAATCCGTTTTGCAAAAAAATGCCCGTCATTACCTCGTCCAATAAGCTCCGTACCTACACGAGCGCGAGATACTATACCGACGGTGAGATTCTGAATGCAATCACAAAGGGGGGTAAATGAGAATGAAACAGTTTCAGGGAAGAGTAGTTACGCCCGGTGAGGTAACGGCAGAGGCGCTCGTTACCCGCGAGGGCTTCAATACCTTGGCGTCCTTTCAGATGGCACTGCAGTTCGGTGACAAGGAGGTCAAGTGCGGCGACCAGAATAACCACGATCTGCACGGCAAGCCGATGATCGGCAAGGCGCTCTGCCTGCCGCAGACGATCGGCTCGACGACGGGCGGTCTCGTTCTGTATTGCGCGTGTGCGATGCAGAAGAATCCCGCTTGTATGCTCTTTGCCAATCATATCGACTCCCTTGCGGCGGCGGGTGCGATCCTGGCCGACGTATGGGTTGACGGTGTTTCCATGCCCGTCGTGGACTCGCTCGGCGACGAGTTTCTTGACTACGTCAAGGACGGCATGAAGATCACGGTCAAGGCGGGCGGCGTTGTCGAGGTTGAGTAACGGGATGAAGCGCTACGCGATCTACGGCGCGGGCTCGCTCGGGACGGTGCTCGGCGCCTATATCACAAAAAACGGAGGTCAGATCGACCTTATCAACCGCAATCGCGCTCACGTGGATGCTCTTCGGAAAAACGGAGCTGTGATCGACGGTACGGTCAATATGACCGTGCCCGTCACGGCATATACACCCGAGGAAATGAACGGTGTCTACGACGTCATTCTCCTTATGACAAAGCAGCTTTTAAACCGTGAGGTCGTCACTTTCTTAAAGGACTATCTTGCAGAGGACGGCGTGATCGTCACGCTCCAGAACGGGCTCCCCGAGCCCGGCATTGCGGAGCTTGTCGGCGCGTCGCATACGATGGGCTGTGTCGTGGAGTGGGGCGCGACCCTTTCCGCGCCGGGTGTCTGCACGCTGACGAGCGCACCCGAGAGTCTCTCCTTCCACATGGGCAGAATGGAGGGCATCACGGATGAGAAGTTCCGTGAGGTCAAGTCGCTTCTGGAATTGATGTGTCCCGTTCACGAGGAGACGAATCTGATCGGCGCACGCTGGTCAAAGCTTCTGATCAACGCGACCTTCTCGGGTCTCGGTACCGTGGTCGGCGGCGTGTTCGGAGACGTCTCCGAGAACAAGGCGGCACGCAAGGTCGCGATCCGTTGCATGAAGGAGTGCATTGACGTCGGTCATGCGGCGGGCGCGGAATTTGCTCCCGTTCAGGGCAAAAACATCACGGCGCTCTTCTATTACAAGAACGCCGTCAAGCGCGCAATCGCAACCGCCTTGATTCCCATCGCCATGAAGAAGCACCGTGACATCGAGCCGTCGATGCTCCAGGACCTCAAAAAGAATAAGCCCTGTGAGATCGACGCGATCAACGGTATCGTCTGCGAGTGGGGTAAAAAATGCGGTGTTGTCACACCCGTAAACGACAGGATCGTTGAGATCGTAAAGCGCTGTGAGCGCGGCGAGCTCAAGCCTGCGGCGGACAATATCCGCTTGTTTGATGATTTGCTGTAACGACAGCTTTCCGAGGGTTCATCCGTGCTTTCGCATCCGCGGACGCGGGTGATCCCTCTTTTTTCTTTTCCCGCGAGATTACGGATGCGAAAAATTACGAAGGTAAGGGAGAATTCCATGTTCGGCTTTGAAATGAATATTATGAAATCCATCGAGGGCTTGCGAACGGATTTTTGGAACGGCTTTTTTGAAGCGATCACCATGTTCGGGGAGGAGCTCTTGATGATCCTGCTTGTCGCGATCTTGTATTTTGCGATCGACAAGCATTTGGCGCGTCGTCTCTTTTTTATCACGACGGTCTCGATGGGTGTCAACAGCGTGATCAAGAATATCGCAAAGGTCCCGAGACCCTTTGCGTCGGGAGAGGTGAGCTGTGTCCGACCGTCCACGGCGACGGGCTACTCCTTCCCAAGCGGGCACACGCAGAGCTTTGCCACATGGAGCACCGCGGCGGCGCTCCGCTTTCGTTTCCGCTGGTTTACGGTGCTCGTGGCAGTGATGATCCCGCTCGTCGCGTTTTCGAGAGTGTTTCTCGGCGCACATTACCCGAGTGACGTGATCGTCGGCGTCCTGCTCGGACTCCTCTTTGCATTTGTCGGCGACATCGTGTACGACAGGATAGGAAATAAGCAGATCCTTTATTGGGGCGCGGTTCTCTTGCTTACGCCCTTTATTGTTTATTTCCTCTTTGACGCAGAGCCGCTGTATGCCGATCTCTACAAGATCTACGGTATGGCGGTCGGCTTTCCGATCTCCGTGCTACTGGAGGAGAGATACGCGTCGATGCGCTACGACGTACCGTGGTGGAAAAAGGCGCTTCGCGTCCTGATCAGTGTCGCGGTCGCTCTCATACTCAAGGAGGGGATCAAGCTCCTCGACGTTTCGGGTGTGATGCAGATCGCGTTCTTGCTGAACGCCTTCCGCTATATGGCGCTCGTCGTCGCGGTATTCGGAGGCTGTCCGATCCTCTTTAAAAAATTGCGTCTCTGATATCCCAAAATCATAACACCGTCTGTCACCCGCATGGGACAGACGGTGTTTTCTCGGGGGAAGGTGGCTTGCGTCAGCGAGACGAATGAGGTGTCATGCAAGTTGCACGACCGCACATACTTTTGCCCAAAGCAACTGACACTCCCGTAAAACCATTTTGTTCAGCATCGGGGTATTGCCCGTCTGAACCCACTCCTCATCCGTCGGCTACGCCGACACCTTCTCCCACAGGAGAAGGCTTAGATAGCTCCCCTGCAGAGGGCTGGCGCCCCCCAAACTCACTGCTAAATTTCAATTTATCGGGCGGATTGTTTTGCTCAAGCGCAGAGGGCGCATGGCACAATGCGATTGATAACAAAAGCGCAGGTCACCGATAGCCTCCCTACGGAGGGATGTCGAGAACCCCAAGCCGCGCACGGCGGCTTGGGGACCCCGTGGTGGCTCGCGTCAGCGAGACGGAAGGAGAGCGC
>JAFTIJ010000088.1 GCA_017456965.1 Clostridia bacterium
CTTGCGTGAGCGTACTCAACGACCTTCTTAGTGATCGCGATGTTGTCCTCATAGGCGAAGTGAGATCCGTCGATCATAACGGAGCTGAAGCCGCCATCGATGCAGGACTTGCAGATCTCGAAATCTGCGCCGTGGTCGAGGTGGAGAGCGAAGTCAACGCCGCTGTCCTCAGCAGCTGCACGTGCGAGAGCCATGAGGTATGCGTGCTTTGCATACTTTCTTGCACCTGCGGATACCTGGAGGATCACGGGAGACTTCTCTTCAGCAGCAGCCTCGGTGATCGCCTGGATGATTTCCATGTTGTTGATGTTGAAAGCGCCGACAGCGTAACCGCCCTCGTAAGCTTTTTTGAACATTTCGGTAGTTGTTACAATAGCCATTTGATTATCCTCTTTTCTGCGGAAAAATACCGCCATATAACTTGCTTCTATTTTACTACACTTTTTACAATTTTGCAACATATATTTTGAAGATTTTTGAAAAAATCCGTCTCCCACACAAAAAGGAGACGGATTTTTTAAAAGTATTCGTTTACCGATCCGTTTTTCACGCCTTCACACGGACCGCAAGCGTCGCCATCGCACTCGGGTTCACAGCACCGTGAAGATCCACGGCGTAAAGCGTTGCGTGAACGTCTCTACCCCGCCACGACGCGGGGACGGTAAAGAGATGATAAAACTCAAAGACGGAGCGCCCGATCGGCTGACCGCAGTCCGTGCGCTCCAGCATGAGCGTGCGCTCACACGTCGTGCCGTCGTCAAATTCATATCGGATCTTTTCCACACGGTTATGGATATCGTATACGTTTTCACGTCGCAGTACGAAATCCGCAGGGTTCATCTGCCACGGGCAAACGACACCCATCACGGCAAGGCGCTCACCCACACAGGCGGTGACGCGATCAAGCGCCGTCATCGCGCGCACGGTTCCGCTTCCGTTCAATTCATACACGTTTTCCGTCACGTTGTCACGTACGGCATCCACGCGGCAAAGCGCAAGCTTGGAGTCGTCAAAGGCGACGATCCGCGCGTGCTTCTCGTCCTCTGTACCCTCGTCGAGCACGGCCTCGCCGATATCATAGTGATACGCCGCAAAGCGCTCGGGATCACCGACTGCCCCACGGGTCTGCAAAAAGGCAAGCTCCGTCTCGTACGAGGTGCTTGTGGGGTCGGTCAGATAGACAAACATATGGATCTTAGCCTCGGTATAGAGCGCGATATCGCTGGCGCGGTACATGGGGAGCAAGCCCATATGATAGTACCATGTGCCGAGATACGCGTCAAGATAGCCGGGCAGATCGTCGTTCATAATGTCGCACCCGATCTCCTCGCACCAACGTATCATCCTCGCCTTATGCGAGCGCGGATTGAAGCGGCAGAGCGCCTGATTTTTTCTGTGACCGATCGTGATAGACTTCTCCGCCTCGGCAAGACGCTCACCGTCCGCCGTATCGAGCGTAACCGTGACAGTATACGTCCCGCATGGGAGCACGTGATACGGCATACCTTTTTCATCCGTGAAGCCGACGCCATCGTCAAGGATCAGCCCGTGCGCCGTATCCGTTGCGCTCACGATAAAGGACTTAAACACGTCGTCGGAATAAAAGCATTTGATCGTCGCATCCCGCATGGACGCCATCGGCTCGACAAGGTCCTTCACGAGAAGCTCGGGAAAGCCAAAATCCTTCAGCCCCGAAAGCGTGGGGTCCAGCGCATCCCGATAGCGCGTCAGGTCGGGGTGATCGGTATACAATGTCCGATCGTTCTTTTTCGTCTGTCGCGTATAGCGTAGCCGTCTGCCATCACGGTCAAAAAGCGCGACAGTCAGTACGGCATCCTCGGGGACGGGCTCGGTATGCCGGATGCGTCCCGCCACCGCAAAATGCGCCGCGTAGGCGATCAAGGGCGCATCCGCCGAGGGATTGGTGATCGTTAATTGATAGGACATACGCCGTCCTCCCTTTCGTTTTTATGAAGTGCCGCAAGCCGCGCATTCACACGCGCGGCAATATCGGCATGCCGCTCATAGAGATACTGTCCGGGGCAATCCTTTTTCTTAAACCAGCAATGCACGGTCATATTCTGCTTTTCGACCTGTCCGATCAGCGCGGGGTCTCCACGCCACCGAAGCGCGTCGATGCCGTTTCTCACGCAGATATCGCAAAGCAACGCGATCAGCGCCTCATACGCCCGATCGCTGACCGCATACGGCGCGGTCGCGTCGGAGGAGACCTCGACCGTGATCGCTCTGTGGTCGTTCTCTGCCGACGAGGAGCACCACGAGCGATTCCGCTCCTCAACGTAGAGACCGATCTCCCCGTCATATCCGATCCCGTAATTGGAGGAGGCACGCCTCTCCTCCGGCAAGAAGATCTCTCCGATGCCTCTTGCCGTGCATTGCCCCTGCGTACAGTGAACGGTAACGGTATCAATTGCGTGATTTCTCGGTCCCGAGTGATTCGGGCTGAGAAGCGTCACCGTCGAAAGCGGACTGTTTGTAAAATCCATCCTATCCTCCTTGCGGGCGGGGCGGGGCGGGCCGTGCCCGCTTCCCCAAGCTCGCCTATCGTAAACCCCTTACCGTTAAGCGCGGCATAACGGCGAGGTCCATTCTGAGCAATTTCCTATAGATTAAAAAAGCGGGCAACGCCCGCAGGAAGGTGCTCGCCTATCGTAACCCCTTACCGTTAAGCGCGGCATAACAGCAAGAACGATTTTGAGCAAATTCTTATGATATAAAAAAGAAAAAAGCGTGAGCATTCTTTCGAATACTCACGCTGGTGCGGATAACAGGACTTGAACCTGCATGGTCGCCCACTGGAACCTGAAACCAGCGCGTCTGCCAATTCCGCCATATCCGCATAAAGAAGCCACTGTACAGTGGCTTGGTGCGAGAAACGGGACTTGAACCCGTACGGTGTAACCACACGCCCCTCAAACGTGCGCGTCTGCCAGTTCCGCCACTCTCGCATTTCGTCTCTGGGCGCTTTGCCCTTGCGACGTTGACTATTATATACTATAAATTTGAAAATGTCAATAGTTTTTTCAAAGTTTTTTTGCGTTTTCCAAAGTTTTTTTGAAAGCAATGGGCGGCTTGCCGCAAGGCATCGCCACCCTGTTTACTTACAAATTACGTCACGGTACGCATCCAACGGAATACCTGCTCCGCGGTATCCGCGAGATTGCGTGCGGCGTTTTCGACGTCCATTGCCTCCTCGATCGGGCACGCACCGCGCACGATCGGGAAATAGGCATCGATCCCATTCTCATTGCAAAGACGGGCGCCGTCCGTCACACAGCCCGAGAAGGCGACCACAGGCTTGCCGTATCGCTTGGCAAGACGCGCGATGCCGACGGGCGCCTTTCCCATCACGGTCTGAGAGTCCAGCCGCCCCTCACCCGTGATGACGATATCCGCATCCGCGAGCGCTTTTTCGATATCAATGGTCCTCAGCACCAGATCGATCCCGCTCTCCAGCGTCGCACCGAGGAAGGAGAGGAAGGCAAAGCCCATACCGCCCGCCGCCCCCGCGCCGTGGGCATCGGGATCGGCTGCGGGATTCACCGTTTTGACAAGCGCGGCGTAAGAGGCGAGCCACTCGTCCATCAGACGCACGCCCTCTGCGTCTGCCCCCTTCTGCGGTGCGTAAACGGCACTGCAGCCCTGCGGACCGCAGAGCGGATTCGATACGTCACAGGCAATGGAGAAGGTACATTCAGAGATCGCGGGGTCTACGCCATCCGTGCCGATCACACGCACGTCGCGCACGCCCTCGGCGCCGTAGCCGACCTTAGCCCCCTTGTCATCCGTAAAGGAGAAGCCGAGCGCCGTAAGCATACCGATACCGCAGTCGTTGGTCGCACTACCGCCGATGCCGATTAGGAAACGCCGACAGCCCTTCCCGATCGCGTCGAGTATCATCTCTCCGACCCCATAGGTCGTTGTGCGCATCGGGTCTCGCTCCGATGGCGTGAGCCTCGTGAGCCCCGCCGCCGACGCCATCTCGATGACGGCGGTCCCGTCGCCGAGGATCAGATATTCACATAAGACGCGTCTGCCCAAGGGATCCGACGCCATGACGCGCTCCTTGACCGCGCCCGCCAAGGATGCAAGCGCGTCCACCGTTCCCTCTCCGCCGTCCGCAATGGGAAAAATGCGGCACTCTGCGTCAGAGAACACCCGTCGGATACCAATTGAGGCGGCATTCGCCGCCTCAAGAGAGGAGAGACTCCCCTTAAAAGAATCAATGGCAATAACCGTTTTCATCAGAATTCGGGCTTGAAAACAGGCATCAGCTGGAGCTTGAAAAGATTGGCGTTATGCTTTCTGTCGATCAGCGCCTTCTTCTCGGGGTCGTCAATCACGCCCGTACGGATATAAACATCGAGCTCCGCATAGGTAAAGCCGAGATTCTCCTCGTCCGTCTTACCGCAAAGGCCGTCGATCGGCACCTTATCGACCAGCTCGTCGGGCAGACCGAGCACACGGCCGATCTCCTTGACCTCCGTTACGGTCAGAAGCGACATCGGGGAGAAGTCACCGACAGAGTCGCCGTAGCGCGTGGAGTAGCCGACCCAGTCCTCGGAGAGGTTACAGGTATTGACCACTCTGCCGTTGACGGACTGGCTGACCGCATAAACCGTGGACATACGGATTCTGGGCGGGAGATTAACGCGCGCCTGCTCACTGAGTGCAAGCTCCTCGGGGATCGCGGAGAGGATGCCGTTCACAGCCGCCTCAATATTGATCTCATAGTGGCGGATGCCGAGATGGTTGACCAGCATATACGCCTTGTCGATATCGTGCTGTACGCCCTTGGGCATCAGTACGCCGATAACGCGGTCACGGCCGAGCGCCTCCACGCAGAGCGCGGCGGCAACGGAGCTGTCCTTGCCGCCCGAGATGCCGAGCACGGCGTTACAGCCCTTGCCGTTTTCCTTAAAAAATTCGCGGATCCACTGAACACATTGATTTTTTACTTTTACTGCATCAAACATTTGAAATTTACCTCCATTCAGGCGCCGTCAGCCTTCGCGCGGCGCGATGATTTCATTACGTTCCGATTACGTTGATCTGGCACATTTTCATGGTAGTGAGTGCCGCGCTGTGGGTCTCGGGGGTAACACCCGCACAACAGGAGGCGTCCACCGTGACGCTTGCGTTCGGGAAGAGCGCCTTGATGATCAGCGCGTTTGAAACGACGCAGATATCGGTACAAAGACCAATGATCTCGACCTCCTCCAGCGTCTCCTCACCCCAGCCGGTCCAGCCGAAGCTCGGCTTATCGATGATCTTCGCGCCCTCGGTATAGAGCCCGTCGGCGATCTCCCAGCCGCGCGTGCCTTTCAGGCAATGCTCAACGGGGAGCATCCGTCCCTCAGGCGTATCCAGATACCCCACGTCATGCGTGTCACGCGTGTAAATGATCTCCGCCCCCATCTCCCGATAAGCGCGGATCTTCTCCTTGACGGCGGGCACGATCGCCACCGCCTCCCTCGTCCCGAGAGCCATATCAATAAAATCATTCTGCATATCGACAACGATCAGCGTTTTTTTCATATTCACCATTCCCTTCCGACGTGATCTCTTATTTTGATGATATCACAAAAAACGACGGAAGGTCAAGAGCTTTTACAAAACTTTTTAAAAACCGCCGCAAAAGGAAAGCAAGCATGGCATAACGGCGAGGGCCATTTTGAGCAATTTCCTATGGTACAAAAAAGGACGAGAGAGCTCTCGTCCTTGAATTTTTATAAAACTGCTTTACGGTAAACATCCCAAGACAATGGGAAGCCGGCACGTGTTACGCGCGGTTTCGGGTGCGAAGGGGTGCGGTCAGTGAGCACGCGGAAATCAAAGACCGAGGTCCTCCGCATTCACCTCCGCAAAGTCCTCGTAGCCCGCCATGGGGGTGACGGTCACAGGCTCGCCCGCGTTATTGTAAACGACGACGGCCTCAACGTCTGCCTTGAGCGTCACGATCTGCGTACCGAGGAGCGCGCCCATCTCTGCGCCGAAATCCATATCCAGCGACATAGAGAAGCTGATCTCGTAAACGGCGATATATCCGTTCTTATCCACGGTGATGCTGACCTCACCGTTCGTGAGGGAGAGATTGTCGATCTCGACACCCTCCGCCATCGTGCCGACCATCTGGTCTGCAAACTCGGGGAAGGTCGCCTGCATCTGATCGTCGGGGATCGCCGCGGTCACAGTCTTGGTGCCGTCATCGTTCTTGACGATCTCCACGTCGGCGAGGACCTCCTCGGGGATCGGCTTGGTCATATCCTTGATCTGCGCCATGCCGTCATACTCTGCGGTCAAATCGCCCTGCTTCATCTTGATGCCCATACCGAACATCTCCATGTAGACCCACTCGCCTTCCTGATATACCTTCGTCGAGACCTCTTCGCCCTCGACCTCCATATCGACGTCAAAGGTCATCTTCAGCGCATCGGCTTGGATGCCGCTTGCCTTGATCGCCATCGACATGGGGATATCCTGCTGGACCTTCTCGCCCATCAGCTCCATTTCGGTCTTCATTTTCATATCGATCGTCGCATCGAAGCTGTCGAGCGTCTCCATTTTTTCAAGCGCACCGGAAACGAGGCTGTACGCGGTCTCCTTCTCACAGGAGGTGAGCACCGTCACAGACACGAGCATCAGCACCGCAAGCACGAGAGACAAGATTTTCTTTTTCATGTGTGATTCTCCTTTTCTGTTTTTGATAATATGGTCGTATTCCCACGAATTTGAAAATACAATAATATTGTATCATATCGTAAACAAAAAAGCAAGCATCTCTGTCAAACTTTATTTGCAATTTTTCGCGCAAAAAGCGGGCAGAGCCCGCTTTTCATGATATCGTACAGGATCAGAATTCACCGGAGAAGACACCGGGGTGCTCTGCTCTGCGCGCCTCAGCCTCCTCGCGCTTCTGCTTCTTATATTCAACGAAGCCCCAGACGCCGAGGATCACGCCAATCGCAATGATCGCGAGATAAAAGACCTTATCCCCAACATGGTAATTGGTCAGCAGGCTCTCGCCCTCGTCGCATACGTAAACGGCGTAAAGCCCCGTATCCTCACAGTAGAGCACCTCGCTGTAGTCAACGGCGCTCTCCCGATAGTAGGTATCCAGGTTCAACAGATTGGTAGGCCAGGACTCCACGGCAAAATAGCCGGACAGATACAGGTCTCCGATCATCGTTTCCTCGCTGTTTGCATACGCCATCCACTCCTCGATCAGTGCCGCATCGTCCGTGGTGATGGAGAAAAGACCGTACTCCTCGTTTTTGTCAAAGGCAATGGCAAGGAAGTAGAACTCTGTCTCCTCCTCGTCGCTTGCGTAAACGTCAACGATGTAGATCTCGTCAGAGTAGTATACCGTTCCCTTTTCCATGTCCTTATACGAGACTGTATTGAAATCGACGGCGGAAAAGGGCATGGTGAGGATCATGGCGATGCCGAAAACCGCGAGCATCACACCTACGATGATACGGGAGAGCCACGTCTTCTTTTTCAGAGCTTCCCGCTCGGGAAACAGAGAGGCGGCAGTCTGCGTCGTCTGCGGCGCTGCTTCCGCTTGATTGTCCTCAGCCTGATTGCCTTCAAGCGTATTGTTTTCAAGCTGATTGTTGTCCATTTGATTATTATCCATGGTTGATTCTCCTTATAATAATGAAATAAGCTTGCAAAAC
>JAFTIJ010000089.1 GCA_017456965.1 Clostridia bacterium
GCAATTTCCTATGGAACAAAAAAGCGGGCAACGCCCGCAGGAAGGTGCTCGCCTATCGTAGCTTTCCGCACCCCGTGGCGCGGCAAAACGGCGAGGTCCGGTTTGCGCAATTTCCTATGGTACAAAAAAAGCTCCCTTGTGTATTGTAAAGGGAGTTTTTTATGTTCTCGTAACGTCCCTATTCGGGATAGTTACTGTTGCGGGCACGCCGTCTGCCATTCGGGGCAAACGACGCTCGGCGCGGTCTGCTTGCAGGACGCAAGCATCAGCACGCCGATCAGAAAAAATACGGCAACGATCCTTTTCATATCTCCTCCATCATGCTCAAATTGACGTTTCTGTAGAGTAAGACGCTTCACATCGTCCGTTTTCTACAAAAAAACGGTTTGTTTACAATTTGTTTACAATTGAAAGCAAAACGGTGGCAAACAATCTTGACACGTTTGCCATGCCATGTTATAATATATTCAAAAAACAAAATCAACAAGTGTTCAGAAAGGATCCAATTTTATGGGAAGAATGCTCGGCGTCTTTGACGATGACAACGATACCGCCCGCGACGACCTCAACCTGTGTCCCGATTGCGGCTCGTATTTTCCGCAGGACATTTGCCCGATCTGCGGCAAGGTCTGCCCCGAGGAAATGCGCGCAGGCAACCGCAAGCCCGCCAAAAAGAAAAAAACACCGTCAAGGCGAGGCAGCGGACGCGTCACCTTCGTCGAGTGGTATCACAGCTGGTGGTTTATCCTGATCGCGCTCGTTTTCATGCCCATCATCGGCATCGTGCTTCTGATCACGAGCCCGCACAAGCGATCTCTGAAGATCGGTCTCTGCGCCCTCGTCGTCTGCTATCTCGTCGTTACAAGCTTCGGCTTCACAAGGCTCTTTAGCTTCTTCGAGAGCCCCGTGGACACCTCCCTCTCCCGTGAGGAATATATTGCCGTCTGCGAGACCGTGGACGCGGAAAGCTTCTACCGCTCTGCGGAGTACTACAAGGGGCGCTACGTCACCATGACCGTCATGATCTCGGAAAAGATCGTGGATCACGACAGCGAAAAATATAACGTCTACTACACCTGCCGCACCCCCGACGGTGCCGATCTCCCGCTTCTGATCCGCGATTGCGTACAGGATAACCCACAAAACTTCCTCCCCGGTGACGTCGTCACCGTATACGGCGAGGGCGTGGGAAACAAGGAGCTCTACATCGACTACGTTCCCTTCGACGCCCCCTGCCTGCACGTCGCGTATCTCGCGCCGAAGCAATAAGTGACGCGACGCCGCTTTCATAGTTCGCCATCGCAGTGTTCCGTGCTACCGAGCACGGCAGCACGGCAAAGCTGATATCGCACAAATTCTTTTGATTCTTTTGATATAAAAAGAGCAAGAGCAAAAGGAAAATTCTCCTTCTGCCCTTGCTCTTTTGTTATACCATAGGAAATTGCTCAGAATGGACCTCGCCGTTTTGCCGTGCTTGTCTGCACGGAAAGCCACAGTAGGCGAGCACATGGATGCGGGCACAGCCCGCTGCTCACGCGACCGGGGGAATCCCCTTGACGGTCACGCGTCTGCGGCGTCGGATTTTTTGATCTCGTAGCCAAGCGCAACGATCATCTTGAGCGTTTCCAGCGCCGTGTTGCGGTCGTATTCCTTTTCGCTCTCGGGAAGCTCGTCGTACGCAACGAGGCACGGGGTCGTTTTCTTTGCGTCGTCTCTGGTTTCGCCGTAGGTCCAGCCGCCTGCGATCCTGCCGATCGCCCAGATGTCGTGCACGTTCTCCGCGATCTTCTCTGTCAGACGGAGCAGCTCCTTGGGAAGCTCAACCTTGCTTGTATCAATGGGATTGGGAGTATACATCATAATTCCTCTTTTCTTTCGCGTCGGATCTTATCGACGCCAATCGTAGTGTTTCAGCACGGCGGCTTATTTCAGCCCCTTCTCCGTACCGTCGGGATAGTCGTAAAGCTTAAAATCGTAATAGGGGGGATCGCCCTTATCCGAGCCGTCAGCCATCTCGGATTCGTCCCAGATACGCTTGAGCTCGTAGGAGAGCACATCCAGACAGTCAAAGTCCGCGCGATCATCCTCGCCTCTCGCAAATGCGAAGGCGGGGTCAAGCTCTCCGAGCGCGTCAAAGACGCCACCCTTGATGCCCTCACGGTCACACTCCACAAGGCACGGATGGAGTTTTAGCTCAGGGTACTTATGCCTCTTGTTTGCGTCGTGACCGTGATAGTGTACGCTCGCCGTCTGCGTCCTCTCATCAAACGAGCTGATCTTCTTATAGAAGTAGGTCTTATACAGAGCCGTCGTGCGATAGCCCTTGGTGCGCATATATGCGTTCCAGCGGCGGTGCTCCAGCCACGCCATGTGGTGCTTTTTATCGGCGTCGGGAGAGCCAACGGGGGCGATCGCCATCTCACGGTAACGCTCGATCGCCTCGGAAAGGATCGCGTCGTGACGTTCGCCCTCCCGATCCTCAAAGTCTAAAAGAGACTCGGTGATCAGCCCAAAGGAGAAGAGCTTATATTTGAGGTGCATCACTCTTGCGATGCCCGCCCAGTAGGAATAGTGATCGCGCAATCTGCGGCTCTCCGCCTTACGGCGTGCAAGCGCGCCCTGTCTGCCGCGGTAGTCATCGTTGACGCGACGAGCGAGCGGCTCAAGGTCGGTCAAAAAGATATTTTTCTCACTGTAGAGCTCCTGTAAGCCGCCAAAGGCGTACATATAGACGTCCGTACCTTCGGGAATCGAGTAGTCGTAGCTGTGGCGGCGGTTCAGCGACGCACAAAGATCGGAGTCGTAGATCGCGTAGGCAATGACGGTCTTGGGATCCGTATTCTTCTCGATGCTCTCCAGATGTCGATTGCCGACGTAACGGCGCAGGATATCCGCAACAAGCAGATTATCCTCATCCGAGCCGAGGGCAACGATGAAATAATCGGTATCGTTCAGCGTCGAGCCATCCGCCCGTCGATAGGAAAAGAGCTCGTCAATGGGGCAACGCTTGATATCCGTGCCCGTGTAATGAATCGTGGCGTAGGGCGGTGACTTCGTCTCCTTCCCCTCCGGAGCTTTATTCTTCGGATAAATGCGCAAGATCGGGTCCTCAGCATCCGTCGAGCGAACGATCTCGGGGCTGATCGCATCGAGCTTGTTAAAGAAAGCCTTCTCGCACGCCGCACCGACAAACTCCTTAGAAATCACGTTGATAGTAAGGCGGCAATTCTCCATCTGACCGCACCAATACGTGCTGAGGATCGCCTCCATGCCGATCTCGCCCGTACCGATCACAGTCACAGTCAGATCACAGAGCTCTTTCTCTTCCATCTTCTTTTTGGCCTTTTGGACGATCGGCTCGTAAAGCGGAACATCAACGAAGAGATGGGAGATAATATTGCGATAGCTGTTGATCGGCATGACTACGGGGACGTCCCGCTCCTTCACGCCCTTGAAGATCTCCTTCAGTGCACCGCGGATCTGCTCCTCCACGTAAAGATATGCGTCATCCTTGGAGAAGACCCACACCTCCGCGCCAAGCAACGCCCTCTTGTATTTCTTATCCACAAGCGCCGTCAGCGTCGTGAGATTGTCGATCTCCTTTTCGTCGATCAGAAGATACGTTCTGTGACTCAAATTCAGCTTACGGCGGAGAAGATAAATAAGGCGGGTATTGTCGTTGGCACAGATATTCAGAAGATCGTGCTTGATGCAGATCGCGCCGATCTCCTGCGCCGCAGACAGACGCTCGGAGCTTTTCTCATCCCCCTGATCCACGTAAGCGTCCGTGAAGATCAGATGGATCCTTGTGCCGTACTGATAATACAAGCTCTTGGCAAGCGCCAGGGAGCGGTCGTTGAGCTCGCTGAAGAAATACTGATTTTTTCGGAACTGAAAGGTCGAGCAGCACCACAGCTTCAGCCTCGGCATAAACGCCATCAGCACGTCGAGGATGATCGCGCCTCCCGCAAGCGGTGCCGCCGCATTCATCAGCGACACGACGGCGGAATACAGCACGACCGAAAACGCCGTCAGCGCGGGCTCCATCCCCTCCGTGATCCACGCCATCATTTTTTTGCCCTCGGTCACGTACATGGTGTACTCCTCGTCCATGCTGAAGGTCTGGAGGGTATGTACGAAGCTGTTTGAGATCTCCTCAAGATAACCGAGAGACTCCTCTTCTTCCGTCTGATCAAACTCCGCGGGGTGCTCCGCTCGGTAGCTTACAAAGCACCCGACCGCGTATCGCATACAAAAGATCGCCAGGAAGACCAACAGCAAGCTTATAACCCCCGGCTTCATGCGTACGTATTTCAGTTTTTCGTCGTACGTCACCCTCGCGTGAGGATTTTCCGCCTGCCTTTTACGCAAGCGTCCGATCTGTAGATTGACCCAGATTCGCTTGATCGCGCAAAGCAGAATACGGAAAACGGGGATCGCAAACAAAACGATCGCTGCGATAAAAAAGATTAGCATGATCCACTTGTCCAAGATCATACAGATCACGTCCTTCCGTTATCATTTTTCATTTCGGGGGTTTTGGGTATGCTCGCGAAAGATCCTGTCGATCTCCGCACTGCCGAGATGGTTCTTGACCATCAGTCGGGAGACGATCGCATCCACGGCGTCGGTATGACTGCGGAGGATCTCAATCGCCTGCTCCATCTCGCGGGCAAGGATCTCATTCACCTTTTCGTATACCCGCTCGGAGATCACGCCCCCGAGCTCCTCGGAAAACGAGGCAAGCCCGAAGCTCTGATCCATGCCGTATGCGGTCAGCATCTGCTTTGCGCATCTCGTCGCCTGTCTCAGATCAGCCGACGCGCCCGTCGAGAGGCCGTCCTCCTCGCCGTAGTAAACGATCTCTGCGGCGCGACCGCCAAGAGCCGTACGAATATCGGCAAGCAGGTCCTTACGGGTGAGAATATGCTTATCCTCCTGATCGCCGTGCATCATATAGCCGCCGAAGTCTCCACGAGAAACGACGGTGAGATACGACGGCGTCTCGCCGCTGTACCAGCAGAGGAAGGCGTGCCCCGCCTCGTGTCTCGCCGTGCGGCAAAGCGAGTCGGTGCTCCACATCTTCTTTTCGCCGTAGCAGTAGGTCTCTAGCGCCTCGCTGAGAATATCGTCGGTCACCTTACGGCTGCCACTGCGAAGCATCGAGCGGAGCGCAAGCTCTAAGATCGACTCCAGATCCGCCAGACTCTTGCCCGTGGAGCGGATCGCGAGATTCTCCAGCATTTCGTCGCTGACGTCAAATGCCTCGTTCGTGTCGAACTTCATTTTCAGATAGCGTACGCGGTCATCGCGTCCGGGCAGATCAATGTATCCGTGTCTGTCAAAGCGACGCACGAGCGCGGGGTCGAGGCTCTTCCCCGTTCTCGGCTCGACGTTGAAATTGGTTGCCGCCATCACGAATACGGGCTTCTTGGGGTCGCACGAGAAGCCGTCCATCTCCGTGAGGAAGGCGGTCAGCGTCTCCTCCGTGCCTCTGCCCGAATCCCCACCGACGCGCTCCCTGCCGATCGCGTCGATCTCGTCGATAAAGAGAATGGTGGGCGCGTATTTGCGTGCCGTACGGAAAAGCTCGTGTACCTTCTCCGCACCCTCTCCGACGTATTTCTTTAAGAATTGATTTCCCTCCGCCGTGATGAATGTCACGTCCGCCTCGCTCGCCAGCGCCTTGGCAAGCATCGTCTTGCCCGTTCCGGGCGGACCGTAAAGCAGGATGCCGCGCGGCGTTCTGGCGCCGAGGGTCATATATTTTTTCGGATTTTTCAGATAATCGACGAAGTCGGCAAGCTCGCGCTTGGCATCCGCCGCACCGATCACCTGATCAAAACGGACGTTGGGCTTGGATATGTTGCTGAGGATATTGCCCGCATCCTCGGAGTCTACGGCAACGACCATCTCAAAGTCAAAGAGACGGATCTCCGCCGTCCCCGGCTCCTCCGTCAGGCGCTGTGCCGTCTCAAAGGTAACGAGCTTATTGGCGCGCGCGAGACTGCGCATGCTCGCCTGCTGATGGATCATCGCACAGATATCCTCGATCTGTGCGCAGAGCGTGGCGGAGTCAAGAGCGAGCACACCGCGCACACCCTGACGCAGGAAGGAAACGCGCTCCTCATCGCCGATCTCACGCTCCTCCGTCTGCAGAAGATACGTCGGGAGCTCCTTGTGATGCTCACGAAGGTGATAGAAGAAGTCACGCGCCTTGGAATCGATATCCTCGATATTGAGATAATCCTGCGCCTCGTTCCGTCTGCCGTAGAGCGGGTCGATCACGGCCATCTTGATATCCCGCTTTCTTAGGATGGCGGCCGCCTCATCCACGTCGCCTGCACAGATCAGCCTGTAGTTTCCGCTGACAAGAGACAAACGCGAGGAGGTCTGCTCGGAGGCAAAAACGAGGATCTCGGAGGGCTCACTCTGCTCAAAGAGCTCGCGCAGTGCAGCGTCCCCCTCGGGGAGCTGGACGCTGATGCGGATCTTCTTCACCTGATCCTGTCCCTGCTTTACCGCCTTGGAGGTCAGCATACGGTAAAGCTCAAAGATCTCACTGTCAAAAAAGGTCTCCGCACGGCTTCTCACCGTGCGCGCGTCGGCGGTGCCGCCCTCGGCAAACAGAAGCGCGGTGTAGACCAGCTCGTCGATCTCCACGGAGACGCTCAGCTCCGTTGCGGAATTCCGCGCGTGACGGAGGACCTCCTTTCTCGCGATATCACGAAGCACAGGCGCGGAAATGCGGTTGAACATCACGACGTTGCCCGATGCAAAGCGAGAGCAGAGCGCCGCGGGGAAAAAGGGATTGCCCATCGGACCGACGTCGTTCTGCAGTGCGCGCAGGATCACCTTGCGCGGCACGGTCGAGAAATCACCGTCGTCCGCGTTCTCATACAGCTGGCGTCCTGCGTTGGTCGTGAAAATAATGATAGCGTCGCGGAAGAATACCTCCTCATCGTAATGGCCGTCGCGCAATCTGCCCGCGTCCAGCATCTGCAAAAACAGATGGATCACGTTGAGATGCGCCTTCTCCACCTCGTCAAACAGAAGGACACACTTGGGGTTATTCTTTACAAAATCGGTAAGAAGACCTGCCTTACTGCCCTGATACATCCGTCCTGCGCCGCAGAGTGCCGTGGGGGCGTCATAGGAGGCGTACTCACTCATGTCAAAGCGCATAAAGGGTCTGCCAAGCGCCGTCGCCGCCTGCTCCGCAAGGAAGGTCTTGCCGACTCCGGGAGGTCCCGCGAACAAAAAGGTCGCGGCGGGACGGACGCGCGCTTTATCCGTCATCGACAAAAGCTCTGCCTGAAAGTAGCCCGCAACGAAAATGCTGACGGCGTTATCCTGACCGTATACGGCGGAGGAAAGCGTCGCCTGCAGGCCCTTGGCGCGATTGGTAAGCGCAAGGATCCCACTCTCCTGTGCATCTTCGCATACTGCGGTGTCACCGTCGGACCCCGACGCGTCCTTACCGCCTCGTGCACCGTCGTCTGACGGCAGGGGATCGGCATCCACCGTCGTCTTGACGGGGGATGGGATCACGGGCTTCACGAGCTCGCCGCCTGTCTCCGACGTCAGTGCGGAAAGCATCGACGATGGCGTCTGCATGACGTGGCGGAAAAGCTCGTCTGCCTCCAACGCATCTTTACCCGCGCGGGAGGCGGCGGTCTTTGCCTCCATGATCTTTTTCTGCATCTGGAGCGTATCCATAAAGCCCGTCTTATGCGTCGTCACGCTCTCACGGAGCGTCTCACATTTCCGTTTCAGTACCTCAAACCCGCCGAAGCACGCCGTGACCGCGTCCTTGAGCGCACTCCACTCGTCGTCTCGGGCGTCCGCACCCCGAAGCACTGTCTCCATCGCGGCAAGCACAAACTTCTCTTCCGTCAGCGCACTGTTTCCGACGACGATCTGCTTTGCGCGTTCAAATAACTGCTCCAGCAATCTGCTGTTATTGATATCTGCCATTCTATTTCCTCTCAATCTGTCTTGCTCCGCTCGGAAACAAACACACCCTTCACGCGCCAATGCGTGTGAAGGGTGAATATTCTATTTACTGACCGATGAAATCGTCAATACTGAGCATTCCCTTTGCAAGCATAAAAAACTTGTCGTTGCAATCATCCACCGTCTTGGCCGCCACGGAGAACATATAGTGGATCACCTTGGTGGTGATATCGCTGCCTGCGTAGGTATTTGCCATTCTGAAAACCGTCTGGCCGTCGCTGAGGTCGTACTCAAAGCAACCGTTTGCAAGCGTGTTGGTAACGTAGCAGGTCGCGATCGCACCCTCCACACGCTTATCCTCGGGGAAATTGACAAGCATCGGCGATACGAGACACACCAGCTCGTGCTCCTCGTCCACCCACATGATAAAGTGCATCGGCAGGTCATCGCCGCCTACCTTATACGTTACGCGAAGCTTCTCGTCCTCACGCTCGTATTTCCATTCTCTTTCGTCAAGCGCGGCGATAACGGTCTTATACATCTTTTCTGCAGTCATATTTGCCATAAATCATATCCTCCCTTTCAGCCGATTGATTCCATAAACTTTTCAAGCGAGATCATGCCCTTAGCAAGCATCATCAGCTTGTCGTTGTACTCGTCTACCGTCGTCACGGTGCAGGCGAGCATATAGAAGAGCGCCTCCTTACCAAGACGGCTCTCGCGGTAGCTGGTGGTCATGCGGAATGTGAGTTTGCCTTTCGCAAGATCATAGTCGAAGCTGCCGTTGACCATGCGGTACTTGAGCGCGGACACGGCGATCGCCATATCCAGCATTTTGTCCTCCTTGACCCTGAACGGAAGAGGGGAGAGCGTAATAACAAAGTTGCGCTCCGTATCGACGACAAAATGCATCGCAACGGGGAGATCGTCACCGTGCATCGTAAGATTGACGGCAAGATTCTCGTCGTCCTTTTCATAGCGAAGCTCTTTTTCGTCAAGCATTTCACAAAGTGTATCGAAGGTTTCCTTGGCGGTTCTGAGATCCATTGCATCTGCCATAGTTAAAATTCTCCTTTTCATGTTTGATTTGTGAAAATGGAATACGGAATGAATATATTTCGATTCAATTATATCACATTTTCACATAAGAGTCAATATATTTCGGTAAAGTAGCGGCTCCGCGCTCCTCTCCCTCGGTCGCGGTGCGCAGCCCTTCCGTATTTCATGCTCTTATCTTATCCCCCCGATCACGACGTTTTTTCAGGGGGGATCGCACTCACAAAAGGCACACGCGATTGCTTACGTAGTAGTATCCGCCACGCAAGTGAGCGGGCTGTGCCCGCCTCCCCCAGCTCGCCTCAACGGTGCTTGCTGTACGCGCCGATCCTTAACTCTGCAAGCTTACTGCAGCAGAAGCCGTAGGCGTCCTCGATACCGCGTCGGGTCAGCTCACCAAAGGATCTTGCCGTCTCGGCAATTCCCTTTTTGACGGGGAGCTTTTTGCAAAAGGCATCGCCCTGCCAGCTCTCGGAGGCGGGATATTCGCAGGCACTTCCCTCATAGATCACATACGCCTCGCACGCCTTCTCAAGACCCGGGAGCGAATGGAAATCGCCCTGACGCACGTTCACGTCCGCCATACTGACCAGATCCCCGACGAACTCCACACAGGTATAGGCGTTGCGGATCGGCACGCGATAATGCAGGGGCGTCATGGCGGCGGAATAATAATTATAGACGTAGGCACGGGAGTGATGGCACATTCTCTCGATCCGCCCCTTGAGGATCTCGTATTTTCTGTCGGAGATGGAAAGACGGCAAACCTTGATATCCGAGAAGCTTCCGCGCCACTCGTAGCGTCCGAAGGACTCCTTTACAAAGCCCGCAAAGAAGGGCGCATTTGCGTGATAGCGCGAGAAGGAGTACATCTCAGACAGTCTCTCGTCAAAGCTGAGCGCCACGTGATTGTAGCGGTTATGTAATACGTGTCGGATAAAGGAGCCCGTTTTGTACGGTGTCGCGGAAAAAAGAATGTATATATACTTCATTTGATTCGATCCTCGTAAAATCAGCCAAAAATTTGATACAATTTTATCACGAACCCCACAAAAATTCAAGATGTTTTTTACAAAAACATCTTTAAATATTTGTTAATCTGTGATAGAATAAAGAAAAAACGAAAGGAATCCATCATGAAGATCACGATCCTTGACCACAACACGATCACCAGAGGAGATCTCTCGCTTGCCCCCATCGAGGCCCTCGGTGACGTCCGCATTTTCGACGCGCTCCCGCAAAGCGAGGTCGCCCGCGCCATCGGCGACAGCGATGCTGTCGTCGTCAACAAAGCGCGCATCACGGCCGAGATCATGGACGCCTGCCCGCACCTGCGCTTCATCGGGCTCTTCGCCACGGGATATAACAATATCGACACCACAGCCGCAAAAGCGCGCGGGATCGTCGTATGTAACGTCCCCGGCTACTCGACGGACTCCGTCGCCCAGCACGTTTTTGCCATGATCCTGCATTTCGCCTCGTACGCGGACGATTACGCGGCGTCGGTGGCGAGTGGCACGTGGGTCAGCGCTAAAACCTTCTCCTACTTTGCCTATCCGACGAGCGAGCTTCGCGACAAGACGCTCGGCATCCTCGGGCTCGGCACGATCGGCAGAGCTGTCGCGGGGATCGCGCGCGCCTTCGGTATGCGCGTCATTGCGACGGCACACAGACCGACGGTATGCGAGGGTGTGGAGACCGTACCGCTTGATACTCTGCTCACCGAGAGCGACTATCTCACCCTGCATTGCCCTCTGACCGAGGAGACCCGCCATCTCATTGACCGCGCCGCGCTTGCCAAAATGAAGCCCGATGCCGTCCTGATCAATACCGCGCGCGGCGCCGTGGTGGATGAGGAGGCGCTCGTACACGCCCTGAATACGGGCAAGCTCCGCGGTGCGGGCATCGACGTGCTCGACGAGGAGCCGATGCGCGCAGGTCACCCCTATCTCACTGCAAAAAACTGCTACGTCACCCCCCACGTCGCGTGGGCGACGATCGAGGCTCGCACGCGTCTTGTCGGCATCGTCGCGGACAATCTCCGCGCCTTTGAGGCGGGAGCCCCCATCCACGTCGTTAACCCGTGAGGAAAAATGTTGACAAATCAATGAGTTTCGTTTATAATGAAAATGGAATCATTTAATTATAGGGAAAGAAGGTATTCAGTATGAACAATTACATCATCAGCGGTTGCTCAACCGCAGACATCTCTGCAAAGCACTTTGAAAAAAGAGATATCAAATACGCTTGCTTCCACTACACCCTCGACGGCGTAGAGTATGTGGACGACCTCGGACAGACCATGCCCATCGACCGGTTCTACGAGGCAATGCAGAACGGCGCGGAAACCAAGACCTCTCAGGTCACCAACGGCGAATTCGTCGACTACTTCACCCCGTTCCTTGAGGACGGCAAGGATATCATCCATCTCTGCCTCTCCTCCGGCATCTCCGGCACCTACAACTCTGCTTGCGTAGCCAAGGAAATGCTTGAGGAGCAGTATCCCGACAGAAAGATCTACGTCATCGACTCTCTCGCCGCATCCGCCGGTTCAGGTCTTTTGCTTGACAAGATGGCCGATCTTCGCGATGAGGGCTACACCATCGACGAGCTCTACGCGTGGGTCGAGGAGAACAAGCTCCGTATGCACCATTGGTTCTACTCCACCGACCTTACCTTCTTCGTCAAGGGCGGCCGCGTCTCCAAGGTATCGGGCTGGTTCGGCACGATCCTGCAGATCTGCCCTCTGCTCAACGTAGACGTAAACGGCAAGCTCATTCCGAGAGAAAAGATCCGCACCAAGCAGAAGGTCATGGCGGCGATCGTCAAGAAAATGGAGACCTTCGCCGACGGCGGCACCGAGTACGCGGACAAGTGCTTCATCAGCCACTCCGGACGCTTCAACGAGGCCAAGGAGATCGCCGAAACCATCCAGGAGAGGTTCCCCAATCTCAAGGGCAAGGTCGTGATCAACAACATCGGTACGACCATCGGCTCTCACACGGGTCCCGGAACCGTAGCACTCTTCTTCTGGGGTCAGAAGAGAGAAAACTGATCTCTTTACATGAAAAACAAAACCGTATTCGCGGCCCTCACCTTGCAGGGCCGCGAAATCCCTTATACGTGGGTGAAAAAGGCCGTCAAGAATATCAATCTCCGCATCCGTGCGGACGGGAGTGTTACCGTCTCCTCACCGCATAAGGTCACTCACGCACAGATCGAAGCCTTCTTGACAGAGAAGGCACATTTTATTTTACAGGCGCTGGACCGTCTCCCGCCGCCGACGGAGCCGTTTACGCTCTCCGACGGCTCGTGTCTGACGATCCTCGGCAAAGAGCGCACGCTCTGTTTCAAAGAGGGCGTCACGCGTCCCGTCATGACCGACAGTGTTCTCCTTTTACCCAAGGAAACCGACCGCCGACGGATCGAAGCGATGATACGAGCATGCGCAGAGGCAGAGCTGACGGCGCTTTTGACCGCGCTTTGCCATGAGCTCTATCCGCTCTTTCGTGACGCCACGCCCTTCCCCGAGATCCGCTTGCGCATGATGAAGCGGTGCCACGCAAACTGCCGACCGAGAGAGCATATCCTGACCTTCAACCGTCAGCTCATCTTCTATCCGCCGCACTTTATCCGCTACGTCGTCATGCACGAGTTCACCCACTTTATCGTTGCTGATCACTCCGCCGCATTCTATCGCATCCTGAACGAAAAAATGCCCGACGCCGAGCAGGCGCACGCACTCGGGAGCACGGTACGCCCCCTCTTCTGAGTCCTCCCAACATCCCGACGACGAAAGCCGTAACCGACTCCCAAAGCACGCCACGGAGCACGATATCGAAAACGATCTCATAAAACAACGAGCACTCCTCCCGCGATACCCCGTTTGCACTTTAAAAAAGAAAGGGAAAACAACATGAAAATAGGAATTGATATCGGCGGCACGAAATGCGCCGTCGTTCTCGGAGACCAAAGCGGAATTAAAAACAAGATCCGTTTTTCCACGACCACCTGCGAAGAGACGCTTGCGCGCATCATGGACGCGGTCGGGGCGATCGGCACGGGCGACGCCATCGGCGTAAGCTGTGGCGGACCGCTGGATGCATCGCGCGGGCTGATCCTCTCGCCCCCCAATCTGCCGGGCTGGGACGAAATCCCGATCTGTGAGATGCTGACCTCACGCTTCGGCATCCCCGCGCGCCTTTGCAACGACGCCGACGCCTGTGCGCTTGCGGAGTGGCGGTTCGGCGCGGGCAAGGGGACACAGCACATGATCTTCCTCACCTTCGGCACGGGCATGGGCGCGGGGCTGATCCTCGGCGGCAGACTCTATAGCGGCGCGTCGGGCATGGCGGGCGAGATCGGACACATCCGCATGGATCAGAACGGCCCCGTCGGCTACGGCAAGCGCGGCTCCTTCGAGGGCTTCTGCAGTGGCGGCGGCATCGCTCAGCTCGGGCAGACGCTCGCAACCGAGATCCTGCAGACAGGCGGCACGCTTCCCTACTGCAAGAGCCGTGCAGATCTCCCGCAGATCACCGCCAAGCTCTTAGCCGAGCAGGCGGCCGCAGGCGAGCCCACCGCCCTTGAGGTGTGGCGTCTCTGCGGCGAGAAGCTCGGCGCGGGGCTCTCGATCCTCGTGGATCTCTTAAATCCCGAGGCGATCGTCATCGGCAGTATTTTTGAGCGCGCAGAGGCACTTCTGCGCCCGCACATGGAGCGCGTCCTGATGCGGGAAACGCTCTCCTACGCCCGAGAAAAATGCCGCATCCTGCCCGCCGCACTCGGCGACAGCATCGGTGACTACGCCGCACTCGCGGTTGCCTCTCAAATATAACGGAATGAAAGGATCACTACGATGAACCATATTGACACATTGATTACAAGATACCCCGCACTCGCCGCCTGCCGTAAGGAGCTGGATCGCGCACTCGACCTCATGCTCACCATGTACGAAAAGGGCGGCAAGCTCCTTGCCTGCGGCAACGGCGGCTCCGCCGCCGACGCCTCCCACATCGTCGGAGAGCTGATGAAGGGCTTTCTCCTGAAGCGCCCCATGACGGCAGAGGAAAAGGCACGCTTTGAGAACGCACTCGGTGAAGACAGCATACCCTTTGCAGAGAAGCTCCAGCGAGGCATACCCGCCATCGCTCTGGATACGGCAAGTGCGCTTCTGACCGCCTACGCAAACGACGTGGACGCCGACCTCATCTACGCACAGCAGGTCTTCGCCTATGCGAGAGAGGGCGATCTCTTCCTCGGCATCTCCACCTCGGGCAACTCCAAAAACGTCGTAAACGCCGCCAAGACCGCCAAGGCCATGGGGCTCCCCTCCATCGCGCTCACGGGCGCGCGCGACAGTGCGCTCTCGGCGCTTTGCACCTGTACGATCCGCGTACCCGAGACGGAGACCTTCAAGGTACAGGAGCTGCATCTGCCCGTCTACCATGCACTCTGCGCCGAGATCGAGGCGCGTCTCTTCATCTGAGCCATGTCCTATCTTGAACGGTATCGGACGCCACTGATGGACATCGCCGCGCTTTGGATCTGTATCTTTCACGAGTGGATCCCGCTTGCGCCGGGCATTCCCGTGCTCGGCTTCATCGAGGGCTTTGTCAAGCAGATCGGCTTCTTCGGTGTCGATCTCTTCCTACTGCTCTCGGGCATGGGGCTCACTCACGCGATCGGTAAATATAATTTACCGACGTTTTATAAGCGCCGCCTGCTCCGCGTGCTTCCCCCGTATGTTCTGATGGCAACCGTGATCGCTTGGCAAAAAGGCTGGTCCGTCTCCGTCTTTTTGCGAAATCTTCTCGGTATCACCTTTTTTGCCGAGAATATGTACGCTCTGCTATGGTTCGTGCCCGCCATCACGGTGCTGTATCTTCTCTTCCCTCTTTACTATGCGCTGATGTGTCGCACACGCCGCCCGACCGTATTCACGGGGTGTGCCCTGATCCTTTGGCTTACCGTTTCCCTGCTCGTTAAAGACCGTATGCGCCTCGACCTCTTTGGCTTCACGAACCGCATCCCCATTTTTCTGACAGGCATCCTCCTCGGTCATCTCCATAAAAACGGGCGTCTGCCAAAGCGCACGCCGCCGATGATACCGATCCACATCGCGCTTTTCATCATGGGACTCGTCACGGCGTATCTCACAAATTATCGGCAGACGTATCTGCTCGTTCCGGTCTCCAACTGCTGTGTGCCGAATTTTCTGCTTGCCGTCTCGGGCGCGTTTCTCTTCTCGGGCACGCTTGGGTGGCTCTCGCACCACACAAGCGTCCTTGCCAAGGGGCTGATCGCCTTTCTCGGCTTTTTCGGAACGGTCTCACTGGAATTCTACTGCGTACAGGAGCTGATCGGCGAGAGGCTTCACGCCGTCCTGCAAGGCACGCTCCCCGACAGCGTCACAAACGCCGTTACCCTCCTTGCGATCACCCTCGCGGCCATTTGCCTGAGGTGTGTATGCCTTCTCATAACTGCAGGCGGCAGAAATACGCTTCGCAGATATCTCCGCAAGCTCACCCATCATTAAAAAGCGAGCTGTGCCCGCTTCCCCCAGCTCGCCTATCGCTCTGCTTTCTGCGTCACCGGGCACGGCAAAACGGCGAGGTTCATTTTGCGCATTTTCCTATAGGTTAAAACAATGCACCCACAGACCAAGCGACAGCTTAGGTCTGTGGGTGCTTTTATGTATATACGTTTTTCAATTCAAGAGTGCCTTCAGCCGCTCGACGTCCTCCCTTTTTGCCTCGGGAAGATGCCCGAAGGGAAAGGGGATGCCCATATTCTCGTACTTTGTCGTACAGATCTTACGAAACGGCAAGAGCTCGACCTTATCCACACAACTGTGGAGACGTACGATATCCCGTAGAGCGAGGATATTCTCCTCGTCGTCGTTTACCGTCGGGATGATGACCTGACGAATCGTGGTCGGGATCTTTTGCGCGTCAAGATGATCGAGGAACGCCATCGGCGTTTCCATCGGGCATCTCACGTTCTCTCGGTATGCCTCGTCACTCGTGTACTTGATATCCAGCAAAACGCGGTCGGTCTCGGCAAGGAGCGCGCGCACGGCGTCGTTTAAGATACTGCCCGAGGTATCGAGACAGGTATGGATTCCCTCGGCATGACACAGGGTGAAGATCTCACGGGCAAATTCCGCCTGTAGCAGCGGCTCACCGCCCGAGAGCGTAATGCCGCCCTCCCGACCGAAATACGATCGGAAGCGCTTGACACGCGAGACGATCTCCTGTGCGCTATACGCGTTACCGCCTGAGGGTGACCACGTGTCGGGATTGTGACAGCATTTACAGCGCAGGTTACAGCCCTGGAAAAATACGACGAATCGTACACCGGGGCCGTCTACCGTGCCCAGACTCTGAAAGGAATGTACCCTTCCCGTCATATCCGCCTCACATCGACTCGTGGAAGGTACGGCTGATGACCTCTCTCTGCTGCTCACGGGAGAGCTTGTTGAAGTTGACCGCATAGCCCGATACGCGGATGGTCAGGTTCGGGTATGCCTCGGGATTCTCATACGCCTTCATCAGCGTTTCACGGCTCAGGACGTTGACGTTGATATGGTGCGCCATCTGTGCGAAGTAGCCGTCGAGGATGGCAACGAGGTTGCCGATACGCTCGTCCTCGGTCTTACCGAGTGCGTCGGGCGTGATGGAGAAGGTATTGGAGATGCCGTCACGGCAGTCGTCATAACTGATCTTGGCAACGGAGTTGAGCGATGCCAGAGCGCCGTTTTCCTCTCTGTTGTGCATGGGGTTCGCACCGGGAGCGAAAGGCTCGCCGTTCTTTCTGCCGTCGGGGGTAGCGGCGGTATTCTTACCGTACATAACGTTGGAGGTAATGGTGAGGACGGAGAGCGTGTGCTCTGCGCCGCGATAGGTGGGCGTCTTACGAAGCTCGGTGATGACGCGGTGCGCCATATCCTTGGCAATGAGGTCTACGCGGTCGTCGTCGTTGCCGTACTTCGGGAACGTGCCGTCGGTCACGAAATCGACGATGAAGCCGCTCTCATCCTTGACAGGCTTGACGCTTGCGTAGCGGATCGCGCTGAGAGAGTCCGCAACGACGGAGAGACCCGCAACGCCGAACGCCATGAAGCGGTGAACGTCGGTATCGTGGAGCGCCATCTGCGTTTTCTCGTAGGCATACTTATCGTGCATATAGTGGATCACGTTCATCGTATTGACGTAGAGGCGGCTAAGCCATGCGAGATAGATCTCGTAGCGCGCCATAACCTCGTCGTAATCCAGCTTTTCGACGTCCATCACGGGCATCTGGGGACCGATATGCATCTTACTGCTCGTATCGTAGCCGCCGTTGATGGCGATCAAAAGGAGCTTGGGCAGGTTGCAACGCGCACCGAAGAACTGCATCTGCTTGCCAACCTTCATTGCGGAGACACAGCAGGCAATCGCATAGTCGTCGCCATAGATGGGACGCATAAGATCGTCGTTCTCATACTGGATCGAGTCGGTATCCGCAGAGACCTTGGCGCAGAAGCGCTTGAAGTTCTCGGGGAGCTGCTGAGACCAGAGAACGGTGAGATTGGGCTCGGGAGAGGAGCCAAGGGTATAGAGGGTATTGAGCATACGGAAGCTATTCTTCGTAACGAGGGTTCTGCCATCCTCGCCGACACCGCCGACGGCCTCGGTGATCCACATCGGATCGCCGCCGAAAAGCTCGTTATACTCGGGGGTACGGAGGTGTCTTGCCATACGGAGCTTCATAACGAAGTCATCCATCAGCTCCTGTGCGCCCTCCTCGGTCAGCGTGCCGTTTGCGATATCGCGCTCAAGATAGATGTCAAAGAAGGTGCTGACGCGTCCGAGAGACATGGCGGCGCCATTCTGCTCCTTGATCGCGCCAAGGTACGCAAAGTAGGTCCACTGGATCGCCTCACGCGCGTTTGCGGCGGGGGCGCTGATGTCGTAGCCATACATCGCAGCCATCTCCTTGAGATAGCCGAGGAAAGTGATCTGCTGGAAGAGCTCCTCGTCCAGACGCACCTCGTCGGTATTGAAGTTATTGAGGGCAAGCTTTGCCTTGTCCTTCTTCTTTTCCGCGATCAGTCTGTCCACGCCGTAGAGCGCGACGCGGCGATAGTCACCGATGATACGGCCTCTGCCGTAGGCGTCGGGCAAGCCCGTAATGACGTGGCACTTACGTGCGGCGCGCATCTCATCCGTATACGCACGGAAAACGCCGTCGTTATGGGTGGTACGGTAACGGAACTCGGTCTGTACCTTTTCGCTGAGCTCATAGCCGTAGGCCTCGCAAGCCTGCTTTGCCATTCTCATGCCGCCGAAGGGGTTGACACCGCGCTTCAGGGGGCGATTGGTCTGCAGACCGACGATCAGCTCGTTTTCCTTATCGAGATAACCGGGAGCGTAGTTTTTCAGAGAGGAAACCGTGGTGGTGTCGATATCAAGCACACCGCCAAACTGTCTCTCCACGGCAAAGAGTGTCTGCAGCTTGCTCATCAGCTTTTTGGTTCTCGGCGTTGCGTCCGCAAGAAACGCGGCGTCGCCCGTATATTCCTTGTAATTCTGCTGAATGAAATCACGCACGTTGATTTCATCCTGCCAGATACCCGTCTTAAATCCATTCCAATTCATATGTTCCATGATCGTATCTCCTTTTTATATCATTAGGACATTGCGCGAATTTTGATTTCATTATACTATATCCTGTGCCTTTTGTCAATAAGCAACCCTATATTTTGTCAAGATTACCGAAAAGCCGCATTACAATGGATGTAAAACCATGCAAGTTTTTCTATTTCGGAGTCAAGCGACCCGTCCCGCGTCACCAAACGCCATCGCAGGGCACCACGATGCCCGAAGAGGACGCCTTCTTTTCTTGACCCCTCAAGAAAAGAAGCAAAAGAAACGGCGAACGCGACGGCGTTCGATCCGTTGTGAGAGAGGGATTTTTCAGTGCGTCCCCGATTTGATGATCACACGGGCATTGGCGGGATTCGTAGGAGGGGAGCCCCCT
Source organism: Clostridia bacterium (assembly GCA_017456965.1). Classification (GTDB taxonomy): domain Bacteria; phylum Bacillota; class Clostridia; order Oscillospirales; family CAG-272; genus QALR01. The sequence continues at coordinate 19,036 of JAFTIJ010000089.1, forward strand.
CCCGTTTGCCTGCCTCGAACGCTATATTTTCAATAAAGATACCGCGCCGTTACAGTATCGTACAGCGTCACAATGACATTCTGCGCCATCACGTGCGGTATAAGGGCGAGATCGATTCGAGCAATTTCCTATAGATTAAAAAAATCCCGATCGGATGATCGGGATCTTCATGTATCGGTATTCGCGCGATTAAAGATATTTTTTGAGTTCTTCGGGCAGATCGGCTTCTGCAACGGAAGCGGTCAGATAGAACTGAACGTTCCACTTCTTTGCCCAGTCTTCCGTGTTGGCAACAAACGCAGAGAATTCAGCGAGATCGTCCTTACAGATCTTGAGGGCGGAGTCGATGAAAATGTGCGTAATATCGCTGTTGGAAGCATGGAGGCCTGCAACGAAGCATCTGAGACCGTGAGCGTTGTCGATATTATACTCCTCGACGTCGATCAGTCTGGCCTGATACTTGATATCAAAACGGAGCTTATCGCCCTTTTCAAGGCAGATAACGGAGCCGTGGGATGTTTCTGTCGCAGCGTTTACTTGGGAAATCAAAGTTTTGGTTTTGCCTGAACCTTTGAGACCAACAATAAGTTTAATCATGATAAACCTCTTTCCTGACGAAGGTGGATTTTGCGCGGGACCGCGTATTCGTCATTGCGGCACCGATACTTTATATATATGATACACTCTTTTCCAAACTTTTTCAAGCGTTTTATGGGAGAAAATTCTGGCAAAAATCATTTTTATTCAACCTGAACAAATTGATGCAAATACCATTGTTCAACTTAACTATCCACTTCGTCAGATGGTATGATTTTTCGGATATTTTTCTCCAATTTTTCTCTGGGAACGGTCACGTCTCTGCCGCATCCGACGCAGAGGATACGGATATCGGAGCCGACGCGCAAAACGCGCATACGGCGCGCACCGCAGGGGTGCGCTTTTTTCATTTCCAGAACGTCACCGACCTCAAATTTCTTGATCTCCATAGCCCCTCCTTTATGCGTTTGCAAACTGCGAGCGATACAGCTCAGCGTAGATTCCGTCCTGATCAAGGAGCTCGCTGTGTGAGCCTCTCTCGCGGATGCCGTCCTCGGTGATCACGACGATCTCATCGGCGTTTTTGACGGTGGAAAGACGGTGTGCGACAACGATGGTCGTACGGCCGCGGCAGAGCTCGTCAAGCGAGCGCTGGATCAGGATCTCCGTTGCGTTATCGAGCGCACTCGTCGCCTCGTCGAGGATCAGAATACGGGGGTCCTTCAAAAAGACGCGAGCAATCGAGATTCTCTGCTTCTGTCCGCCCGAGAGCTTGACGCCGCGCTCACCGACGAAGGTATCGTAGCCGTCGGGGAGTGTGCAGATAAAGTCGTGGATATTGGCAAGCTTCGCCGCACGGACGACCTCCTCCATCGACGCACCCTCTCTGCCGTAGGCGATATTGTCAAAGACGGTACCCGTAAAGAGGAACACGTCCTGCGTGACGATACCGATATTTTTTCTGAGCGAGGAGCGCGTGACGTCGTGGATATTTTTGCCGTCGATGCGGATCTCGCCGCCGCGGATCTCATAGAAGCGAGGCAGAATATGGCAGATCGTGGTCTTACCCGCACCCGAGGGGCCGACGAGTGCGACGGTCTCGCCCTCACGGATATGCAGATTCAGATCGGAGAGGATCTCCTTAGCGCCCTCGGTGTAGGAGAAGCTGACGCGGTCAAACTCGATCTCGCCGCGCACCTTGCCCATCTCCTCCGCGCCCTCGGCATCCGTCTCCACGGGGGTATCCATCAGCTCACAGAAGCGCGTAAAGCCGCTCATGCCGTTCTGAAGCTGCTCAATGAAGTTGATCAGCTTACGGATCGGATTCATAAAGATATTGACAAAAAGGATAAACGTAGTAAAATCCGCGAAGGTGATCTGCTCGTAGTAGGTAAAGATACCGCCCGCGACGAGGATCACGACGTTCAGCACGTCAATGATAAAGCCGTTGCCCGAGAAGAACTCCGCCATCGCGCGGTAGGATTTGCCCTTCGCCTTGACGAAGGCCGCATTCTGTCGCTGAAACTTCTCCGACTCGTACGCGCTGTTTTCAAACGCCTTGGCAACACGCACGCCCGCGATGCTATTCTCCAGCGTCGCGTTGACCTCCGCGACCTCCTCGCGCGCCTCGGTAAAGGCGGCGCTCATTTTCAGGCGCTTACGGACGGCAAAGAGCACAAGAAACGGCAGACACGCGAAAATGATCAGCGTCAGCCACAGATTGATCGTCGCCATCAGCACAAAGGAGCCGATCAGAAGGAAGCATGACACGATCAGGTCCTCGGGACCGTGATGCGCAAGCTCGGCGATCTCCTGCAGGTCGTTGACGACGCGGGACATGATGGCACCCGACTTATGATCGTCAAAATAGGGGAACGGGAGCTTTTCGATATGATCGAACGCCTCCTTGCGCATATCCGCCTGCATTCTGACGCCGACCAGGTGACCGAAATACTGGATAAAGTAATTGAGCCCCATCTTCACAAGGTAGATGAAAAGCAAAATGACTCCCCACACGATAAGCGTACGGAGCTGCTTATTGGGAATAAAATCGTTCATCATGGATCTTGTGATCATCGGGTAGAAAAGATCGCAAACAGCGAGAACGAAGGCACAGAGCATATCCAGCACGAAAAGCGTTCTGTGCGGCTTATAGTATTGTATAAATCGTTTGATCATAGCACTTTCCTCTTTTATTTCAGTGATTCATTTTTTCTGACAGAAGCAATCGCTCCGAGGAGCACTCGTAGGCGCACTTATAATCGCCACAGCGGCTGGCGAGCTTCTCCAGATCGCAATACAAATGATATTTCAGTATCATATCGCCCTCCTCGTCGCATCGGTCAATAAGCCCCCTCAGCTCGGAGATAAAGCCCTCAAGCGCGTCGGTATTCGCATTCTCAAGCCCGTCTCTCAGCGCCAGATGCTCACGGCAAAGGCCGGTACTGCAGGACTTGGCCCACTCAGGCGCCGCCCCCGCGATCGCGCATATATACAGGATATCGTTATGACACGCACCACGCCTGCTATGCGTATCGCTCAAGGAGAGCTTGGACGCGTCCTTGGTATCAATATACTGCATGACGCAGAGATAGCGCTCCGCCATCGATCGCATTTCCCCGTTGACGTAGACTGACTTCTCCGCGTGCTCGATCGCGGCTCTGAAAAAGGATGCCGCACTGCGGAGCATACCCTCTCGGTACGCCTTGACGCCTCGCTCGTAATACGCGTTTGCAAAAAGCATCTCCGTCTCGTCGTCCGAGACACCGAGCGCCTCCAAGCGGGCAATACATTTTGCAAATTCCCCTGCGGCATACAGCTTACGGATGCGTCCGATCGCGCCGATCTTGCGAAACGCGTCGAGGTCGGTGCTCTCCGAAAAGAAATATTCCACAGGCGTATCCAGCCTCTCGGCAAGCTGCGTGATCGTCGCCACAGACGGCTGTGCCACGCCGTTCTCGATCTGACTGAGCATATTGCGCGTAATGGTGTCACCCGACAGCGCCGCCTGCGTCATGCCCTTCGCCAGACGAAGACTCTTGATCTTTTTGCCAAGCAAATCTTCCTTCAAATTTTCGTTTCCCCTTTCCCACGTATCGTGATGTTAAAATAAATTTACAGCCAAAGAAATTATAACGCATTCCGTAGCATTTGTCAAGCCCTCGTAAACGTAAGCGCTATTTACTTCGAGAGGCATCCTTCTTTTCTTGCCCCCTCAAGAAAAGAAGCAAAAGAAACGGCGAACGCCCGGCGTTCGATCCGTAGAAGGGTGAGGAGATTTTTCGGTTCGCACCCGTTTTTGTAATCTAAGGTGGCAAAAAGCACCTACCCGTGGGGATCGGCGCCCTCGACGATCCAAAAAGCGGAAACACTACCTGCGCTGTCATCCTCGAACGAAACGAAGTGGAGTGAAGGATCTTGCGCAAGAGCCAACCGTCCGCCCCAATGTATACCTTTTTCAAAAAAGATAGCTTCCCTGCAGAAGGGTGGCGAGAACCCCAAACTCTGCTAAATCTCAATTTGTCGAGTTGTTTGTTTTGCTTAAGCGCCCCCTGCGCTGTCATCCTCGAACGAAACGAAGTGGAGTGAAGGATCTTGCGCAAGCGCCAACCGCCCGACCCAATGGCTGCCTTTTCAAACCAGTTACTTTTGCATAAAGAAAATCAAATTTTGTACTCCTCCCGTGCGCAGATCCTTCACTCCGTGCAAAGCACTCCGTTCGAGGATGACA
>JAFTIJ010000009.1 GCA_017456965.1 Clostridia bacterium
AAAAAAGCCTCCCCTGTGTAAGGGGAGGTGCCGCGGAACGCGGCGGAGGGGTTGTAAATAACATAAATCTTTCAGACAAACAATCCCTCAGGCGCTATCGCGCCGGCTCCCTTTGCACAAGGGAGCTTTTCTTTTTAACCTATAGGAAATTGCGCAAAACAGACCTCGCCGTTTTGACGTACTTCGTTTTGATGTAACAAGGCGATAGGCGAGCACACGGATGCGGGCACAGCCCGCTTTTTCGACTGCTTGTGTGTTACTGTTGCAGGATTCAGCCCTCCTCAAAGACGGTCTCGATCACGCGTCCCGATGCCTCGGGGGAGTAGACCCAGCGGTCGATATGAGGGGCATCCGCAAAATAGTCGAGATGATAGTCTGTCGTGACGTTACTGCTGTAGGCGTCAACGAGGACGAGCTTGACCTTCATCTTTTCGGGGATGATGTTTTTTATGTAAACGGCGGCGCGCTGACCTGCGGTGATTCCCTCGCGGTATTCCGCAAGGCCCGCAAGATTGGGCGAGAGCTCGACGAAGATGCCGTAGGGCTCGATGCTGCGTACCGTTCCCGCCACGGTCTGACCGACGGAGAAGCGGGCAACGTTCTCCTCCCACGTGCCGAGCAGCTCCTTGTGCGTCACGTAGATGCGGGAGTGCTCGCGGTCGATGCTCTTGATGACAGCCTTGATCGGCATCCCCGCGTAGAAGCGGTCGCGTGGATGCGAGATGCGTGAGACGGAGATGCAATCGATCGAGAGCAAGGAGATCACGCCGCAGCCGATATCCACAAAGGCGCCGAAGGGCTCCAGATGCGTGATCCGCGCGTCCACGACGTCCCCGGGGATCAGATCCATGAGATAATTTTCCATGCAATCCATCTGTGCCAGCCGTCGTGAGAGGATAGCGACGGTTTCGCCGTCCACAGTCTCAAAGCCGATCACCTTGAAGGCAACGTTTTTGCCGACGCGCGTGATGACGGCGATATCCTTGACCTCCTCGCCAGAGACGTTGTAGACCGCCTCCGTGCGCGGGATCCTGCCGCGCATCGTTCCAAGATCGACGTGCAAGGAGAAGTCCGCATCGCAGAGCGTGACGCGCGCCTCTAAGATCCTGCCCGTGGCGGCAGCCTTTTCCAGTGTGCTCTGGCTATAATAATATTCGCGGGCGTCGTTGCCCGTGCTGATCCATCCTTCGGGTTTGTACGTTTGCGTATTCATGAGAATCCTCCGTTTTTCGTTTTGCTCTATATGTATGCGGAAAAACGGAGGTCTATGACGGAAATTGCGAAAACGGTAGGATCAGTAGCGGAGCAGTCGATCGTAGAAGCGTTTGGCGACGGGATTGGCAAGATGAGAGCGCAGATCGACCTCGTTTACGATGAGGCGTCCCTTGCCAAGCGGAAGCTCCGCACAGGCAAATGCGGGGTAGAGCTTCTGTCCCCATGCACTACCCTTCAGGCTGTTGCCGCTGAGCAGAATCGGGATCATACCGTCACAGGTAAAGGTGTTGCGCAGGATCGGCGTGATCATATCCTGCTTTTCGTCGTACCAGAGACGGAAGTCGTAGGGTGTGAAGCCCTCGACGAGCGGATGTCCCGTCTTTCTCGATACGAAATGAAGTGCGCGCATACCGCAGTTCTTGACGCGGAGCGTGTGACCGTCCACATCGTAGACGCCGGGACGTAGATTTTCGACGATGACGGTTCTGCCGCTCTTGGCAAGCGCGACGAGCTCGTCCTGTCTTGCGATGAAATCCTCGCCACTCGTGACCGTGGCGGTCGCCTCGGTCGGCGCCTCGCTTCGGAAGACCTCGATCTCCTCGTCGGCGTAGTGCAGGACGGCGCCGTCCTTGTCCGTCAGGATCGCGCGGAGCGTGTAGACGTTGCGGTCGTCCGTTTCGGGCGTGACAAAGGTGATTTCACCCTGCATAAAGGGCGCGTTCTCACCAAAGACGGCGTCGTGCTTGCCGCGCAGGACGGCGTTGCCGTTTTGATCGAGCAATTCCAGCGTCAGCTTGTGTCCGTCGCTTACCGCGTGTGTGTCGTTGCAGACGAAAAGCTCGATTGCGGCTTCTTCTCCCGCAAAATAGGTCTTTCGATCGTTGCGGATGCTCAGCATGAGGGGCGTCAGCGCGTCACGGTAGGTAAAGAAGGCGGGCTTGGGATTGCGCTCGCAGTCCACGACGGTCTTCATCCAGCCGGACGGCCATGCGTCGATGAAAAGATGGAGCGCAAAGGTGATCATATTCGGATCTCTGCGGAAGGCCTCGGTCTGGAGTCTGGTGCCAAAGGCCTGATGTCGGTGGCTCTCGCGCACCCAGTCCTCAAGCGTATCCTGCGTGTCGTAGTAGAAGAAATGCATATTTCCGCTTTGTGCGTCCTTGATCCTGCCGGGCTCCCACGTTTTTTCTTCCTCTGCGGTTTGCGGCAGCCACTCTTTGGGGTAGCGCGCGCGCATGAGCGGCACGGGGTCGAGACCCTCCGCGCCAAACTCGCCGCAGCCGTAGTACCAGCCCTCCTTGACGCCGAGCCAGTAGCCGCGATGGAGCTTACCCATGTCGATGCCGTGACCGTTGTACCACGTGCAGTAGACGTGATTGTCGGGGAGGGTGCTGTCGGGTGGATCGTAGTCGCCGTCGATGTGCTTGATCACGCGGTCGGGATTCAAGAGACGGATCGCGGTGTCGCAGGCGGAGAAGAAGTCCTCCATTTCATCGCGCACCAGATGTCTGTGCGGGCGGTTGCCGCCGTTTGCCATCGGCTCGTTCATGTAGGAGACGAGGATCGAGGAGGCGTGCGGACGGATCAGACGTTCCATTTCCTCTGCCTGTCGGATGCCCTCTGCAAATTTTGTGCGTCTCATGACGGTGAAAAGAGGGAGGTCGGTCTGCAGCATGAGCCCGATGCAGTCGCAGAGATCGTAGATCTCCTTCTGGACGGGGCGCTGGGTCAGACGGAGAAAGTTCATGTTGCACGCCTTAGCCATCAGCATATCGTACAGGAGCATATCGTCGTCGCCTCTCAGAACGTCCTGCTGCTCGAAGCCCATCGTATTTGCACCGCGCAAACGGATGGACTCGCCGTTGAGATAGAACATACCCTTGGGGGTGGACGTCATATCCTCGGTGAAGCTTCTCATGCCGAAGGTGGACGTCTGCGTGTCCGTGGGGACGCCGTCCGGACAAAGCGTGACCTGCACCTCGTAGAGATAGGGCGCGTCGGGCGTCCACGTGCGTACGTTTTGCATGGGGATGCGGAGCTTGACGAGATTGGCACCGTGATAGAAGCTGAGCTTCATTGCATCCTTCATTTTTTCGGGATCTGCAAGGTCGGCGGTGCTGACGATATCACCGTGGTCGGCATCCTTGAAAGTGATCGGCGTATAGCCGTCAAAGGTCACGGGGACGGAGGAGAAGTTTCTCCCGTGGATGGCGTATCGGAGCGTGAGTGCCTTGGGGGGCAGGTAGTCCGTATTATGGATCTCGCACCAGACCTCAGCCTCCTTTGTATCGCAAAGCGGGCGTACGTAAAGGTCGGAGATGAAGATTCGCGGGAGCGTCTCGACGCGCACACCCTGACAGATGCCGTAGCCGGGAGGGCAATGGTGCCAGCCCGTCTCCGCGTCATCGTAGCCGAGACCCGTGGCGGCATAGAGCTTGTCTCCCTCCAGACGGATCGGCTCTGCGGTCGGTCCTTGGTTGCCGCCGTAGACGTAGTCGTTTCTTACGGTAACGGTCAGTATGTTTTCGCCGTCCCGCAGATAGGGGGTGGCGTCAAAGGAGAAGGCACCGAAAAATCCCTCGTGAGAGCCGAGAAAGCTTCCGTTCAGAAAAACCTCTGCGATATAGTCCACGCCGTCAAAGCAGACACGGACGGCTTGGTCGGGCGCGGGCTTTTTCATTTCAAAGGCGGTGCGGTAGTAGCTGACACACGCGCCCGTCGGCCCGAAATAATAGGGGACTGTGATCTGTTGCCAATCACCCTCACCGCGCAGCACGCGCGAGAAATCCGAGAGGTCCTCCTCACAGCATTCCCTCATTTGGAAATCGGTCAGCGTAATGACCGATCTTGTGGGTTGAGGGACAGGTGCGAGACGCCGGAGAAACGGCTTGTAATGCTCGCGGAGATGCTCGATTGCAAGATCCAGCTCCTCGCGGGTCGAGACCTTCTTTGGTACGGGGGTGGGTGATGCGTTTTCTGTAAGACGCAAGGGAAGGCGAACGCCGTTTTTCGGTGTGGGCTCGGGGAAAACGAGCGGGAGACGCTTGGAGCCGATCTCACCGGCGGCGATCGCGCCAAAATGATCTGCCATAGAAAATGCTTCCTTTCTGTATAAATTCATGAATATTATGACATACTGAATAAAAAAAGTCAACGCTTTTTCTTTTATTTCACACTTTCCGCTTTACAGGGACGCGTGGATTTGATAAAATGAAAGGGAAGCGTGACGAAAAGAAAGCGAGGGGCTCTATCATGAAAAAAAGAATTCTGGTGATCGGTATCACGATGGCGGCGGCGGGAAGCGAGAAATCGTTTCTTTCCTTTGCCCGTCACGCGATCGACTACGACCGATACGACGTGGATCTGCTCCTTGCAAAAAAATCGGGAGATTTCCTGTCCATGCTACCAAAGCAGATCCATGTTCTGGAGATGGGCGAGGACGGTGAGATCTTCTTGATCGACCGTAATAACGCCGCCCGTATTATCATGAGACGGTATCTGAATAAAAATCCTTTCCGCGTCTTCTGCCTTTTGCCGCATATAATAAAAAGGAAGACGGCAAGAACGGATGCCGAGCGGGATTTCGCATCCAATCGGATCTGGGTGGAGCTTCTGAAAAAGATGCCTGCGCTTGACGGAGAGTACGACATAGCACTTGCCTATTGGGGCGATCATACGATGTTCTATATGTGTGATAAGGTGCGTGCCAAGCAGAAGCTTGCATGGCTCCACTTTGATTACGCAATGCCGCCGAGGGAGGATGCGCTGTATCTCCACTATTTCTCCATGTGCGACAGGGTCGTGACGGTATCGGAGAAGATCGGGCTCTCGCTCAGAACGGCACTGCCCGAGATCTCGGATAAGATCGTTACGGTGGAGAATATCGTGGACGCGGACGAGATCTGTGCGCTTGCAGAGACGGGCGTGTCCTTTGAGGACGGCTTTGACGGCGTTCGACTCCTGACCGTGGGCAGAATATGCCACCAGAAGGGCTACGATCTCGCGTTGCCCGCTGTGGCACGTCTTGTGAGAGAGGGCTATTCCATCCGTT
>JAFTIJ010000090.1 GCA_017456965.1 Clostridia bacterium
CACGGCAGAGTGAGCTGAAGTTTTTTGAGGTCTTTGCTGCCTCTACAAATTCTTTTCTTAATTCTTCCACAGTTTTGTCCTTCCAAGGCATTCGAACAACCTCCTTTGGGTCATTTTCTTGCCTTTATTATATCACAAAACTGTATACAATCATCTTGCACTACCTGTATACTATCATACTACACTGTACAGTCCCCGACGGTCCGAAAAGCGGAAACCTCCCCTGCGCTGTCATCCTCGAACGAAGCGGAGCGAAGTGAAGGATCTTGCGCAAGCACCAACCGCCCGACCAGATGTATATCTTTTTTTGAAAAGTTACTGATAAAACATCGTAGTAGGGACCGGCGTCCCCGACGGTCCGAAAAGCGGAAACCTCCCCTGTGCTGTCATCCTCGAACGAAGCGGAGCGAAGTGAAGGATCTGCACACGCGGGGAGTCCCCGATCTGATGTGCCTTCTTTTCAAAAAATATCGTACACAAACAGGAAATCGCAATTTTAACTCTGCCATGCGCAGAGCCTTCACCTCACGCCTTTGGCGTTCCGCTTACGGATGACGGCGCAGAGAGTCTGCCATCTTATTTTATAAACTTTTAAATGTTACAACGTACTACGGTCAAACGGCGAGGTCGGTTTCACGCAATTTCCCATGATATAAAAAAGCGGGCAACGCCCGCAGGAGGGTGCTCGCCTATCGCAGCTTTCCGTGTCACGGGGCGCGGCAAAACGGCGAGGTCGATTTCACGCAATTTCCTATGAAATAAAAAACCCGAATGCTCCAAGGAGCATTCGGGAAAAAGAAAGGAGTGGGGGTTAGCAATTGTAAAGACCCTCGGTGTCGATACCGAGCATGGAAATGATGCGAAGCAGGGTGATTCTGCGTCTCATAAAGGGGCTGTAGATCAATGCTTCTTCTGCAAATTCGCGGGTCAGGTTTGCGTCGGCAAGCTCCGTGGTGCAGCCTGCGGCGACCATCATATTGTAGAGCGCCTCCTCCGTGGGGAGATCGTTCTCGATCGAGTCGAGAATGTCGGACCAGCGAGCCTTGAGAACGGCGGGATCAATATCGTCCGTGGGATTGGGTACGTTGTAGCCGATGATCTCGTCCTTATTCTTGGGGCTGTAGTGCTTGAAGACGTCCTCAAGGTCAAGCGCCTCTGCATGGGGCTCGATCGTCTTGTAGGCGAGGAGCTTCTTATAGAGACGTACGACGAGGAGCGTTGCGATACCGACCTTCTTGCCGTGGAAATCGGGCCAGATTCCCTTCTCCAGCTTGTGGATCTCCCAGTAGTGAGAGACGACGTGCTCAGAGCCCGATGCGGGACGGGTGCTCTTGGCGAGCTGCATCGCGCAACCGGTCAGGATCAGAGAGTCCATGACGGATTTTGCCGCCTCGGGGTCGCAGGCGGTGATCTTGTCAGCCATAGCGACGACGTCAGCGACAGCCTTCTTGACGAGGCTCACGATATTTTCACAGTAGTATTCACCGACGGTGTAGTTTGCGACCTTCCAGTCAACAATACCGACGTATTTGCCGAGGATATCGCCGAAGCCTGCCGCCTTCAGCTCGATGGGAGCGGCGGCGAGAATATCTGTGTCAGCGATCACGACGGAGGGCTGACGGCAGGGATAGGAGATCTTGAAGTTGTTTTCGATCAGGGGCGCGGAGTCGGAGGCGAAGCCGTCCATAGAGGGCGCGGTTGCGAAGATCGCAAACGCCTTGTTGCTCTGCGCGGCGGCGTAGCGGCAGACGTCGTTGACGGAGCCCGTACCGATGGAGAGAATACCGTCAAAATCCTTTGCCGCCTCCATGATCTCTCTGGAGGTGGAGAGATATGCGTAACGCATATCGGGGTATACCTTCAGCTCGTATTCAAAATCCGTGAGCGTGTCGAGGATGCCCTCGGATACGCGCATGGCGTTTTCATCGGAGACGATGTAGATCTTCTTGGGGAAGCTGCTCTGCTTCAGAATATCGCCAACCTTGTGAACGAGACCGCGATCAGCCTCGTAAACCTTCAGGTCAAAGGCGTGGTATCTTCCGCAGGGGCAATTCTCCAGACTTTTAATAATGGCTTGCAGATCCATACTGAGAAATCCTTTCGTTATATATTGACATATTTGAAACGTAGTGATCAAATTCTTATAACAGAACCAAAATTTGTTCTATAGAAATTATACCTCTTTTCCCCATGTAAGTCAAGAAAAAAGAAGAAAAAAATAAAATTTACAAAATATACTTTTCTTTTTGGGGAAAAGATGATACAATGAATGGCGGATAGTGTTCGCTATGAATTGCGCTGCGGCGCATCGGAGATTGGCATTCCATTCACGGAGTGCAAAGCACGAGAATTTATGATGCAGAGCATCCATTCATGAAACATTTTTGCGAAAGGTACGGTCAATGGCATGAAATCAATGAAGGTGTTACCGAAAACGTTACTCTTTTTTTATCTGATCCCCTATCTGGTGGGGCTCTTTTTTACTGCGCTCTACTGCTTGGGGGAGGTCTTTTTCTGGCAATCGCTCTGGCTTGAGGAGTGGATGGTCGGCATCCCCGCCTTTTTGTCGGAATATATTCTTTTTATGACGGTATACGCTTTCTTTGGTATCTGCGCTTATTTTATCTTTTTCGGCAAAATGTGGCAGAAGATCGTCGTGCCCGTGATCTCTGTTGTTTGCGCGTTTCTCTTCCCCTCTCTGCGTTATCTTCTCCGCCACGTGATCTGCGGGCCTCATCTTGACGATCTGACGATGTACGATATGTACGCGGATGACGTCGCGGCGGGTATCCTGCTCGCGTCGTATTGCATCATCGCACTGCTCGTGATCCTTATGGAGCGCGCGTACTACGCGTGGATCCTGCGTGAGACGCCCGTCAACGATAAGCGCACCTTCTCGCCCCGTCACCCTGTGGGACTTACCATGCTCCTTTTCTTTGCGGGTATTTTTGTCTGGACGCTCGTCGAGTACGTTCTGATGATGGAGTACTCCCTCTCCTCGATCCTGCTCCTACTTCTGGAGCTCGTGATCGACGTCGCGGGCTTCTGGGTGGCAACGCTCGCCGCAGGCGCGGTCTCCAAGTGGCACGCAAAGCAGAACTGAATATCGGCGCACGCACTCCTTTATTGTGGGGTGGGTGCGCTTTTCTTTTTGATCTGGGTGCGAAAATGCGTCTGTATTTGGTGATCGAGATTTGTTGGTGGAGAAGATTGCAAACACGCGCTTGTTTTGTTTTGCCGTGAATACAGGCTGATTTTGCGTATTTGTGCGGCAGAAGACTTTGCGTTTACGGGAGCACTTGCCGTGAGGACGAAGCGCGTTTGTAAATGCATCGCCGCCGTGCGCGATTTCCCCGCCGTAAGGATGCTCGCGAGCGTGCAAAACGAATGATGTGTAGCGTTTTTCATGAAATGCGTTATTTTTGCCGTAACAGTTTCTTTTGATAATATAAAGTGTCCAATCTTATTATTGATAAAAAACGATTGTTGCCGCGGATTTTGATCGAAAACAATATCTCTGTCGATTCATCATGTCTGTATGGCGTTTGACAAAAACGAGTGTTGCCGTTAGGCTCCCTCCGGGAGGGAGCTCCCGACGGAGGTCGGGTGAGGGAGAGCGCGTGCATGATATCTTGCGGGCTGAATATTATTTCGAGGAACCGTGCCTATCGTATATGCGCATCTCATAAATTCAGCCGTTACCGTTATTGCACGCAG
>JAFTIJ010000091.1 GCA_017456965.1 Clostridia bacterium
AACATTTCAATTGTCAAGTTGTAGAGGGGACGACATACTACTGTGGTGTTAGGTGATTTCTCCGCTAAGAGCATCACCCATTCTCTCTGTCCTTTTTTGTGCTTGGAGTAAGTCGGCCTTGCCGTTTTACGGTGTTTGGCGGGTGACGCCTGTCTTTTTGTCGGCTTTGATGATATGCAGGTAGAGCGGGATGGCGATCGTGGGGAAGAGTGCGCCGATCAGCATACCGAGCTTCATGCCGATCTGCTCGGGCATCAAGCCGATATCGGCGGCAAGTGTAACGACGGTAGGGCTCGTGCTTGCGATATCGGTGATGATGCCGACGAGTTGGGGTGCGATGGACGCGCCAAGGTCACCGCCCGCCGCCATCATGGCGAAGATAAAGACGCCGCCCGAGGGGAAGCGCTCGGATGCGATGACAAGGCTACCGGGCCAAAGCATGGAGACGCAGAAGCCCGTGAAGGCGCAAGCAATCAGACCGATGATGGGGATATTCAGTAGCGCCGCAACGAGATAGCAGACCGTAGCGCCGATCGCGCCGAGGAAGAGAACGCCACGGATATTGTTGCCGCGCTTGGCGTATAGCGAGCGTCCGAGACCGAGCATGACGGCAAAGAGCGCAACGCCGCAGATGTCTCCCCATACCTTGGGGATACCGAGTGCCTGCTCAAGATAGCCCGAGCTCCATTGTGCCATGGTGCACTCTGCCGCACCGCCGAGAAAAATACCAAAGAAGCAGACCCAGAGTTTTTTATCCTTTAAAAATGAGAGAACACCGGATACCTTCTCCTGTGTTTCCATCTGCGGGATCACTGCGCCAAAGAAGAGAATAAAGGAGATGAGTGGGACGGATGCAAACAGGACGGCAAGCCACTGCCAGTGCTCTTTTCCGCAAAGGAGGAGAAAGACCGTGCTGACGACGATGACGAAAACGACGCCCCATGCGTAGATGGAATGGAGCTTGCTCATCTCACGGTCAGGGTCCTTGGACGGGATCGCGGCGATGACGGGGCTGATCAAAACCTCTGCAAAGCCGCTGGCGGCGGAGAAGACGATCGTGCCGAGGAGCAAGCCGAGATAGACGTTCTCAGCGAAGAGGACGGGGGCAAGCGCGTATAGGATCAAGCCGACCACGGCGATCATCGGTGTCATTTTGACCGCGAGCGGAATGTTGAACTTGTGTGAGAAAAATGAGAATACCAGATCCACGGTAAGCTGTGTGACAAAGTTGACGAGGATGAGGAGTCCGAGCAGGGTATACGAGATGCCGTAAAGTGAGCGGAACGTCAGAAAGAGGACGGGCGAGAGATTTCCCACCACAGACATGGTGACGTTCGTCGTATAGCAGGCAAGCTTCAGACGGGTGTAAGCAGATTTCAAGATAAGACCTCCCGATGATTTAATGTATGATCATTGTATCACAATAGGGGGACGTTCGCAAGCCCCTTTTTGAATTCTGCTTTTGAAACGAAGGAGAGTGGCGGATATGATTGTGTATGTTGCTGTTGAATATAGTTCAATAATCGACCGGTGGCATTGCTTTCGAGTCTACTTTGTGATATATTGAGCGATGATCAGTAAGAATGAAAAAACTGAACTATATGGCGTAAGCCTTCAAAAGAATGGTAAGCCCGAGCGAAACGTAAACGACAGGCACGATCACGTGCCGATAGCGTGACAGTAGGCGGTGCAGGAGGGGAAGCGCAGAGAGTCTGCTGCCGGCAAGGCACCAGAGTGCGATCATGAGCGCAAATACGGCGAGGCAAATCAGAAGCTCGTGACGGTTGAATCCCGTAAACAGCGGAATATACACACCGAGATTGTCCGCGCCGTTGGCAACGGTGATGAGGATGACGCGGGCGAGCAGTCCTCCCGCTCTCTGTGCGGTCGGCGTTTGCTCGTCGCTTTGTCCCTTGATAGTGCTTACGATCGCCCTTACGCCAAGCGCGATCGGGATCAAGCCGAGCAGTCCGAGCAGCTTTTCGGGGACGAGCGTCAAGCCCCACGCGCCGAGTAGGCTGACGAGGATCAACAGACCGATGCCGAGATACTTTCCGAGGAGAATGTGTCGCTTCTTTCTCGGGGTGTCTGCCTCGGCATAGAAAACGGCGTTTAAAAAGAGATCGTCGATATTGGTGCCGACAAAGGCGGCAAGTCCTGTGATGATGGCGTCCGTCATACGTGCTCCTTTCCGCGGTCGTTTTGAGAACGTATATTCTATTATACCCGCTCCCGTTCTCCTTGTCAATCCGTCCCGCGACTTTCCTCAGTAGTGTGGAAAAGCAAAAAAATGCTCTTGGTGCGTTGGCGGGTTTTCTCACGGAAGATATAGACGAATCGGAAATTTTATATTATAATAAGAATATCTATCAATCAAAGGAGTCGGGTACGTATGAAGATCTACGACATTTCCCAAGAGGTTTTCTCCTGTGAGGTCTATCCGGGGGACCCCGCGCCGCGGCGTGAGACGCTTTGCTCTATGCAAGACGGGGCGCTCTATAACCTGACGGGCTTCTCTATGTGTGCGCACAACGGCACGCACGTGGATGCGCCGTTTCATTTTATATCGGAGGGGCGGACGGCAGAGCAGATCCCACTTGAAAAAACGGTGGGATATGCCTTCGTAGCGGAGCATCGCGGTGAGGTGAGTGAAAAGGATGCCGAGGAGATCCTGTTGCGCGCAAGGGCGCGGGATCCCGAGGCGGCAAGGCGTGTCCTCATTAAGGGGGACGCCGTGATCACGCTTGAGGCGGCAATGCTGTTCGCGCGGGAGGGCTTGTATCTCGTTGGGGGAGAGTCGCAGTCTGTCGGTCCGTGCGACGCGCCGATGGCGGTGCATTTGGCGCTCTTGCGTCGGGAGACGGTGCTTCTGGAGGGTCTGCGTCTGGGGGCGGTCCCTGAGGGCGTCTACTTCCTTTGCGCAGCGCCGCTTGCGCTCGGGGGTGCGGACGGCGCGCCCTGCCGTGCGATTTTGATCGATCCTACGTGCGAGTAAGTCTTTTGTAATTTTCGATTTGTGAGGTAATCATGAAGGACGGTAAAAAATGCATTCTCGTCGCGGATGACGAGCGAGAGATCCGCGATATCTTATATCTTTTGTTGACCGCAGAGGGCTATCACGTGCTCTGCGCCGAGGATGGCGAGGCGGCGCTCACGATGGCAAGCGCGGAGGTCGATCTGTATCTTCTGGACGTGAATATGCCGCGTCTCTCGGGCTTTATGGTGGGTGCGGAGATCCGACGGTGTTCGCAAACGCCCATCATGTTTCTGACGGCGTACTCGGGGGAGTCGGACAAGGTTATGGGCTTCTCCGTCGGCGCGGACGATTATATCGTAAAGCCCTTTTCCAACGCAGAGCTCCTCTTGCGCATCAAGGCGGTTTTGCGCCGAAGCTATCCCTCGGAGACGACGTCGGCACGGATGACGAATCGCGTGGCGATCGCGGATCTGTATCTGGATACCGAGCGTCAATGCGTGATGCGGGGGGAGGAGGTCATCGCGCTGACCTATACGGAGTATAAGATCTTAGAGCTCCTTACCACGTATCGCAAGCGCATCTTTTCTCCCGATCAGATCTATGACGCTGTGTGGGACGACAACGCCGTCGGTGACAGCGCGATCATGGTCCATATCAAGAATATCCGCAAAAAGCTTGGCGATGATTCCCGCAATCCCAAGTATATAAAGACTGCGTGGGGAAGGGGATACTATGTGGAGTAAACGGTTTGGCATACGTCGCGGGCTGGCAACGGAGATCTTATTTTTGTTTGCCGTTTGTCTTGTTGTGACGCTGGCGGTATATTTTTTCCTTGCCTTTTTCGGTGTCGGTATCGCAGAGAGCTATTGCTGGGAGCATGATATCGCTTTGGATGAGGAGGCGTCGTATCATCTGAATGCCGTGGTGTTTGGTGCGAGCCTTGTAATATCGGTGCTGTTTTTCGTTATATTGTTCTTGGTGCTGTTCGGTGAGCGGCTCGCGTATATCGGCACGATCATCAAGGGTGTGGATGCACTGCGGCGCGGGGAATACGGCTACCGCCTGCCGATCGAGGGCAAAAACGAGCTGACGCGTCTTGCCGAGGAGATCAATTATCTCTCCGTGACAGAGGCGGCGATCAAGGAGAAGGAGCGCCGTCTTTACGAGGAGCGGGAGGAGCTGATCCGTACGCTCTCCCACGATATCCGCACACCCTTGACCTCACTGATCTCCTATACGGAGCTATACGCCGCGCGCAAGGCGTGGACACCTGAGGAGATGTCTGCTTATTTCTCGCTTGTCCGCAAAAAGACGGGACAGATCAAGGATCTCTCGGAGATCCTGCTTGACGGCGGTAAGCGGGAGACGGAATATTTTGAGGACGGAAAGCTCTTGGTGACTCAGCTTGTCGGTGAGTTTGAGGAGGCGTTGGAGGGGGATTTTGCGCTCAGGATCGACCTTGCCTCTTGCTCTGCATTCTCGGGGCGATTTCACGTGGAGGAGCTTCGCAGGCTCTTTGACAACCTCAGCTCCAACGTACGGAAATATGCTGACCCGACGTATCCCGTGTCCCTCGTCGTATCGAGAAGGGACGATGGGCTCATCATCCGACAGACAAACGCCGTGAGGGCGCAGAGGGAGAGGACGGAGAGCTATCGCATGGGGCTCTACAGTATCCGACGCATTGCGTATCATTACGGCGGCGAGGTTACCGTGCGCGAGGAGGACGGCACGTTCGAGATCACGGTCAAGCTTGCCGAGTTTTGAGGAGATCTTCAGAATTCTTTAGAATTTCCTACGGTATTTCTTTATATCTTCATGATATTCTGTAATCACCAAGCGGGCAGTGCCCGCCTCCGAGTGCTCGCCTATCGAAGCTTCGCCTGCAGACGGTCGCGTCCAAACGGCGAGGCTGATAGCAGGCAATGCGGAGAGGCTCAGCAAGCGGGCAGTGCCCGTCTACGAGTGCCCGTCTACGAGTGCCCGTCTACGAGTGCCCGCCTCCGAGTGCTAGCCTATCGAGGCCGTGCCTGCAGACGCTTGCGTTGATCGCTTAGGAAATAAATGAAAGTGAGGAATTTTGTGATGTTGAATTCTTTGGATTGGTTGGTTATCGTTTTTATGGGGCTTGCGGCGTTGAC
Organism: Clostridia bacterium; assembly: GCA_017456965.1. Lineage (GTDB taxonomy): Bacteria > Bacillota > Clostridia > Oscillospirales > CAG-272 > QALR01. The sequence continues at coordinate 5,119 of JAFTIJ010000091.1, forward strand.
GCTCTTGTCGCTTTGTCTGATGTTTCTTCTGAAAAATAAGAAGGGAAAGCGCGTGTGCCTTTATATCGTGGCGGTGCTTGGTGCTTACGTCTCGACGATTGGCTTGCGGATCGGCTTCGTCGGAGGCTTTACGGGGCAGATCGCCGTGGGTGTGGTGACGCTGATCGTTTCCGTCGGTGCGGCGGTATTGGAGCTCGTAAGCCGTCAGGACGAGCGAAAAGAGAAGCTCGCCCGCATTCTTGCGGCGGTTGGTCTGATCGTCGGCTTTGTCAACGCGCTTTTGATCTGACAAAACGTTCTTCCCGATAAATCGGGATTTGACGGTGAGTTTGGTTGAGCGGAAACGCTCGTTTGGCTCCCTGCGGAGGGAGCTGGCGCCGTAGGCGACTGAAGGAGAGTGCGTGTAATAAAGGTGAAGACTGAAATTAAGGGATAAGTATATGGGGTTTGACGGACGTTTTTTGTGCGGCGCCATCAAAAAATGCAATACAAATAAAAGCAAGGACAGAGAAAATTTTGCGTTTCTCTGTCCTTGCTTTTATCAGTGGGATATTTTCGTTGCAACCGACGGTCGCGTGATGCATTGGCGGTGCATTATTTCTTTGCGGCGCCGAGGAGGATCTCTTGGCTGAATGAGGGAATTCTGCCAAGACCGTCGGGACCGACGTTCAAAAGATAGTTGATACCCATATCATTTAACCTCCGACGGCGCTCGATGACCTGCTCGGCGGTGATCCATCTCTGGTCGAAGTATTTGAAGGACCATGAGCTGTTGAGCGTGCCTGCCGTCTCGTAGAGACCGTATGGGGAATACTTAAAGCCGCTGAGCGCGTTCGGGTCCTCGTCGCCGAGCTTCTTGACGTCCGTAGGGAACGCCTTCGGATACTCGTTGTCACCGAGAGAAACGTAGTCGTAGGCACCGTTGCCGATGCGGGAGTTGATCAGACAATTCGGTTGGATCGATTTGACAAGATGATTGAGCTCCAGACTCTGTGCCTTGCTGATGGTGTGAGGCACGTCGAACCAGATCAGACACAGATCGCCGTAGTTGCGGAGGATCTCCTCCACCTGCGGCTTGATCTTCTCCTCAAAACAGATCGAAAAGTCCTTTTTCTCTCTGTCGGGATAGTCCCAGCTATTATCCCAGGATACGCCCGCGCAGGGCTCGAAATGATCGTAGCCGCCGCCGTGAGGGTGATGCCAGTCAAGCTCCTGAGAGTAATAGAGACCGAATTTGAGACCGTATTTGTAGCAAGCCTCTGCGAGCTCGCCGACGACGTCGCGCCCAAAGGCGGTCGCGTCCACGACGTTGAAGGGATCTACCTTGGAGTGATACATCGCAAAGCCGTCGTGATGCTTGGACGTAAAGACGAAGTATTCCATGCCGCTGTCCTTGGCGAGCTTGATCCACTCATCTGCGTTGAAGTAGATGGGATTGAAGCTTTTGGCGAGCATCTCGTATTCTGCGTTTGGAATTGCGGCGTCGCACTGTATCCACTCCGCATAGGTTCTGACGCGTTTGCCGCGGTACTCGCCCGCCAGCAGGGAGTAAAGTCCCCAGTGAGCCATCATACCGTATTTTGCTTCCTTAAACCACTTGATATTGTCCATATGCTGCTCCTTTATAAGCCGACGACGCCCGATCGGTCATGGGTAAGCCGGCGGAATTCAAGGAAATTATAGCACGGAAGTGAATAAAAATCAAGCACCCGGTATCATTTTGCGTGGGATGCTTTCTTTGGGTACTGCCCGCTTGCATCGGGTCACTCCCGTTATCGTGCCGTGGGGGATCATCTGCTTACTTTGGGTAAGCGGATCAGGGAGATGCTGACGTAGAGAATGGTGATGAGGGTCGCGACACAGGCGATCACGGAGAGAAGCTGCTGTGCGTACATGGGGATGCCGAGGAGGGTATTTCCGTTTTTCTGGATATACGTGACCAAGGGGCTGACGGCAAGCGTTGCGAAAAAGCCGCAGACACCCGCGATGGCAAGCGAGATCGCCAAGGCATCCGCTCGCTTTTCCTCCTCAACGTAATCGTAGCAGAGATTGATCAGTGCGCTGTTGATGCCGCCCATAGCGATCGCGTTGCAGACGTAATAGAGCGTGTAGACGATCCTGCCGTTTGACGGCACGCAGAAGGCGCCGAGCAAAAAGCCGAGCGCGGCGACTGCAAAGCAAAGGCGAAGCATCTTGGCAAAGGAGGCTCTGTCCGCGTATTTGCCCCAAAGGAAGGAGAAAAAGATGCGGGCAACGGCGTAGATCACGCTGAGCACGGCGACGAAGCCCTGTGTGAAGCCGAGCTCCTTGATCTGATAGGTGCCGTAATAGGGCGTGACGCAATAGGTGGCAATATGCCAGAGCACGAAGACCAGCGTGATGCGCAGGATGCTTTTGTCACGCAAAACGGAGAGAAGCCCCTCTTTTGTCCGCGTCCGGACTTGTGCGGCGGTATCTGTCGGCTTTTGGACGGTCAGTATCATCGTCAGCGTGTGCAGGAGCATCAGCACGAAAATAACGGCGGCGCAGATCATAAATGCCGTACGGATCTCGCCGATTGCCTTGTAATGGTCCGCCACCGCACCCATGATAAAGGAGAACGCCATACCCGCGATCAGGGAAACCATCTCTTTTTTGGCGGTAAAGACGCCGCGCTTCTCGTGATCGACAAGCGACATGAACCAGTCGATCTTTTTGGGATGCGCTACGTTGTAGAAGAAATACGCAAGCAGGATCACCGCGATAAAGATCACCGTGCGCACATGCTTGCCACCGCCGACGAGGGGGATGACGTAAAGCGACATGAAGAGAAGCTGATTGATCACGCTGAGAAGAAGCACGGTCCTTTTGGTATTGCCGCGTCGCAGCAGCATGGCAAAAAGCTGAAAGACGCATCCGAGAGAGATGAACGAGGAGATGATGCCTGTCAGCGTGTCGGAGATTCCGAGCTCCTCGGTGATCAGTGCAAGGTAGGTTCCACCCACGAGGATGGAGATAAGGTATTCGAGTGCCGCTTCACAGATATACATAAAGCGGCTTCTTTTGTAAATTGCTTGATTCATAACATGCACTCCTTCCAAAAGTGTTTGTCCTGTCCGTTTACCTGAGGTATGCGCCGTCAGTCGGTCGTGATCCTTCTGTCCTTGAAATAATACTCGCGGTCGTGGTCGCCGATCTCTCTCAGTACGCGGCAGGGATTGCCGACGGCAACGACGTTGTCGGGCAGATCCCGCGTGACGACGCTACCCGCGCCGACCGTGACACCGTCGCCGATCGTGACACCGGGGATGATCACGGCACCCGCACCGATCCAGCAGTTTTTGCCGATACGCACGGGCATATTGTACTGATAGCCCTTTTCGCGGAGCGAGGGGAGGATCGGGTGCCCTGCGGTCGCAATAGTGACGTTCGGGCCGATCATCGTGTTGTCGCCTACGAAGATATGCGTGTCGTCCACAAGTGTCAGATTGAAATTGGCGTAGACGTTTTTGCCGAAGTGTACGTGATGCCCGCCCCAGTTGGCGCGCAGCGGCGGCTCGATATAGCATCCCTCGCCGATCTCGGCGAACATTTCTCGCAGCAGTGCCATACGCTTTGCACCCTCCGAGGGGCGTGTCGCGTTAAAATCATACAGTTTCTCAAGGCAGAGCATCTGCGCCTGCAGGATCTCTGTGTCACCCGGGAGATACAGATCTCCCGTATGCATTTTGTCTTTCATACTCATAAGGTAGTTCTCCTTTTCATTTTTCAGGGCGATTTCACGGGGCTTTAAAAACGAGCAAATACGCAAGGAGCCCTTGCGTATTTGCTCGTTTGGTGCGATTACTTTTTCTTGGGCTTTACGGAAACGAGGAGGGCGATTGCGACGGCGATGACGAGAAGCCCGACGAGGTAGGTCGGCCAATAGAGAAAGGAATAGAGGACCAGAAAATCCATGAGCTTCCACGATTCGATGGACATTTTGTAAAATCCCAGCACGAAGGGGATCATAAAGGGAATGATGCCGATGGGCAGGAGAATCTTCCAGATGTGTTGTTTGAAGTGTTTCACGTCATGCGCCTCCTTGGATTTTTTTTGATCGTCTTGGATCATGGGTACATTATAACATAAAAATCCCGTTTTGTATACTGCCTTTGAAAAAATTGGCGTGGTCGGCTTACTTTCTCATATATTTTTGAGATACCGTGACCGATACGAGCAGGTCAACACGAATATCCCGCAATAATCTATCACAATTTTTGAGGTTTGTCAATCGATTTCCGAGACTTTTTTTCGTGCTTTGCAAAAATAACTCTTGTAAATTCCGAAATCTTGTCGTATAATAAAAGCGGCGTGTCGCCGCCTCCGTGTGCTCGCCTATCGTAGCCTCCCGCGCGACGGATCACGGCAAAACGGCGAGGTTTATTGCTTGCAATGACATGAGGCTGACAAAAGCGGCGTGTTGCCGCCTCCGTGTGCTCGCCTATCGCAGTCCCCCGCGCGACGGATCACGGCAAAACGGCGAGGTTTATTGCTTGCAATGACATGAGGCTGACAAAAGCGGCGTGTCGCCGCCTCCGTGTGCTCGCCTATCGTAGCCTCCCGCGCGACGGATCACGGCAAAACGGCGAGGTTTATTGCTTGCAATGACATGAGGCTGACAAAAGCGGCGTGTCGCCGCCTTCGTGTGCTCGCCTATCGGATACAAAATGCGGCGTTCGGCTCCCTTTTTGCGGAAAATTATTGCCTTGTTATTATTTTGTATACAAATTATTCATATTTATCATATATAATGAGTCCAAAGAATTGAAAAAGGAGGACACGTTTTGAAGAATAAGAGAATCCTTACCGCGTATCTTGTCTCTGCGGTTTTCGTGGGTATCGGACTTGCCGTCTGGCGCACCGTTTTGCTATACCGCTATTTTGATCCGTATACGGGTGAATTTTCCGCCGCGGCACACGCACCGCTTGAGACCTACGGCTATGTGCTGCTTGCTTGCATTTTGCTGACGTTTACGGCATCTGTCTTTTTACGTAAAAAGAGTATCGCACCGTTTACCGCATCCTCCTCGCAGTTTTCCGTTTTTGCAAGCTCGTTTCTCGGTTGTCTTTGTGCGGCGTCTTTTGTACTGCTCATGATCTATTTCCCGAAAAAGCTTTTCTCCGCAGAGGGGACGGCGTTACACCGCACGATGCTCCCGCTTACCGCGCTGTTTTTGCTTTTCACGGCGCTTTATTTTATTCTCAATGCATCCGCTCGGTGTGACGGACATCGCGCCAAGAGACTGCTCGGGTTTGCTCCGACGCTGTTTGCGCTGTGCTATCTCTTTGCGGTCTTTACCGACTCGTCCTTTCTCTCGGGTAACAGCAACGACCGTCTGCGTTGCGTCTCTCTGATCGTGCTCGCCTTCTTTTTCATTCAGGAGATGCGCTCCTGCTTCTACGGCAAGTCGGAGGGCTTCCGTTTTCCTGTTTCCTTGATGACGGTTATCGTGCTCGGTGCCTTTGAGATCCCGAATCTGATCGTGACGGCATTCTGGGATATGGATATTACCTATATGACCATGGTCGAGTTCACCGAGGTCGGTGCGCTCTTGCTTGCCATTGCGACGGCGCGCTCCATGATTGGGGCGGTAGGGAATACGTCTGTCACGGAATGAACGTGTTACCCGATAAATGAATACGGTATGTGATCAGGTGATCGCCCGCTCCATGTTGTGGGAGCGGGCGATTTTTGTCCGATTGACGTTTTGAATTTGTCGAATTTTGAAAAAAATGCAATTGTTCGTGGATTATCTATTGACAATTTTTTAATTTTTGATTAAAATATGTTTTGATTTCATGATTTTTTGATCAGAAATCGGTTGGAGGTGAAGATGTTGTGAAATATTTGATTTGTATCCTGATCAGCTATCTGATCGGAACGGCGAGCCCCTCATATCTGATCGCCAAGGCACGCGGCGTGGATATCCGTGAAAAGGGCTCTAAAAACGCGGGTGCATCCAACGTACTTATGCTCTTTGGTAAGCTGGCAGGCGTTCTCTGTGCGCTTTTGGATATCGCGAAGGCGGCATTTGCCGTTTGGCTGTGTGAGAAAATATTCCCGAGCCATGCTCTTGTTTTTCCGATTGCGGGTGTTTCCTGCATTTTCGGACATATTTTCCCGTTCTATATGCAGTTCCGCGGCGGCAAGGGCTTGGCTTGCCTCGGCGGTATGATCCTCGCATACGATTGGCGCGTTTTCGTTGTGATGCTCTCTTGTGAGCTGATCGTGGCGTTGGTTACCAATTACATTTGCTTCGTTCCGCTCACGGCGTCGGTCGCGTTCCCGATCGTATACGGTGTGATGGGCGGCGAGCTTCTCGGCGTACTGATCCTGTTCGCGGCGGCGGTCGTGATCTTCGTGAAGCACAGAGAGAATCTCTCTCGCATTCGCAAGGGCACCGAAATGCGTCTCAGCTTCCTTTGGAATAAGGAAAAGGAGCTGGAGCGTCTGAATATTCCAAACGAATAAGCCGATAAGGCGCAAACAAAAAGCGGGCACAGCCCGCTTTTTTAACCTATAGGAAATTGCGCAAAATGGACCTCGCCGTTTTGCCGCGCCCCGTGGTGCGGAAAGCTGCGATAGGCGAGCATCTTCCTGCGGGCGTTGCCCGCTTTTTTAACCTATAGGAAATTGCGCAAAATCGACCTCGCCGTTTTGCTGTGCTTGTCTGCGCGGGAAGCTAAGATAGGCGAGCTCACGGATGCGGGCACAGCCCGCTTTTTTAAAGCAGTTCTTTGCGCAGAGCCTCGGCGCTCTTGGGAGAGAGGTAAGCGGGGGGGACGTCGAGCACGGTCTTGCAACCGACGGCACCCTCGTTATGGAGGCGGTACGCCGCGCGTGCATAGGCCGTAAGGACGGATGCAGTGAACTCGGGGTTGGAGTCGAGCTTCAGGCTATACTCGATGACGTGGCGGTGCTCCTTGGCAATTCCCGTTTTACCGCTGCGGATGACGCAGCCGCCGTGGGGGATACCGCCGTGCTTCTCTCTCAGCTCGTCCATGCTGATGAAGTGTACGGTCGTGTCATAGTCTGCAAAATAGTTTGGCATGGTCTTGATCTCTCGCTCGATGCGTGCAAGGTCGGCGCCCTCTTCGGCAACGACGAAGCACTCGCGCGTATGCTTCTCACGCGTGGTGAGGGTGGGGTTCTCGCCGTTTCTGACCGCGCTCAGTGCCTCGGGGACGGGGACGGTATACTGCTTGGCATCCAGAACGCCCTCGATGCGTCGGATCGCGTCGGAGTGACCCTGGCTGACGCCTCTGCCCCAGAAGGTGTAGGTCTCGCCCTCGGCGAGGATCGACTGTGCGTAGAGGCGATTCAGGGAGAACATGCCCGGATCCCAGCCGACGGAGATGATCGCAGTCTTGCCCGATGCCGATGCCGCGTCGTTTACACGCTCGAAGTGCGCGGGAATGTTTGCATGGGTGTCGAAGCTGTCGATGACGTTAAAGTGCTTTGCTAAAGCGGGCGTCTGCACGGGCAGGTCGGTAGCACTGCCGCCGCAAAGGATCATGACGTCGATCTTATCCTTCATACTCAGTACGTCGTCCGCATGGAGGACGGGAACGCCCTCGGTCAGGATGCGTACGCTCTCAGGTGCGCGTCTGGTGAAAACGGCAACCAGCTCCATGTCGGGATTCTGGTGCACGGCACACTCCACGCCGCGACCGAGGTTGCCATAGCCGTATATACCGATACGAATACTCATACTTTGTTTCCTTTCTCTTTGCGTCGCGCGGATCGCTTCCGCGTGGCTTGATTAATGGATATTATAGCAAGATATCCATTTAATGTCAATAATTCTTTGTAAAAAAATTAAAATTCTTCTTTCAGCCGTGCCGTATACGCGCGGAAGGCGGTGGGGATGGCATAGTCGGAGAGGATCTCTGCGGGTGTGCGCCAGACGAGGTCGGGGTGCTCGGCGGTACACTCTGCCGCATAGCCGTGCATATGCCACTCCACGTGTGTGAAGATGTGGACGGCTTCCCCGATTGGGACGACGGAGACGGTCTCGATGCCGTTCTCCCGTAAAAGGGCGGCGACTGTCGTTTCGTCCATCCACCCCGATGCGTTCGGGTACTCCCAAAGGGCGGAGAGCAGTCCCGTGCGCGGGCGCTTGCGGATAGCGTATTTGCCGCGACAGGAGAGCAAAAGCACGGTGAGCTTCTCTTGCCGCCTCGGCTTTTTGGGTGCCTTGACGGGGAAGCGCTCTACGGTACCCTCGGCGTGGGCGCGGCAATGCTCGCGGATCGGACAGAGCTCGCATTTTGCTCTGCCGTTGGGAATGCAGATCTCCTCGCCGAGCTCCATGAGCGCCTGTGTCAGGTCGCTTGCGTCCTTGCCGCTCGGGTATACGGTGCGCAATGCCTCGGTGATCGCTTTTTTGGTCGAGCCGAGGGTGATATCGTCGTCGCAGGCGAGAACGCGTGTGATCACGCGCAGGACGTTGCCGTCCACGGCGGGCTCGGGCTCACCGAAGGCGATGGAGGCGATCGCGCCTGCCGTGTAGTCTCCGATGCCCGCGAGCTTACGCAGGGCGTCCGCTGTCTTGGGGAGGGTGCCGCCGTGATCGCGGACGATCGCCTCCGCCGCCTTTTTCAGGTTGCGTGCGCGGGAGTAGTAGCCGAGACCCTCCCAGAGCTTCATCAGCCTGTCGTCGTCGGCATTTGCAAGGGAGGCGACGTCGGGGAATGCCTCTAAAAATCGGTGGTAATAGGGAATGACCGCCTCGATGCGTGTCTGCTGGAGCATGATCTCCGAGAGCCAGACGTGATAGGGCGTGGGATCGGTACGCCAGGGCAGGGCGCGTCGGCGCGCGGGATACCACGAGAGCAGAGACGGGATAATGGATGAGAGGGTGGGATTGGATTTGGACATAACGGTTTCCTTTTATATGATCGTTGATAAAGCGCTTCGGAATTTACTGCTTGCGATAGGCAAGCGGAGAGACGCCGACCGTCTGACGAAAGACCTTGGTAAAGTGGCAGGCGTCGTAGAAACCCGTCTCCTCCGCGATGACGCTGATGGGCGCGTCGGTGTGACGGAGCAGCGCTTTGGCGCGGCTGATGCGGGAGTTGCGTGAGTAGTCGGAGAAGGAGATGCCTTGAAGCTTGACGAACATTTTACCGACGTAGCGCTCGGAGTAGCCGTAGCGGCTTGCAAGCTCACTGAGGGAGGGGGGCTTTTTTGCCGTGTCGATCTGCGTACAGATCTCGTGGACGATATGGAGCCACGGATCGTCGTGCTCGGCCGTGTGCGGAGACTCGCAGGCGTCGAACTCCGTAAGTGCCGCCATAAGAAAAACCTCCGCCTCCGCCTCTCGGTTACTGTTGAAGGATGAGACCGTGCGCGTGAGAAGCTCGCGGAAAAAACGGGTGTCGGGAATGGATCTCGCGCAGAATGCGCGTGGGTGGATGACCCTGCCCGTATCGTCCAGAAAATCGAAGTGGACGTTGATGACAAGGAGCGGGCGCGACGGCTCGTGCCACGCGCGGTAGCCGACGTTTGGCGCGAGCAGGAGCGAGATGCCCTCATGGATCGGCTGTGCGCTCTCTGCATCATCCTGTACGGACAGCATTCCCTGACCTCGGAACGCTGTCCACAGATCGTAATCGCCGAAGCCGTCTCTTTTCGTCGTCCAATGCCACGACGGAGGGCAGTCGCTGATACCGCAGGAATTGATCTTTACTTTCATGTCGGTGATACCCCCTTTCAACAGACCGTGCTGCTGATACAATTTTACAATTTTTTTGTCAAAAAATCAATGGTAATCTTTATGTTTTTATGATATAATGAAGACAATCAAGAAATAAGGAGATTTTTTTCTATGAAATGGACAAACAGACAGTATATTGATCTGATGACATACAACCATCCCGAGAGACCGATGTTCTCGGAACTTTTCGGACCGATCGTCGGTCTTGCGGACGAGTGGCGCGCACAGGGCGCGACCGAGGACATGATCAAAATGAAGGGCTTCGCCTTTGATTACGTTCCGTATTACACGCTCGGTAATCTTGACTCCGTTCACCGCCCGAAGGACGTCGTGATCGAGGACGATGCGCGTCATTACGTCGGAATCGACCACTACGGCAGACGCGTGCGCATGGATAAGCGCACCTCCACGATCCCGCTTCCCGAGACCTTCCCCGTTGAGGATATGGACGATTGGCTGAAGATCAAGCATATGTTTGAGTACGACGCTTGCCGCATCTCCGAGGACGAGATCGCTCACGCCAAGGCGCTCCAGGATCAGGGCGTTGTGATCCGCTCCGAGATTCTCGGCGGCTTTGATATTCTGCGTGAGCTGATGGGCGAGGAGAATTGCTGTATTGCATTCTATGAGGATCCCGAGCTGATCGAGGATATCCTCGGCACGATCTCCGAGACCAACGTAAGAGTCCTCTCCGAGATCTCAAAGAAGCTTGCGATCGACCAGCTCTCCGTTCACGAGGACATGGCGGGCAAGACCGCGCCGATGATCGGACCGAATCTCGTGCGCGAGTTTATCGTTCCGTACTATCTCAAGTCTTGGGAGCTTGTGAAGGATGCGGGGACGAAGCTTTTCTGCCAGGACAGCGACGGCAATATGAATCCCGTCATTGATGCCTTTATCGAGGGCGGTGTCAATATCTTTTACCCCTGCGAGCCCTACGGCGGCATGGATATCGTCGCTCTGCGCAAGAAGTACGGTCATGCGATCGCCTTCCGCGGCGGTCTTGACAAGCACGTACTGCGCCGTACCAAGGAGGAGATCAAGGCAGAGCTGGATTACAAGATGCAGGATATCATGATGGAGGGCGGCATTGTCTTCGGTCTCGATCACCGTATTCCCAACGGCACGCCGCTGGAAAACTACATTTACTACGTAAATTACGCAAGAGAAAAGCTCGGTATGGGCGATTTCCGTACGGCAGAGCCCTCGTGGGGCAGAATGGCGTTCTGATCGGAAAAGCGATGATTCACAGGTAGTGCAAGGACACCGTATACAGCTTATGTAATAAAAAGACCGCTCGGTCTCCGTTTGGAGGTCGGACGGTTTTTTTGACCTATAAGAAATTGCGCAAAACAGACCTCGCCGTTTTGCCGTGCTCGTCTGTACGGAAAGCCGGGATAGGCGAGCCGGGGGCAGCGGGCACGGCCCGCTTTTTTTGGCGGCTTTATTACGGATCGCCTTTACGCTTGCGGCGTTCCTTGACGGCGGCGAAAATATACTTGGGCAATCGCATCATGCGGGGGAGGCGAGAGGGGCTTTGTATCAGGCGCGCGAGCCACTCCAGACGGAGCTTGATGAAGATATCCGGCGCGCGCTTTGCCGTGCCCGCATAAATATCCAGCGAGCCGCCGAGGCATGCCGCCAAGCGAACCGCGGTCAGGCGCTCTCGGTTGTTACGGAGCCAAATCTCCTGTGCGGGGGCACCGAAGCAGACAAGGAGGATCTCTGCGCCCGAACGGTTGACAGCGTCGATCACGGCGTCGTTCTCCGCGCCCTCTTTATCAAAATATCCGTCGTGTGTGCCGCAGATGTGCAGTGCGGGATATTTTGCGCGCAGCTTCTCGGACGCGAGGTCTGCCACGGACGGCTTGCCGCCGAGCAGATAGACACTCTTGCCGCGCTTGGCGGCGAGTCGGAGTAGGGCCTCGCCGAACTCGACGCCTGCGACCTTCTCCCGAAGGGGCGTGCCGATCAGCTCGGAGGCGAGGATCACGCCCGCGCCGTCGGGCAGAATGATGTCGGCGTCGCAGATCGTTTCCAGAATTTGCTCATCCTTGAGACAAAGATATGCGATCTCGGCGTTTGGGGTGACGACGGCGGTGACGCCGTCCTTGCCAAGTGCGTCCGACGCAAGACAAAGTGCCTCGGACATGGTTACGTTATCGTATGGAATTTTCAGAATAGAAAGCTTTGACATGACAGATCCTTTCGGAATTTACGTGACAATGGGATCGGTAATAAAGATATTTTACCACATCCAAAGGAATTTTACCATAGGTTGGATGGAATTTGGCTATAATAATGGATGAAATTTTTTAATATTTCAAAAAAACTGCTCGGAATTTATAGACAATTTTTTCGGAATATGGTATAATCAAACGATAAGCGGCATTCGCTTGCTTTTTAATTACGGTAACAAGGAGGAAATGCTTTGAAGATCAAATCGTTGATTTTGGGTCCCGTGAAGACCAACGTATTTCTCGTCGCGGATAAAAAGACGGGAGGTGCGGTGGTGATCGATCCCGCGGACCGCGCCGACAGGATCCTCGCGCTTGCGAAGGAGAACGGCTTCACGATCAGAAAGATCCTCCTGACGCACGGTCACTTTGACCACATCGGCGCTCTGAACGAGCTCGCGGAGAAAACGGGCGCAGAGATCTACGTCGCGTCAGAGGATGTTGAGCTTCTGCGTGATGCGCGCAAAAATTCCTCGATGCTCTTTTTCGGCATCGACGTACACTCCGATCTGCCCGTCACGGAGATCCACGACGGAGATACGATCACACAGGACTCGTTGACCTTTACGGTCAGGGCGACGCCCGGTCACACCAAGGGCTCGGTCTGCTACTTTATCGAGAACGCCGTCTTTACGGGGGATACGCTCTTTCAGGGCGGGTACGGCAGGACGGATCTCTACGGTGGCGACAGAGACGAGCTCCGCGTGTCGCTGATGGCCCTCGCCGCGCTTGCGCAGGGCAAAAAGATATATCCCGGTCACGGACCGACCGCATCGACCTTTCGTTGATGCATCACGACCGAAAAATAATTATGATATAAAGGATGAATAGCTATGGATCACAATATGCTTGCGGAAATGCTCTTTCCGCATATTCAGGATACCCCTGCGGATATCGAAGCAAGATATCCCGCAAGAAAGCTCGCTGAGGGTGCGAAGGTAACGAGATTTGCTCCCAGCCCTACGGGCTTCGTTCATTTCGGCGGTCTTTTCCCGTCTACCGTTGCCGAGAGACTGCCTCACCAGTCTGGCGGTGTATTTTATCTGCGTATCGAGGATACCGACGCCAAGCGTGAGGTCGAGGGTGCGGCAGAGGGCCTGATCAAGACGCTCGCTACCTACGGCATTCGCTTTGACGAGGGTGCGATCCTCGACGAGGAGGGCAAGATCTCCGATAAGGGTGACTACGGTCCCTACAAGCAGAGCATGAGAGGCCCCATCTACCAGACCTACGCCAAGCAGCTCGTCCGTGAGGGCAAGGCTTACCCCTGCTTCACCACAGAGGAGGAGCTCGACGAGCTTCAGCAGGTCAATAAGAAGGAAGAGATCAAGAATACCGACTGGCAGGTAGAGGCAGAGAAGCGCCGTGAGGAAATGCTGGCAAGACGCCAGTTCACGATGGAGGAGGTCAAGGCACATCTTGACGCGGGTCACCCCTTCGTTATCCGCATCCTCGCTGAGGGCGATGCGGAGAAGAAGGTCAAGTTCACCGACCTCGTTAAGGGTGCGCTGGAGTTCCCCGAGAATGACGAGGACTTCGTTCTGCTCAAGTCCGACGGTATTCCCACCTACCATTTCGCGCACGCGGTTGACGATCACCTGATGGGGACGACGCACGTGATCCGCGGTGAGGAGTGGCTCCCCAGCCTTCCCAAGCACGTTCAGCTTTTCTCTTATCTTGGCTTCAAGCTCCCCAAGTATATGCACATCGCACAGATCATGCGTCTGGACGAGAACGGCAATAAGAAGAAGCTCTCCAAGCGCGATATGGGTGCCAATATGGACGACTACACGCGCATGGGCTACTCCCCCGAGGCGGTCTGTGAGTACGTCATGACCCTGCTCAACTCCAATTACGAGGAGTGGCACGCGAAGAATATCGACAAGCCCTATACCGATTTCCCCTTCAACATCAAGAAAATGTCCGTTTCGGGCTGTCTCTTTGATTTCAACAAGCTCGACGACGTCTCCAAGAATATCCTCTCCCGCATGACGGCAGAGCAGGTATATGAGAAGCTCGTCGCATGGGCTACGCTCTTTGATCCCGATTTTGCCAAGGTGCTGACCGCTGACCGCGAGAAGGCGCTGACGATCCTCTCCATCGGCCGTGGCGGCAAGAAGCCGAGAAAGGACCTCTGCACTTGGGCGGATGCTAAGCCCTATATGGGATTTTTCTACGACGAGTATTTTGAGATCGTCGATCCCTACGCGGACTTTGACCGTGAGACCATCGCGCTCGTCATGAAGAAATTCCTTGAGACCTACGATCCCAAGGACGAGATGAGCGCTTGGTTTGATAAGATCAAGGCGATCGCCTCCGAGCTCGGCTTTGCCGCCGACATGAAGGCGTACAAGCAGAATCCCACCGCCTACCGCGGTAACGTCGCAGACGTCTCCTCCTTCATCCGCGTTGCGGTCACGGGCAAGCAGAACGCGCCCGATCTCTATACCGTAATGCAGATCCTCGGGGAAGAGACCACCAGAGCGAGAGTGACCAAGGCGATGATGGCGCTTTGATCGTTGAGATCTATAGATAATTAAGAAAATCCCCCCATCGACGGGTCAAGCGCCGGGCGCTTGCGGTTTCTTTTGCTTCTTTTCCTGAGAGGTCAAGAAAAGAAGGGGAGAATCGTGAAAAAAGAAAAACAGGACAGGAGATCATATATCATGAGTGAAATTTCGAGCAATTTTTTGTATGAGGCGATCGACAGTGATATCGCCTCGGGCAAGGTAACGGCAGACGGGATCCATACCCGTTTCCCACCCGAGCCGAACGGCTATCTGCATATCGGTCACTGCAAGGCTATGGTGATCGACTTCGGTACCGCGAAGAAGTACGGCGGTAAGTGCAACCTCCGTATGGACGATACCAACCCCGCCAAGGAGGATACCGAGTACGTTGACGCCATCAAGGAGGATATCCGCTGGCTCGGCTTTGATTGGGAGGATCGCTTCTACTACGGCTCCGACTATTTTGAAAAGGACTACGAGCTTGCTGTCGGACTGATCAAGAAGGGCCTCGCTTACATTTGCGAGCTGACCCCCGAGCAGTTCCGTGACGTAAAATACGCGGGCGACACCAAGAATCCGGCGGTATCTCCGTGGCGAGACAGACCGATCGAGGAGAGCCTGGATCTCTTTGAGCGTATGAAGAACGGTGAATTCCCCGAGGGTAAGTACACGCTCCGCGCCAAGATCGACCTCGCCTCCGGCAACTTCTGTATGCGCGACCCCGTTATCTACCGTATCAAATACGTTGAGCATCACAGACAGGGCACGAAGTGGTGCATCTTCCCGATGTACGACTTTGCTCACCCCATTCAGGACGCACTGGAGGGTATCACCCACTCTCTTTGCTCGCTGGAGTACGTGATCCACAGACCGCTTTACAACTGGGTCATTGAGAACGTGGATCTGGACTATAAGCCCTGTCCGCCCCGTCAGATCGAGTTTGCACGTCTCAACATGACCTACACCGTCATGTCCAAGCGCTATCTGCGCGAGCTCGTGGAGACCGGCGTGGTTGACGGCTGGGACGATCCCCGTATGCCCACGCTCTGCGGTCTGCGCAGAAGAGGCTATACCGCTGCATCCATTCTCGACTTCATTGAGAAGATCGGCGTCTCCACCACCAACAGCCTCGTTGACCACCGTCTGCTTGAGAGCTGTATCCGCGATGAGCTGAATATGACGGCTCCCCGTCGCATCTGCGTACAGAAGCCCGTCAAGGTCATCATCGACAACTATCCCGAGGATAAGGTCGAGTATTTCTCCGTTGCCAATAACCCCAACGATCCCGAGGCGGGAACGAGAGAGATCCCGTTTACGCGTGAGATCTACATCGACGAGGAGGACTTCGCAGAGGTTCCGCCCCCGAAGTTCAAGCGTCTCAAGCCCGATATCGAGGTCCGTCTGATGGGCGCCTATATCGTGAAATACGCAGGCATCGAAAAGAACGAGGACGGCTCGATCAAGGCGATCCACTGCACCGCAGACCTTGAGACCGGTAACGGAAACCCGATCGACGGCAGAAAGATCAAGGGTCTGACGATCCATTGGGTCTCTGCAAAATACGCCGTTGAGACGGATCTGATGCTCTACGCTCCGCTGGTCACGCTGGAGAACACCGGTGACCTTGAGGAGGGCGAAAAGTACTCTGACTATATGAATCCCGATTCCTGCATCTGCATCAAGGGCGCAAAGGCTGAGCCCGCGCTTGCAGACGCCAAGGACGGCGATCGCTTCCAGTTCGCGCGTGTCGGCTACTTCATCAAGGATACGAAGAATCCGAACACCTTTAACAGAATCGTCAGCCTGAAGGAAAATAAGAAAGCATGAAGATCGAAAATGTATTGAACGCGCTCCGTCAGAATAAGATGGACGCATATTACGTGGATACCAAGGAGGAGGCGAGAGCGCTTGCGCTCTCCCTCATTCCCGAGGGCGCGGTCTGCGCCTCGGGCGGCTCGGTCACGCTCACCGAGACAGGCATCCTGGATGCTGTTAAGAGCGGAAATTACACCTATATCGACCGCTACGCCCCCGATCTTACCGAGGAGGAGCGCGCGGATGCTGTGGCGCGCGCACATCATGCCGACGTATATCTGATGAGCAGTAATGCGATCACCGAGAACGGCGAGCTTTATAACGTGGACGGCAACTCTAACCGCGTATCCGCACTCGTGCTCGGTCCGAAGAGCGTGATCGTCGTGGCGGGCGTGAATAAGCTCGTGCCGACCCTTGACGACGCGATCCTGCGCGTCAAGACCGTTGCCGCCCCCAAAAATACTGTGCGCCTTGCCTGCGCGACACCCTGCGCAAAAACGGGACACTGTATCTCCTTGGATACGGGTCACGGTACGGATATGACCAAGGGCTGTGCCTCTCCCGCGCGCATCTGCTGTAATTTTGTCGTTTCGGCACAGCAGAGACACCAATCGAGAATCAAGGTGATCCTCGTAGGGGAAGCACTGGGCTATTGATCGGCTTCGCGCTCTCGGCGTGACGCCGCTTGGCGGCATAAACCGATGCACACCCAAGAAAAATCCCCCCTGCGACGGATCGAACGCCGTGCGTTCGCCGTTTCTTTTGCTTCTTTTCTTGAGGGGTCAAGAAAAGATGGGGCGCTCCCCGGCGCCGACATGGAATCAGGAAAGGAATTTCAATACGGATGTTAGAACTGAAGAATATTTCGTTCTCCGCGGAGACGGAGGACGGTAAAATCAAAGATATTTTAAAGGATGTCAGCCTGACGATCGACGAGCGCTTCGTGGCGATCACGGGTCCCAACGGCGGCGGTAAGTCCACGCTCGCCAAGGTCATCGCGGGTCTGATCACACCTACGTCGGGTCGTATTCTGCTCGACGGCGAGGATATCACCGAGCTCTCCATCACGGAGAGAGCGAGACGCGGCGTCAGCTTTGCCTTCCAGCAGCCCGTCCGCTTCAAGGGTATCACGGTGCAGGACCTCATCACCATTGCCGCAGGCAGAAGGCTCAGCATCACCGAGGCGTGCGAGTATCTCTCCGAGGTCGGTCTCTGCGCCAGAGACTATATCAAGAGAGAGGTCAACGCCTCGCTCTCGGGCGGCGAGCTCAAGCGTATCGAGATCGCAACGGTCCTCGCCAGAGGCACGAAGCTCTCTGTCTTTGACGAGCCCGAGGCGGGTATCGACCTCTGGAGCTTCAATAACCTGATCAAGGTATTTGAGAATATGTATGAGAAAAAGGGCGGTTCGATCCTGATCATTTCCCATCAGGAGAGGATCCTCAACATCGCTGACAAGATCGTCGTGATCGCGGGCGGCGAGCTGAAGAAGATCGGTACCAAGGACGAGATCCTCCCCGAGCTGATGAGCGCGAGCGGCAGCTTTGCGTGCAGCACGCTCTCGGAAAAGATCGTCTGAGAGGAGGATGTAGACCATGATTGATGAAATTCAGAAAAATCTGCTCCGCGAGGTTGCGGATCTTGACAGTCTGCCCGTCGGCGCGTACAATATCCGCACCAACGGCGCCTCCGCCGCACGCGCGACGACTGCCAATATCGACATCGTGACCAAGGCGGACGGCAAGGGTATCGATATCTATATCAAGCCCTTTACGAAAAACGAAAGCGTTCACATCCCCGTGATCATCAGCGAGAGCGGTCTTACCGAGGTCGTTTACAACGACTTTCATATCGGTGAGGGCGCGGACGTGACGATCATCGCGGGCTGCGGTATCCACAACTGCGGTGATCAGAAGTCGGCGCACGACGGTATCCACAGCTTCTTCCTCGATAAAAACGCACGTGTGCGCTACGTGGAGAAGCACTACGGAAGCGGCGACGGCACGGGCGGCGCGGTCATGAACCCGACCACCGTCGTGGAGCTTGGTGAGGGCTCTTATCTTGAAATGGAGACCACGCAGATCAAGGGCATCGACTCCACCTCCCGCGTGACACGCGCCAAGGTTGCCTCCGACGCGACGCTGATCGTCAAGGAAAAGATCATGACCCACGGCGAGCAGTTTGCGGAGACGGACTTCACCGTCGATCTCTGCGGTGAAAACTCCCATGCAAACGTCGTCTCCCGCTCCGTCGCAAAGGACACCTCCCGTCAGGTCTTCCGCTCCAATATCCTCGGCAACGCCAAGTGCCACGGTCATACGGAGTGTGACGCGATCATTATGGACCACGCTACGGTCAGCGCGATCCCTGAGATCGTTGCCAACCATCTGGACGCCAGCCTCATCCACGAGGCCGCGATCGGTAAGATCGCGGGTGAGCAGCTTGCCAAGCTCATGACCCTCGGCCTCGATGAGAAGGAGGCGGAGGAGCAGATCATCAGCGGCTTCTTAAAATAATATGAAACGCGAAATCAATATCGGGCGGATCGCGCAGGCGGCGCTCTTTTTGGCGGCGTTTATCTGGGGCACCTCGTTTGTGCTGATGAAGGACGTCTCCGAAAAGCTGCCGCCGAGCTTATTGCTTGCGCTCCGCTTTACACTGGGCTGTCTTTTGCTCTCGGCGATCTTCTGCCGACGGCTGAAAAAGCTCGACCGCAGTTATCTTCTGCCGGGGCTTTTGATCGGCTTTTGTCTGTACGTGGCGTATACCGTGCAGACCTACGGGCTGATCGGCACGACACCCGGAAAAAATGCCTTCCTGACCGCCTCCTACTGTGTGATCACGCCGTTTCTTTTCTGGCTGATCGCAAGGAGACGCCCCGACCGCTATCATATGGCGGCGGCGATCATTTGCCTTGCGGGGATCTTTTTCATCTCCGTGGATCTCACGGGGGACGCGCTCTTTACCGTGGCGACGGGCGACGTGCTGACGCTGATCTGCGGCTTTTTCTACGCGGCGCATATCGTTGCCATCACCATGACGGCAAAGGATAAGGACCCAATGCTCATTACCATCCTGCAGTTTGCGGTGGCGGCGGTGCTCTCGTGGCTGACCTACGCCGTGCTCTCGCCCCTCGGGCTGGCGCCGATCAAGGCGGAGGCGGGGGACGTGATGAGCATCACGTGGCAGATCCTGTATCTCTCCGCGATGTGTACGGGCGCGGCACTCGGCTTGCAGAACTTTGGTCAGAAGTATGCGCATCCGACGGGTGCGGCGATCATTCTGACCTTCGAGGCGGTATTCGGTGCGCTCTTCTCGCTCTTGCTTGGGGCAGAGGAGGGCTTCTCGCTCCAGAGGGGCGTGGGCTTCGTGCTGATGTTCGTCGCGGTGGTCGTGTCAGAAACCAAGCTCTCCTTCCTTACGTTACACAAAAAGAAAACGTGATCCTTCGGTCTGCACTTTGTTTAAAACGGCGTAAATTGAATTTCAATTTACCGCTAACTGTGCACGCCGTTTTGCAAGCTTATTTCATTATTATAAGGAGAATCAACCATGGATAATAATCAAATGGACAACAATCAGCTTGAAAACAATACGCTTGAAGGCAATCTGGCTGAGGATAATCAAGCGGAAGCAGCGCCGCAGACGACGCAGACTGCCGCCTCTCTGTTTCCCGAGCGGGAAGCTCTGAAAAAGAAGACGTGGCTCTCCCGCATCATCGTAGGTGTGATGCTCGCGGTCTTCGGCATTGCCATGATCCTCACCATGCCCTTTTCCGCTGTCGATTTCAATACGGTCTCGTATAAGGACATGGAAAAGGGAACGGTATACTACTCTGACGAGATCTACATCGTTGACGTTTACGCAAGCGACGAGGAGGAGACAGAGTTCTAC
>JAFTIJ010000092.1 GCA_017456965.1 Clostridia bacterium
AGGGTGAAGCCGTCCACGCCCTCCTCAAAGCCGGGATAGTTATCAATGATATCCGTAAGGGCGACCTGACCGCCAACCGACATTTTTTCCAGAACGACGGTGTCAAGCCCCGCGCGTGCCGCGTAAAGCGCCGCCGCATAGCCCGCAGGACCGCCGCCGATGATTACCGTATCGTAAATATGCATCATATCCGATTCCTTTCATTTTTCAGTTTTTAACTTATGGGAAATTGTGCGAAACAGACCTCGCCGTTTTGCCGTGCTTGTCTGCGCATAAGGCTTTGATAGGCGAGCACGAGGATGCGGGCACTGCCCGCTTTTTTACCTATAGGAAATTGCGCGAAACAGATCTCGCCGTTTTGCCGCACTCCATGGCGCGGAAAGCTACGATAGGCGAGCACGAGGATGCGGGCACTGCCCGCTTTTTTACCTATAGGTAATTGCCCAGAATGGACCTCGCCGTTTTGCCGCACCCCATGGCGCGGAAAGCTACGATAGGCGAGCACAAGGATGCGGGCACTGCCCGCTCATTTCTCCGCTTCGCCATCCTTTGGCAAATGGCGAAGAAATACAAGCAAGGACGGGAGCGACACGCAAGCCGCGAGGAAATACGCGATCGGCTGTGCAAGCTCGATTCCGCGCATCTCAAGGAAATAAGGCAGGATCAGACAAAGCGGAATGAAGAAAAGACCGCTTTGCAGGCATGAGAGCACGAGTGCCCGCACACTCTTGCCAATACTCTGGAAGAGCATGGTCGCCACGACCGAAATGGGAAGAAACATCAGAAAAGCACACTGGATGCGAAGTGCCTCGCTGCCGATCGAGACGACCTCTGCCTCCTTGCGGAAGATCTCAATGATCTCGGGGGCAAGCACACCGCAGACAACGGCGATCGAGCCCATAAACGCCGCGCCGAAGACAAGCGTGAACCACGTTCCCTTTTTCACACGGGAATATTTTTTTGCGCCGTAGTTGAAGCCCGCCACAGGCTGGAAGCCCTGACCGATACCGAGACCGACGCTGAAGATCAAGCCCGACGTTCTGCCGACGTAGCCCATCGCGGCAATCGCGGCGTCACCGAACGGCTTCGCCTGAATATTCAGAATCATGGTGGAAACGCTGTTGAGCCCCTGTCGCGCCAAGCTCGGGAGCCCCGTTGTGATAATATCCATCGGAATCCGAAGCTCGCGGGTAAGATAACGGACGGAAATACGGCTCTGCGTCTTTCGCATCAAAAAGATCGAGAAAAGAATTGAGAAGGAAATATACTGCGAGATCGCCGTCGCAAGCCCCGCACCGCCAATGCCCATATCACAGCCGAAGATCAGAATGGGGTCAAGCACGATATTGAGGAGTCCTCCCGTCGTCAGACCGATCATCGCAAGCGCCGCCTTGCCCTCGTAGCGCAAAATATTATTCAGCACACAGCTCGTCGTCATCGCAGGCGCGGCAAGCAGAATAAAAAAGGCGTAGTCCATCGCGTAGGGTAGGATCGTATCCGTACTGCCAAGCAAAAGCATCAACGGCTCCAGAAAGATGAGCCCGAAGGTCGAGATCAGAAGTCCGCACACCAATGCCCAGAGAAAGCCCGTCGAGGCATATTTGCTCGCCCGCTCTGTCTGCCGTCCGCCGAGCATACGGCTGATGTTACTGCCCGAGCCATGCCCGAACATAAAGCCGAACGCCTGTAGGATCGACATCAGACCAAAAACGACGCTCGGTGCGCCGCCTGCGGCAAGCGAGATCTGACTGACGAAATACGAGTCTGCCATATTGTAGATATTGGTGATCAGCATACTGATCGTGGTCGGGATACCGAGTGAAATGATCAGCCTCGGGATCGGCGTCTCCGTCATTTTCTCATACTGTCGATTGTCTTTTTCTTGTATTGCGTGTGCCACTTGTTTTTTCTCCATTCCTGTTGATACTCCTATCATATCACAAAATCGTCCAAATATCAAGGCGCTCTCCGTTTTTACCGCAGAATTTATCCTGTACTTGATTTTGCCGCCCCTGATATGCTATAATTGTGATATCATTTCTCAAAAGAAAGGACTCCGTTTATGAGAATCACAGCCTTAATGGAAAACACCACCTCGCGTAAGGATATGCTCGTCGAGCACGGACTCTCTTTATATATTGAAACCGATTCGCTCCGCGTCCTCTTTGATATGGGGCAAAGCGATGGGTTTCTCGCAAATGCCGCGCGGCTCGGCATCGACCTGTCGACGGTCGATATCGCCGTGCTCTCCCACGGGCACTACGACCACGGAGACGGACTTCCCGCCTTCCTTGCCGTAAACGACCGCGCACCCGTCTACGTGAGCCGCCACGCCTTCGGTGACTATTATAACGCCTCGGGGAAATACATCGGGCTGACACAAGCCTTGCGCACACACCCACGCCTGACGCTCACGGACGGCACGATGACCCTTGCCGAGGGCATCACGCTCTTCTCCTGCCACGGTATGCCGTGCCCGTTCCCCCCGAAAAACCTCGGTCTGACGGAAAAGGTCGGAGACGCATATATCCCCGACCTGTTTATTCACGAGCAATATCTGTTGATTGAGGAGCACGGGCGGCGCGTCCTTTTCAGCGGGTGCGCGCATCGCGGCGTTCTGAATATCGCGACGCATTTTCAGCCCGACGTGCTCGTTGGCGGCTTTCACTTCTCAAAGCTCGGGACCGACGATACCCTGCGCTCCTACGCCGACTATCTGGATACCCTGCATACGGCGTTTTACACCTGCCATTGCACGGGAGACGCGCAGTATCGCTTCATGAAGGAAACCATGCGCCGTCTGCATTTTCTCTCCTGTGGCGAGACCGTGAGCCTGCCCTGACAGCCCGCGTTATCTGCAGATCTCGGCAAGATCCTCCTCGTGTAGCGACAGAAGATCTGCGATCAGATCGGCATTGGCAAAGCACGCGTGGTGCTGATCGTCGTGCGCGTCACTGCCGAAAATGAACTTACACCCGCATTCCTTCGCAAGGAGGAACATGGGAATATGGACGTCGTCCGCGATCTCCTGCGGGGTCATGCCCTTGGTATAGGAGGTATTGATCTCGACGGCAATTCCCTTCTCGGCGGTCTTGTCAAACAGACGCTTGAACTGATCGTCGGAGATCATACGGATCAGGATCTTATAATCATAGGGACAGCACACGGCATCAAACGGATGCGCCATCGCCGTGATGTAACGGCTCACGGGACTGTTAAGCGTATCCTCATACGCTTGGATCATGAAGTCAACGTGCTTCTGATAATTGCCGATATAGTCCTTCGGCATGATCATATGGGTGTGGGAATTCGGCACGGTGATAAAGTCAAACTGCTCTGCCTCCGCCTCCGTGATCGCAACGTCGCGGTGAAGCGGGAAATACTCGGTCTCACAGCCGAAATACAACTGCAGCTCGGGCGTGGAGCGCTCTCTTACGATTGGTTTCAAGGAGAGATTGTGCTCCAGCGGATGCGCGCGGTAAAAGCCCCTGGCGCCCGAAATATCGGGCTTGCCGAAGTGATCGCTGAAGCCCATCTTTTTCAAGCCCAGCCTTTTGGCGATCGCGAGATAATTGTCCACCGTCGCCGTTTCGTTGGCACAAAGAGATAAGGTCGTATGTACGTGGAAATCGTGCGTGATCTTCATAAAAAGCTCCTTTCATAATACGGAGATCCCGTCTGTCGGTATCTATCTATAGTGTACCCTATTTCACAGAAAAATGCAAGCAAAAATTGCCGTAGTGCAAAAATCGCGGTAGCCGATACGGCTACCGCGCATTTTGTCGATAAAATCCAAATAAAATTCAGGATTTTTTAAAGCCTCTCCCTCCGGGAGAGGTGGCAACGGAGTTGACGGAGAGGGTATTTTGCGCTCAATTTACCCTCTCCCAAAGGGCGATGTCATTTCGTGAAGCTTTTGTCATTCTCTCCCTCAGTCACCTTTGGTGACAGCACGGGGTCCCCAAGCCGCCGTGCGCGGTTTGGGGTTCTCGGTATCCCTCGTCAGAGGGAGCCGACCGGCGTTTCGCTTTCACTTGTATTCCGTCAAAAGGAAATTACGCAAAACCGATCTCGCCGTTTGACCGTGCTCCTCTGCACGGAATGCTAAGATAGGCGAGCCGGGGCAGCGCGCACAGCCCGCTTTGATTGAACGCAGCGCTTGCCCGCTCAGACGACCTCCATATTGCTGACGATCTTCTGATAGCCCTCCAGCACGATCATGCCGTCGGAGTCCTTCACGCGCTTGCCGTTACTGCGGACCATCACGCGCCCGAGGATCGGGTGCATCCAGGGGTACTCCAGTTGAACGACCTTGTTCACGTTCATCATGTGCATAAGATTTTTGTGTACGTAATCGACGTGACTCTCGCAAATGCGGCTTTGCCAATGCACAAAGCACTCCTGAGGCGTGACCTTGCGCTCGACCGCCATGATACGCTCCATGGTCTCGTCGGCGTGCATCTCAAAATATCTGTCTGCCTCGTTGATGCGAATGATCCAGAGACCGACGTCGGTCTCCCGCAGGATATCCTTGGGATCAAAATGAATGACGCCCATCTTCTCCTTGACGTGATAGATCTTGTGGATAAACTCCATATGCTGCTCGTACTCTGCCGTACCGCAGTCGATAAAGGTCCTCTCAATATCTGCGGCGCTTGCGGGCTTGGCAAAGAGATAGCCCTGCAGAAGATCAGGGTTCAGCCCCTCCAGGATCGCCAGCTCACGAATGCTCTCTATGCCCTCACAGCAAACGCGGATCGCGCTCATCTTGGCAAACTCCAATATATTTTCGATCAATCGGTGATTGTAGGTATTCTTCTCGATGCCGCTTACAAAGATTCGGTCGATCTTGATCTCGTCCACGTTCATTTGCTTGAGATAGCCAAGGTTGGAGTAGCCCGTTCCGAAATCGTCGATGGAGAAGGAAACGCCGAGTGCCTTCAGGCTCTTGACGCAGGCAGAGAACTGCGGGCTCTCCTGAAGCTGGAGAGACTCCGTGATCTCGATGGTCAGCGCTTCGCCGGGCATACCCGTCGCGTTCAGGATCCCCATGATCTTCTCGGTAATGAAGATATCCTCAAACTGCACGATGGAGAAATTCACGCTGACGTGGAGGTCGGGAATGTGATCGCGCCACGCCTTGCACTGCAAAAGCGACTGCTCCAAAACCCAGAGCCCTACCGTATCGATCAGACGGGAGCTCTCAAGGATCGGGATAAATTCGTCGGGAAATACCCTACCCCTCACGGGAGATTGATATCGTAACAGCGCCTCCACCGCATAGAGGTCGTAGTTGCCCGTCTTGACCTGTGGCTGATAAAAGACCTCAAAGCCCTCACAGCCATTCTGCACGGACGCCTGAAACTCCTCCAAAAGCGCCAGCGAGCGGATCCTTTGCCCGATCTCGTCAACGGAGAAAAACGCCAGATGGCCGCGCTTATTCTGCTTCGCCTTTTTCAGCGTCAGATTGATGGAGTCCAGGAGACTGCTGACGTCATGAAAGAAATCGCGGTTGATCGGCACGGCGCACGCCGTAAAGGTACATTTGTCGTACATTTCACGTTGCAAGGAGACGAAGACAGCCTCCACGTCCTCCGTGGTATCCGCGTTGATCACCGCGGCGAAGTTGTTGTGATCGATATGATATGCCGCCGTGATCAGATCGTGAGTGTCCAGAAGCTCCGCGACCGCCTTCAGCAAAGTGTCGCCGTAGGCGCGCCCGTGGCGCAGATTGATCGCCGCAAGACCGTCGATGTCAAAGAGCATCAGATACCCGACCTGCTTTTCCAGCAGCACCTTTAAGTCCTCACGCATTTTCGGCTTATTCCAGAGGCCCGTCAGCGGGTTAAACAGGTGGCGAAGTGCCTCCTCGGAAACACGACCGATCATCAGCGACGGTTTACCCAGATTATCGCAGAGCACCTTGCCGCGATAGTTCACCCAGACCACGTCGCCCTTGATATTGATCCAGCGGCAATTGCCGTTGAGCATACGCTCCTTACCCGTGGTAACAGCCTCCAGCGCCTCCGTCAGCGATTTTCTGTCCGCGGGATGCACGACGGAGAGCATCTATGCGATGGTATTGCTCTTCGACTTGCCGTCGCCGTCCGCAAAGCGATACTCCTTTTCAATCTGACCGAAAAACCAGATCTCATCACACTTGATATCCATAATGAAAAGAAAATCGTCCGTGCTCTGACTCATGATCTCGATCACGTCGCGGTATGCGTCGATCCTCGATCCGGAATCTGCTGTCGTTTGTGTCTCCATTGTGTTGTTTTCCTCTTCGTTTTGCTTCATAAAAAACTCCTGAATGTAATGTTTTTTTAAAAATTCGTAAAATAAAAGCCGCGGCAATGGAACCCCGATATTAATAGCGGGGGCTCAAGTCGCGGCCGGTCGATCATATGGGTGAGAAGCCACCCGGTTAGACACCATAGCTTTGCGTCGCTGCCTTTCGGCAGGTTTGCCAAATATGTATTTGTTTTATCGTTATATCTGCGAAAATCCCTTTTTACGTTTTTTGTCGTAGAGCTTTCTGTCCACGGCGTTCAGAAGGTCTGAAGCCGACATGATACCGTCGTAAGCGACGATGCCCATGCTCATGGCGAGGACGAAATCATCGCGGAACCGTACACCCTTCAAAAGCTCCTCTATCTTGCCGTATATCAGCTCAGCCGTTTCGGGCGTGCCGTTATCCGTGATGATGATAAACTCGTCACCGCCCATACGGTACGCCGTGGCACCGTACTGATTGGCCACCTTTTGAAGAACAGCGGCGGTCAGACACAATGCACGGTCACCCTCGGGGTGACCCCACGTGTCGTTGACCTGCTTGAAATTATCCAAGTCACCGAGGATCACGCTGAACTTATCCTTGCCGTCCTTTTTGGATTGGAGCAAACGCTCGTGCAAAGACACGTCCAGACCGTAGCGGTTCGGTAAGCCCGTCAGGTTATCGACGAGGATCTTCTGGTGTTGATCGTTCACAAAAAGGATCAAAAGAGAAAGCAGGATCGCATAGGGTGCGACCACAAGACCGCCACGCGGGAGTGAGTACTGCAAAATATTGAGCACGACGGGCGGCAAAGAGAAGGACGCAAGCGCAATGAAACCGCGACGGTCTCTCTCATACTCCGCGCGCTTTGCGCAGAGCAAGGACAGCACGGATGCCGCAACCATGTAGGCAAGTCCGACGATACAGTGTAAATAGAACAAAGGCCCTCTGTGATAGACACCAAACTCATCAATATAATATGCCCATCCCGTAAAGGGTGAGGAGAGGATCAGCACCGTCACGATCAGAAGCGGGATCATATAAAGGAAATACGCCTTTCGGTCCTTGCGGATGCGGAACGCATCGCCGCGGGTACAGTAGCAGAACCACAGAAAGCCCGCGAAGCCGATACATCCGATATGAACGATATCGGCAATGTGCCCAAGCCAGATCAGCTTCGGACGTCCGTCCACCAGAGCCCACACGATATCCCAGAAGGCCTGCAGGATGGTCACAAGATAGAGCGCCGATAAGGCGTTCCACACCTTCGGCTTCCAATATTTCAGGTTAAAGACGAACAAGGTCATCAAAAACGTGATACAAAGAAGCTGAGATTCTATAAATAATAAAGTGTAATTTTTCAAACGATTATCCCTTCTTATTCCATATTGCAAGTTAATAAACGAAGAAATGCGGCCCGATCCCGCTCGAAGCAATCGAAAACGGAAGCCGTCCGCAAAACACGCAGGAAAACGAGAGAAAACGCCGTCACGGGAGTCATAACATCCAACGATTGTTTTCCAATATTGTTTTATTTTTCATTATATCACCAATCACTTGTTTTGTCAACAAGATATACCCATTTTCTCAAAAAGCGCATACTCGTAAAAAAGCGGGCAACGCCCGCAGGAAGATGCTCGCCTATCGCAGCTTTCCGCACCACG
>JAFTIJ010000093.1 GCA_017456965.1 Clostridia bacterium
GTGGAAGGAGCCTGCGTGCAATAAAGGTAACGGCTGAATTTATGAGATGCGTATATACGATAGGCACGGTTTCCCAATATAATATTCAGCCCGTAAGATATCATGCACGCGCTCTCCCTCACCCGACCTCCGTCGGGAGCTCCCTCCCAGAGGGAGCCTAACAGCAACCTTCGCTTTTGTTATCAATCACATTGCGCCGTGCACTCCCTGTGTTTCGTTCGAGGATGACAGCACAGAGGAGGTATCTGCAAAAGTGAAGTTTTAAATGTTACAAGATACTACGAGGATGATTTTCTATCGGTAGGTAAAACCTGCTTTATGGAAGGCACCCCTTCAGCGGTCCTTTTTTGGTAATATGTAATCGGTTTCTTACTTTCTCTTTTTGTAATTCAGGAGTCTGACGATCACGGGGCCGAGAACGACGTTGAGACCAAGCTCAAACAGGAAATTGAAGCCGACGAGACCGAAGAACATATAGGCGACGACGTTATCGTAGCCAAAGCTCTTGCCCCACTCCGTAAGCGTATCGAGGAA
Organism: Clostridia bacterium; assembly: GCA_017456965.1. GTDB lineage: Bacteria > Bacillota > Clostridia > Oscillospirales > CAG-272 > QALR01. The sequence goes on from JAFTIJ010000093.1 coordinate 535, forward strand.
GAAGATCCAGCCGCCGAGAAGGAAAATGCCCGTATTGACGAGGGGACAAACGACGGCAGAGGCAATGACCGCCACAACGCGGTTGAGCTTCTCCAAAAGCTTATACACAAGACCTGCCACAAGGCCTGCCAGCGTACCCTTCAGGAGCACGACGAGAACCGTGCCGAGCACGTCAACGGTAAGAAAGGCCGCGGCGTCACCGCTGAGCAGAACCGTCACGCCGAAAATGAAGCCGAGCCACGCGCCCATACCGGCACCGCAGGTTGCCGCACCGATGACGATCGGGATCAAAACCAGAGAGACGGAGAAAAGGCCGAGACGGACCAGAGCCGCCGCGATGAACTGCAGGACCACGACCAGCGCGGTCAGGATCGCTCCGAGCGCTAAGGTCTCGGTCGACATTCTTTTGGTTTGGTTTTTGAATTTCATGATAAAAATCCTCCTGTGCTGTCGTCCGCCGATGGCGGTACAACGCAAATTTTATTTTTATATTATCTCCCAAGAGGAGCAATATACGGGGAAAAAGATCACTTTTCGTTATTCTTTTTATAGATGATATATAAGCCCTTTAAAACGAGGTGCTCATCCACGCGGATACGGTGTCGGCAATACCCGATGACCATGGGGGCAAAGCCACCCGTCGCGTAAACGGGGATCTCCTCACCGAGCTCCTCGCGGATACGGTCGATCATGCCGTCCACAAGGCTGGCGTTGCCGAAAACCACGCCCGATTTCATACAGTCGGCAGTATTTTTGCCGATCACGGAGCGCGGCGCCTCCAAGCTGACCTTGGGGAGCTGTGCGGTCTTCTCGACCAGCGCATCCAGACCCGTCTGCACGCCGGGGATGATCGAGACGCCGACAAACGCACCGTTTCGGCTCATAACCATCATCTTTGTCGCCGTACCCATATCGATCACAAGCGACGGACTGCCGTAAAGCGTATGCGCCGCGACGCACGCGCAGATGATATCCGCACCGACGGAGGACGGAATATCGCAATGGATATTGATGCCCGTACGGATGCCCGGCCCTACAATCAGCGCCTCGATCCCGCAGAGAAACGCGACGGCCTTTCTGACCACGGTATTTAACGGAGGCACAACGGACGCAATGATCGCGCCGCGGATCCGATCCCGCTCGACGCCGTAGAGCGACAGCACGCCAAGCAATAGCGTCGCATACTCATCCTCCGTGCGGTTGATGTCCGCAGAGAGACTTGTGCGAAAGACCAGCCGATCCCGCTCAAAGCCGCCGATCACGATATTGGTATTCCCGATATCCATGGCGAGAATCATCATTTCACATCCTTTTCGGTACAATATTAAAATAATTATATCACTTTTTTGCCCGAAACGCAAGTGTATGCGAGAAGTTTTTGCTTGGGGACGCCTTCTTTTCTTTGGTTTCAAAGAAAAGAAGCAAAAGAAAAAACGAACGCAACGGCGTTCGATCCGTAGAAGGGGCAGAAAGGCAATATCATTTCGTTACGCTTTCGCAGTTCCCTCCCTCAGTCACCTTTGGTGACAGCACGGGGTCCCCAAGCCGCCGTGCGCGGTTTGGGGTTCTCGGTATCCCTCGTCAGAGGGAGCCGATCGGCCTTTCGCTTTCACGTATATTCAGCCATAGATCGGGCTGTCTTCACCAAAGCACGCCTTTGTGACAAAACGCCCCCGACAGATCGGTGTCTCTGTCGGGGGCTTACGGTTTCGGTCGGGGGGCTTATGCCTCGGGCTTCTCCTCGGGGAGGTTCTCTTTATAGGAGCACTCCTTATTCATGCAAACGAGCACGCTCTTGCCCTTCTTGACGGCGAGCATACCGCCGCAGGTGGGACAGGTCTTATCCGTCGGCAGATCCCAGCTTGAGAAATCACAGGTGGGATACGAGGAGCAGCTATAGAATACGGTGTGATTCTTACCGAAGCCCTTGACGACGGGAGCACCGCACTTGGGGCACGCCACGCCGATCTCCTCGCGGATGGGCTTGGTATACTTACACTTGGGGAAGTTACTGCACGCGTAGAACTTACCGTAGCGGCTCTTGCGGATCACGATATCACCGCCGCAGAGCTCACACTTCAGATCGGTCTTCTCGGGCTCCTCCTTCTCCTTTTTGGACTTGCCCGACGCGTCGAGCGGCTTCGTATTCTTACACTCGGGGTAGCCGGGGCAGGCGGCAAACTTGCCGAAGCGTCCGCTCTTGATGATCATGCGCTTACCGCACTTCTCGCAGATGATATCGGACTCCTCGACGGGAAGCTCGACCTTATTCTCGCCGATCTTCTCCTGCGCCTTTGCCAGCGTCTTTTCAAAATCGCCGTAGAATGCGCCGAGAACGTGCTCCAGCGTATCGTTGCCGCGCGCGATCTCGTCGAGGTCGTCCTCCATATTGGCGGTAAACTTATAATCGACGATCTTCGGGAAATTCTTTTTCATCAGCTCAACGGTCGCAACGCCGAGGGGCGTTGCCTTCAGAAGCTTTTTGTCTCGCTCGATATAGCCGCGCTCCAGAATGGTCGTGATGGTAGGCGCGTAGGTACTCGGACGGCCAACGCCCTTCTCCTTCATAAACTTGATGAGCGATGCCTCATCATAATGTGCGGGCGGCTCGGTGAAGTTCTGCGTGGCGAGGATCTCGCCGATGCCGAGCACGTCACCCTCCTTGAGCCCTCTGAGCTTGGAGGTCTTATCAAACACCTCGTCGTCATCGGAGTAGGCGAGCTTATAGCCCTTGAAGGAGAGCACGCTCTCGCTGAGCTTATAGATATAGCCTGCGGAGATGAAGTCCACCTCGACGGCGTCGTACTCCGCATTTTTCATCTGGCTCGCAACGAAGCGATCCCAGATCAGCTTATAAAGACGGTACTGATCCGAGGAGAGGAAGGGACGGATATCCTCGGGGGTAAAGTCCATGCTCGCGGGGCGGATCGCCTCGTGCGCGTCCTGTGCCGCCGCCTTGGACTTATAGACCTTGCGCTTGCTCGGGTAGTACGCATCGCCGTACTTCGCACGGATCAGCGCCTCTGCCGCGGCCGCCGCCTCGTCGGAGATACGGAGCGAGTCCGTTCTCATATAGGTGATCAGACCGTGTACACCGCCGTTTGCCGCACCGAGGTCCACGCCCTCGTACAGCTCCTGTGCGACCTTCATCGTTCTCTTGGAGTGGAAGCCGAAGCGACGGGACGCCACCTGCTGGAGGCTGGAGGTCTCAAACGGAGGCTCGGGGCTCTTGCTCTTTTTGGAGATCTTGAGATTTTTTACGCTGAATTCGCTGTCGCGGCAGGCATCCACGATCTTCTGAGCCTCCTCACCGCAATCCAGCTCGATCTTGCCGTTTTCGTCACCGAAAAACTTTGCCTTGATCTTCTGATTTTTGCCAAGACCAAGAATAGCCTCGATGGTCCAGAACTCCTTGGGGACGAACTTCTCGATCTCCGCATCTCTCTCCACGATGATGCGCGTTGCCACAGACTGTACGCGACCTGCGGAGAGACCGCTCTTGACGGTCTTCCAGAGATAGGGGCTGATCTTATAGCCGACGATGCGGTCGAGGATTCTGCGCGCCTGCTGAGAGTTGACCAGATTCATGTCGATCGGATGGGGCGCGTCGATGCCGCTCTGCACGGTCTTTTTGGTGATCTCGTTGAAGGCTACGCGCAGGGCCTGCTCGGGCTCGATGCCGAGCACCGTCGCCAGATGCCACGCGATCGCCTCACCCTCACGGTCAGGGTCCGTTGCGATATAGACCTTGTCCGCGCTCTTCGCCTCCTTTTTCAGCTCCGTGATCAGAGCGCTTTTGCCCTGAATATTGATATATTTTACCTTAAAATCATTCTCGGTATCCACGCCGAGACGGCTCTTCGGGAGGTCTCTGACGTGACCCTTGCAAGAGATGACCTTGTAGCCGCTGCCAAGGTACGAGTTGACCGTGGCAACCTTACCGGGGGACTCCAAAATAACCAGATTGATATGTTTCTTACTTTCCGGCATATCCAAAAACGCACTCCTTTATCTTCACATTACAAATTCACAGTAAATACTATTATATATCCAAACCGAACGATTTGTCAAGCATTAATTTACAAACTGCGGCCACTGCCTTCATTGCGGGCGCGGTAGACGCCGCCGGGGAGTGCCTCGGCAAAGCCGCCCATCTCTAACATCGTAAGCGTACCGAGCAGCGTCGCAACGTCTGCCCTCTTGCCCGTTTTTCTTGCATAAAGCACGGCGAGCTCCTCACAGGACATCGGGCGGTCAAGCAAAGCGAGCACCTCGCGCTCCGGCTCGGATAGACCGTCAGGCTTCCATCCGGGCGCCGCGTGGGGCGTCTCTTCTTTTCGGGGGGGCTTTTGTACCGTTTTCGCCTTTGGCGCCTTGGTGCGCTCACGTGTCACGGTGCTCTCCGCCATCTTGGGCGGCGGCGGGAGAGGCGCCGCGTGCGAAAACGCCGCAAGCGCGCGCGTGCGGTGCTCCTCGCACCCCCCCAGCCGCTCCGTAAATATCGTATGCGGATACGTAAGCTCATATTCACGTAAAATATCGTATGCGGAGGTCGTGAGCGTCGCGCCGTTTCGGATCAGCGAATTCGTCCCCGCAGAGAGGCGGTCCGCCGCGCCCCCGGGGTACGCAAACAGGTCGCGCCCCTGACGCAGAGCGCATCTTGCCGTGATCAGCGAGCCGCTTCTCAGATCCGCCTCCACAACGGCGGTCGCCTGTGAGAGCCCCGAGATAATGCGATTACGGATCGGAAAGTTTCTGGCGTTCGGCGCCGTTCCGGGCGCAAACTCCGTCACCAGCGTCCCGCGCCTTGCAATATCGCGCATCAGCGGTCGGTTCTCGGGCGGATACACGTGGTCAAGCCCACAGCCGAGCACCGCGACGGTATGCCCTCCTGCGGCGAGCGCACCCGCGTGTGCCGCGGTATCAATGCCGCGCGCCAGCCCCGACACCACCACCGCGCCGCAAGCGGCAAGGTCGTAGCCGAGGAGAAAGGCGTTGTCGCGTCCGCCGTGACTGCAGGTCCGCGTGCCGACGCAGGCGATCGAGAGTCGACGACCGAAATCGGGGAGCGCACCGAGATAATACAAAACCAGCGGCTTTGCGTGGATGGCGCGAAGCCGCGAGGGGTAGGCATCGCTGTCGGGCGTCAGGATACCGATCTTCATTTTTTCGCAATAAGCGACGATCATGCGCTCCCGCTCCAGCGACTTATCGCAAAGCGCGTGAAAGAGCCTGTCGTCGATCCCACCGATCGCGCCGAGCGTCCTCGCATCCGTCTCGTGCACCGCCCGCGGAGAGCCGAAAAGCGAGAGCAGAAGCGTCCCGCTCTCGCTGCCCGCACCGCAACGCAGTGCGAGCCATATCCAATAAATCAACGATTCCATCGCGCGCCTCATTTCAGACGTACGCGCGCCGCTTCCCACATGACGACGCCCGAGGCGACGGCGGCGTTGAGCGACTCGGGGCCCTCACGCATCGGGATGATGACCGAGCCCGTGCAGGCGTCGAGCGTCTCACGGGAAACGCCGTGGCCCTCGTTACCGATCACGAAGCCGATCTTCCCTACCATATCCACGTCGCGGATATCGTAAGAGTCGGTATCCAGCGCGGTCGCGTAAATGCGGAAGCCCTCTGCCCGTAAGCGTGCGATCTCGTCGGCGAGGCTCTCCGTATGGCAAAGCGCCACGCGAAAAAGCGAGCCCATGCAGGCACGCACGGTCTTGGGATTGTAGCGGTCGGCACAGCCCGCGCCCGTGTAGATCTTATCTACGCCGAAGGCATCTGCCGAGCGCATGACCGCACCGAAGTTACCGGGATCGGCAACGCCGTCCAGTAAGAGCACAAAGCCATGCTCCTCTCTTGCCTTGGGCGTAAAATACGCACAGACGCAAAACACGCCCTGCGGTGCGCTCTCAAAGGAGAGCTTGCCGTAGACCGCATCGCTGACGATATGGAGTACGTCCCCCGCACCGTCAAGCTCCTCACGGTATTTCTCATAGGCGCTCTCCGTTGCAAACACGGAGACAAGCTCCGCGCCCGCCGCTCTCGCCTCACGGAAAAGCTTGATGCCCTCAAAGGCAAACGTGCGCGTACGCTCTCTGTGCTTTTTATCCGAGAGCTTTGCCGCCGCGACGACGGCGCCGTTGGATTTGCTGGTGATAAGTTCCATGATCGCTCCTTTTCTCATGCTCTATACGCTGAAAGTAGCGTATAGAACGCAAAAACCAAAGCATGGATGCTTTGGTTTTTTTGTTTATCGTATGAACTGTCTGTGGAAGCCGTGGCGGGCGTCACATTAAAGTGCGCTCTTTGCGGTTTCGCAGAGAGCTGCGAAAGCTTCCTTGTCGCTTACTGCGAGCTCAGCGAGCATCTTGCGGTTGAGGTTGATGCCGCTTCTCTTGAGACCGCACATAAACTTGGAGTAGTTGAGACCGTTAACCTTTGCCTGAGCAGAGATTCTGGTGATCCAGAGAGAACGGAAATCTCTCTTCTTCATCTTACGGCCTGCGAAAGCGTAGTTGCCGCTCTTCATGACGGCCTGCTTAGCCATCTTGAAGTGCTTGCTCTTTGCGCCCCAGTAGCCCTTTGCGAGCTTAAGAACTTTATTTCTTCTCTTGCGCGTCATCATCGCGCCCTTAACTCTTGCCATTTTCTTATTCCTCCTTGATGCCTTGAATTATTTGTTGGGGATGAGGGACTTAACGGTTGCCTCGAAGGATGCGCTGAGGTAAGCGTTGCGACGAAGCTGTCTCTTGCGCTTAGGGGTCTTGATACCGAGCTTGTGGCGGCGGTTCGAGGAATTCATTTTTACCTTACCGGTCTTGGTGATAGAAAATCTTTTGGCTGTAGCCTTATGAGTCTTGATTTTTGCCATTTTGGGATTCTTCCTTTCAAAATATTTGTTACCCGAGCAGCATTACTGCTTGATGGGGGATAAAAACAACGTGAGGTTGCGTCCTTCGAGAACGGGTTTTTTATCGATCTGCGCACATTCGGATGCGGCCTCAGCGAAGCGCATGACAATGTCCATGCCAAGTTCCGTGTGGCGCATTTCACGACCCTTAAATCTTACGCAGACCTTGACCTTATTGCCATCTTTCAAGAAACGGAAAGCGTGGTTGAGCTTGGTCTGGAAGTCGTGTTCACCAATGCTGCAAGAGAGCTGGATCTCCTTTACCTCAACGACCTGCTGCTTCTTCTTTGCTTCCTTCTCGCGTTTTTCCTGTTCAAAGCGGAATTTGCCGTAGTCCATGATGCGGCACACCGGGGGCTCTGCCTTCGGCGCGATCATTACGAGATCGAGACCCTTCTCGATGGAAAGATTCTGTGCGACATCAATGGAAACGATACCGAGCTGTTCGCCCTCCTCGCCCACAAGTCTTACCTGGGGGACGGTAATTTCCTCATTGATCAAATGTTCCTGCTTGCTGATATGCGGCACCTCCAATATTGGAAAATAAATAATGCGGAAAACCGAGCCGGTTCTCCGCATAAATATCCCATAGCAAAGGCATTGTCTGCCTATGTGAGCTACCTATTGACCCGAGCGCCCATTGCACTGCAAGGTGAGAACGGAGAACGTTCTGCTTTGTTTTACCGCACTATTATAGCACAACGTGAACCGTCTGTCAAGGGCTTTTTCTTATTTTTTCAAAAAATCCTCACAGAAGTCGATCGCCTCGGGCGTAAGGGAAAAGCTCTTGCCTTTAAGGTAATCCAGCCTTGAAGCCTCGTCCTCCTCAAAGCGGAGCTTATAGGAGCAAAGCGCCTGTCTGTATTTGCCAACCGCTCTGTCCGCGCGGTTCTCGGCGTATTTGCCGTCGCCGACCAAGGGGTGTCCGATGCTCGCCATATGCGCACGGATCTGGTGGGTACGTCCCGTGACCAGCTCCACCTCCAAAAGCGCCTCGTTTGCAAGCGTCCCGATCACGCGGTACTTCGTTACGATATGCTTCCACTCCTCGCCTGCACGCTTGCCGCGCGGGAGTGTGCGTACGACCTCGACCTTATTGTCTGCACTGTCCTTATGCAAATAGCCCTCCAGCGTCGCCTCCTTTTTCTCGGGGACGCCGTGGACACGGCAGAGATAGAATTTGGAGACCGTTCTCTTTTTGATCTTCTCGTTCATGATGCGCAGGGTCTCGGCATTCTTTGCCGCGATCACGATGCCGCGCGTGTTGCGGTCGATGCGGTTGCAGAGCGCGGGGGCAAAGGACATCTCGTCCTCGGGGCGGTACTCGCCCCGCTGCCAAAGATACGCCTTGACGTGCTCGATGAGTGTATTCTTTTCGCCCGCCTCATCGCTGTGCGAGAGCATACCCACGGGCTTATCGCAAAGCAAGAGGTTCTCGTCCTCGTAGACGATGCCAAAGGCGGGGCGGATCTTCTGATAGAGGGAATCCGACTGCTCTCTTTCCAGGAAATCGGGCGGGAGAAAGAGCTCCACGGTGTCGCCCTCACAGAGCATCTGCCCGATCTCCGCGCGCTTGCGGTTTACCTTGATCTTTTTGGTTCTGATAAATTTATACATCTGCGATTTCGGCAGATTGCGAAAGGTCTTGGTCAGGAACTTGTCCAGACGCTGACCTGCGTCGTTTGTGCCTACGGTTACCTTCTCCATATGAGCCTCCCGTATTTATTCGTCGATGACGGCGATCATACGCGCGCCGTCGTAATCCGTCAGACGGACGCGGAGGATCTGCCCCTGCAGATGCTCGTCCGTCTTCATTTTGACCTCCAGCATATCCTCGGCGTGACCGAAGAAATACTCGCCCTCACGGGACTCGAAGAGCACCGTGCGCGTCTGTCCGATCGCGCGCTCGTACCGTGCGCGGGCGAGCTCGCGTCCGACCTCCTCCAGACGGTGTGCGCGCTCACGCTTCACGTCCTCGGGGATCTGCCCCTTCATCGTCGCCGCAGGCGTCCCCTCTCTCGGTGAGAAGGGGAAAATATGCATATGCAGAAAGTCGATCCTTCGCGCAATATCCACGGTATCGAGGAAGTCCTCCTCGCTCTCCCCGGGGAAGCCGACGATGATATCGCACGTAAAGGTCACACCGGGGATCACACGCTTCATATACGCCACGTTCCCAAGCACCTGTTCGCGGTTATACTTCCGCTTCATTGCCGCAAGGACCGCGTTACTGCCGCTCTGCAGAGAAAGGTGGAAGCTTGGCATGATCTTTTTCTCTGCGGCAAGCTCGTCGCAGAAGGCGGGCTTCATCACGGAGGGCTCAAGCGAGCCTGCGCGTACGCGCTCGATGCCGTCGATCTTCGCCGCCTCCACCATCAGGCGCGAGAGCGGATAGCCGCCGAGATCCTTGCCGTATGCCGCCGCCTCGATGCCCGTCAGCACGACCTCGTGACAGCCGCCCGCCGCGATCGTCGCGACCTCGCCGAGCACCTCCTCGGGCGGGCGGGAGACGACGTTACCCCTCGCCTTTTTGATGATGCAATAGGTGCAATGATTGTCACAGCCGTCCTCGACCTTGATATACGAGCGGTCGCGGTAGGCGTGGGGGATGCTCATTTTCTCAAGCGGCGCGTGCTCCACGTCGCGCACCTCGGCGCTTGCCGCCGCACGCTTCCCCTCGCGCAAGAGCTTCACCGCCATCTCCGCGACGGAGAGCTTGTTGCGATTGCCGCAGACGTAGTCCACGCCCTCCATGCGCGAGACCGCCTCCGCCTTGATCTGGGAGAAGCATCCCATGACGAGGACGATGGCGTCGGGCTTTGTCGCGCGGGCGCGTCGGATGATCTGGCGGGATTTACGCTCAGATTCCGCCGTGACCGCACAGGTATTGATGATATAAACGTCCGCCTCGGCGGAGAATGGAACGATGGCAAAGCCGAGGCTCTCCAGCTCCGCCTCCACCGCATCGGACTCGTATTGATTGACGCGGCAGCCGAGCGTATAGACAGCCGCGCGCGGCATATTCTGATTCATCCTTTGGACTTCCTTTCGATATCGAAAATTTTTGCTTTTCATTATATTATATCATTGACAGATGCAAAAAGCAAGATTATTTCTCCCAACACATCAAAAACCACGAAAAAAGACGGGAGAAAAGCGTACCGAAGTCGAGCCGCTCCACGGCCTCCCCCGCAAGGATATCCGCGTGTCCGATCTCCCGCCCGTCGGAGAGATAGGTCACCGTGCCGAGCTTCTGCCCCATGGCAATGGGCGCCTCCAAGCGCTCGGGCAGATCGATGAGGGGCACCACGTTTTGCGCAAGCGCCTTGTCAACCGTGGTCTCAAAGGGCTCCTTTACCGCCGTGACCGTGCGGGTAACGCCGCCCGTCACACGGATCTCGCCCACCGTCTCACGGGGTGCCGAGAAGGTGGCGTAGCCCGCGAAGCCGTAGTCGAAGAGCGAGGCGGCAAGCGCGTTGCGCGCCTCCTTGGTCGAGGAGCCCATGATGACCGCGATCAGCGAGAGCCCATTTCGCTTCGCCGTCGCGGAAATGCAGAATTTCGCCTTGGCGGTCGAGCCCGTTTTCAGCCCCGTCGCGCCGTCGTAGAAGCGGATCAGGCGATTGGTATTGCTGAGGCCGAACGTACCGCCGCGGATGGTATCCATCCAGATCGAGCTATACGTCAGCACCCGCTCGTGCTTTAAGAGTTCTCGTGTCGCGATGGCAATATCCCTTGCGCTGATCACGTGGTTCTCCGTCGTGTCGTCGAGGCCGTTGGTATTCTCAAAATGCGTATTCTTCATGCCGAGCGCCGCCGCGCGCTCGTTCATACGCGCGACGAAGGTTGCCTCGCTTCCCGCGACCGCCTCCGCAAGCGCGACTGCCGCGTCGTTGCCCGAGGCGACGATCAGCCCCTTGAGCAGATCGTCCACCGACATTTTTTCGCCCGGCGCAAGGAAGATCTGCGAGCCGCCCATCGATGCGGCGTTCTCACTCACCGAGATCATATCGTCGTAGGAGAGCACCCCCGCGTCGATCGCCTCAAAGACGAGCAGCATCGTCATGACCTTGGTCACGGACGCGGGCGGGAGCGCCTCGTCCGCATTCTTCTCAAACAAAACCCTTCCCGTTTTCGCGTCCATCAGGATGCACGCACGCGCGTCCACCTCCCCCGAAAACGGTGCCGCCGCATTCACGCGGTACGGCACAAATATCGTGAGCGCCAGAATACATAGCGCCGAAATTACTCTTCTCATCATCGTATCCATCCCCCTCAAGGCTTTTCTTCATATGTATGAATACGAAAGCGACTTTATGCCGCACAAGTGCCTGCGGCATAAACAAAAAAGCGGGCAACGCCCGCAGGAAGGTGCTCGCCTATCGTAGCTTTCCGCGCAGACAAGCACGGCATAACGGCGAGGTCTGTTTTGCGCAATTTCCTATAGGGCAAAAAATATGCCCTCCCGTACGGGAGGGCATAGATTTCAGAAATACGAATTATCAGTCAACGATGTAAGCTTTGATTTCTTCCATGAGCTTGTCGCAGCTTTCAGCGTATGCAGTCAGAGTGATGGGGCTCATGAGATCAAGGCTGAAGATACCCATAATAGACTTTGCATCAACAACGTATCTGCCGCTGGCAAGGTCGATGTCACCCTCAAACTGACGAACGATTTCTACGAAATTCTGAACGTCCTTGATAGTGCTGAGACGGATTTTTACAGTTACAGAGTTCATTTTACTATCCCCTTTCATAATTTAGCGGACATAATTGTCCTATCATGATTATATGATACCAATTTTCGCATGAAAAGTCAATAGATATCATCAAAGTTTCTAAAATTTTCCTATTATGTCTAAAAAAATGCAAGAAGCAATACCGTAAAATAGAGAAGATATACGACCCAGAGCGCGAAGAGGACGAGCGCGGCGGCGCAAAGGAGACTGATGCGATGCACGAAAAGCAAGAGCACCGCGACCCCGAGCAGGATCACCCCGCATAAAAGAGCACCGAGCAAGAAGCTCCCTGCCTTGCAGACAACGGGCGTCCACGCGTAGCACAGAACGAGCAGACAGGAAAAGAGCACCAGCGCCCAGCGCTTCTGCATATGGAGCGCTCTCGTGTTCTCTCCGTAAAACGGCATCCCGAGTAAAATACCGAATGCCGCACCGAAGAGCGCGTAGGCGATAAATTGGAGCAACACCCCGAGAAACGACGGCAGAGCGGCGTTTGGAAGCAGAACGCAAGAGGGCTTACCGACGAGACTGACGGCGAAGATCGCGCCGAGGAGAACGCACACGCCCGCCGAAACGCCGAGCGTCACGGGTCGGATACAGGCAAGCTCCGTCTGAACGCGCCTTTTGATTTCACAGAATTTCATGGCAAATATCCTTTCAGAAAAACTGAGAAAGTATATGCACACCGTCTGGAAATCATGCCACCCTAAAAGATCGGCATCAGCTGCTTACCCGCAAAGGCATCCATCATGGTCTTTTTTAAGAGGTCAAAGTCCGAGACCAGCGAGTACGGCTTCTTCTCGGGATCGTCCTGCCGCATGGGGACGAAATAAATATTTTTACGGTTCAGAAGCTGACCGATATTTTTGAGATTGGACGAGAGCGCGTCGTTGCTGGCGAGCGCGATCACGACGGGACGGTTGCAACGAAGCTGGGCCTTTGCCGCCATGGTCACGGGGCTATCCGTGATTCCCGAGGCGAGCTTGGCGAGCGTGTTGCCCGTACAGGGGGCGATAACCAACATATCGAGCACGACCGAGGGACCGATGGGCTCGGTTTCCACAATGGTGTGCAAAACCCTGTTGCCGCAGAGCTCCTCCACCGTGCGCACGGTATCCGCCGCCGCACCGAATCTGGTGTCGGTCGTGTAAACGCTCTCGTTCATGATCGGCAATATCCGGTTGCCCTCGGCAACGAGCGTGCGAAGCACCTTTATGGATCGGGAAACGGTACAAAACGAACCGCAAAAGCAATAACCTATCATAATTTCACTCCGATATTTATTTGTATTTAAAAGGACAGACCCGACTCACAGAGCATCGTGAGCACCGTATGCGCAATGGCATAGCCCGCCGTCTCGGGCGAGAATCTGCCTGGCAGGGCGCGGGCAAGCACCGCCTGCACGCCAAAGGTCCGTGCCGCCTCAAAGTCCACGCCGTACGGCTCAGAGGCAAGCTCCAGAACGAGCGCACTCGGCGTCATCACGCAGAGGGGCTCGTGCCCGATCACAGGCGAGGGCACCGTATTGATAAGACACGTGAGCTCCCTTGCGCGGTGACAGAGCTCGGAGAGGGGAGCGGCACAGTAGCCGAGCACAGACGCCACGGCGCAGACCTCCGTGCGTCTGGCAAAGACCGTCACGCGTGCACCCGCCGCACGGAAGAGCGCCGCGACCGCCTTCCCCACCCTGCCGAAGCCGACCACGCCCACGCGGGCGCCGCTTACCGTACAGGATAGCTTCTGCATCGCAAGCAGGAGCGCACCCTCTGCTGTCGGGATCGCGTTTGCCTGCGCGAAGTCGGGGCGCGAGGCATAATCGAAAAAGCGCGCGTCGTCAAGCTCACCGCCGCCGAAGATCCGTGCGTGGCTCGGCGTGTGTGCAAGGATATCGGAAAGAGTTGGCGGCGAGGAGAGGGCGGGTGCCCACAGCGTACGGCCGTCCCGACTGAGCGGCACGGGCAAGAGCACCAGATCGCACGCATCCAGTGCCGCCGTAACCGAGGCACACGCGCTGACCCCCTCGCCGCTCTCTCCCATCACACCGAAGCTCCTTACAAAAAAGCCGGACGAGGCAAGCCGACGCCCCGCATACGGCATCCGCTCATCACCGCCCAGCACCGCAACCGTATATTTTGCCATAAAAACCCCCTTGCCGTAGCATCGCAATATTCTGTTCCGAGCCCATAAACCTCGGACGACACAAAAGCCAACATATGCGTCACCCCGTGATTTCATGCACGGATATTTTCATTTTATGCCAAAACCTCATTCCGTGTCACGCACTTCTTTCGGCAATTTCCTATGATAAAAAAGCGGGCAGTGCCCGCCTCCATGTGCTCGCCTATCTCAGCTTTCCGCGCAGACAAGCACGGCATAACGGCGAGGTTGATTTCGAGCAATTTCCTATGGCGCAAAAAGCGGGCAACGCCCGCAGGAGGGTGCTCGCCTATCGTAGCTTTCCGCGCAGACAAGCACGGCAAAACGGCGAGGTTGATTTCGAGCAATTTCCTATGGTAAAAAAAGGGGCTGTCTCACTAACGAAAATTGCAAAAAAAGCCTCCCCTGTGTAAGGGGAGGTGCCGCGGAACGCGGCGGAGGGGTTGTAAATAACATAAATCTTGCAGACAAACAATCCCTCAGTCGCTATCGCGCCAGCTCCCTTTGCACAAGGGAGCCTTTCTTTTTATTTACTTTTTGCAAATTATCCTTGAATGAGACAGACCCGAATGCTTTTATGCTGTTTTTACACGATGCCGTTTACCGTGCTCTGATACACGGAGGGCATGGTCTGCTTACGCCATTTTGGACATCTCTCTTTGTGCCATGACGAGATTATAATAGATGCCCTGCTTCTCGATCAGCTCCTCATGGGTGCCGATCTCCGCGATCTTGCCGCGGTCGAGCACGACGAGGCGGGTCGCGTTGCGAAGCGTGGAGAGACGGTGTGCGATGGCGATGGTCGTGCGCTCATGGGAGAGCGCCGCCAGAGAATCCTGAATCTGCTTCTCGGTCTCGGTATCCAGCGATGCCGTTGCCTCGTCGAGGATCAAGATCTTGGGGTTGTGAAGCAGTGCGCGCGCGATGGCGATACGCTGCTTCTCACCGCCCGAGAGCGTACAGCCCTTCTCACCGACCCACGTATCGTATCCGTCGGTCAGCTTGACGATGAAGCTGTGTGCGCCCGCGATCTTTGCCGCACGGATGACGTCCTCACGGCTGGCGTCGGGCTTGGCGTAGGCGATATTCTGGAAGATCGAGCCGTTGAAGAGGAAGGTCTCCTGCAAGACGACACCGATCTGAGAGCGCAGAGACTGCTGAGAGATATTGCGGATATCCACACCGTCGATCTTCAGCGTGCCCTCGTCCACGTCGTACATACGCATGATGAGATTGATCAGCGTGGATTTACCCGTACCGGATTTACCGACGAGACCGATAAACTCACCCGGCTTGATCTGCAGATTGATATGTCGCAGAACGTCTACGGCCTCGTCGTAGCCGAAGGAGACGTTCTCAAGCTCGATACTGCCCTCCACCTTCAGATCCACAGCGTCCTTGGCGTCCGCGATATCCTCGGGCTCGTCGATGATCTCAAAGACCTTGGTCACAGAGGTCATCGCCATCATGAACTGACGGGGGAAGCCCGCGAGGAACTGAAGCGGTGCGTAGATCATGGTGGAGTAGGTCGAGAACTTCGCCATTTCACCGAGGGTCATCGTGCCGCCTAAAATCGCGTTGCCCGCGTAGAAAAGGAGGAAGAACTCACCGAAGCCCATCAAGAAGTGCAGAATCGGGTTGATATACGCCCATTTGGTCTCGATCTTGAGCTGGGTATCCTTCTCCGCGGCGGCAAAGGACTCAAAGCGCTTTGCCTCACGGTGCTCCATGCCGTAGGATTTTACGACGCGGATACCCGAGAAGATATCGTGCAAAACGGTATTGGACTGAGAGGAACGCTCCCAGCTTCTGCGGAAGAGCTGACCCATCATTCTGCGGAAGAGCGAGAATGCAACGAAGATCAGCGGCATCGGCAGGATGATCAGAAGCGCCAGACGGTAGTCGTACAGGAAAAGCACGGTACCGACCGCGATAAAGAGCATGACCTGCTCCAAAAGCCGCGCCATTTCGTTGACCACGAACATACGGATACGGCCCGTATCCGAGGAGACGCGGTTCATCAGCTCACCGGCCGTGCGCTTGGAGATGCGCGAGATCGAGAGACGCTGGATCTTTTCAAAGACGATATTTCTGAGATTGTGTACGACCTTATTGCCCGCGATCAGCAGAAAATACTTCTGGATCGAGGAGAACGCCCGCTGCAGAAGCTGCATCAGCAAAATCTGCCCAAGCACGAGCAAAAAGCCCGTGAGAAGCACCGACTCGGGGTTCTCGTTCAGAATATAGTTGTCGGTCAGGTTCTGGCTGATCTGCGGCGCGATCAGGCTCACGGCAGAGGTCAGGACGAAGACCAGAATGGATGCGAAGATATACCACTTGTAGGGACTCGCCACACCCCAGAGTCGCTTGATCATCTTGCGCTTGCTGAAGCAGGAGAGGCAGGTCTGAGAGCCTGCGCGGTACGCGCGTCCGCAACGGGGGCATACCAGCTCCTGCGGCGCGTGCTTATGAAAGGCGTGCTCGTCGTAGCGCATGAAGCCGTTGACCGCCTTGACGGCGGAGGCGAGCTTATTCTTGTGGTGGCAGTCTGCGCGGGAGATCAAACGGCTCTCGCCGTTTTTCCGCGTATACTCCACAAAGACACAGCCCACACCCGCAAAGAAGCGGAACTCCTGCACGTCGGAGAGCGATACGGCGTGCGTCTCCTTGCCCTCCTCGTATACCGTACAGGTATGACCGTCCACGATCACGAAGCCGTCACGGGTGTTATCGTTCGTTTCGAGGTCGAGGTTATACTCCCAGAGCGCGACGACGTCGTCCTCTGTGAGCGTAGGGCAAAGAGCCCTTGCGCGTTCATACAGACGCTTGTTCGTTTCCGTCAATGTCATCACCCCGCTCAGAGATAGATTTCGATGCGCTTACGGCTCTTTCGGTCGAGCGTATCCACGTCCTCGATCACGAAGCGGTTACCGTCCACGTCGAAGAAAAAGAGCTTATTCTCCCCTGCGCGCACGATACTCTTGAAGGTATCCTGCAGGGTAAAGGTCAATCTGCCGCCCGAGGTCTCTACGTCCCAGTAGGAGAAGCCGAAGCGGTCCTTGACGGAGAGGATCCTTGAGATCGCGGGAGAGTAATATTTGCGCTCCAGCTCGCGGACGAGAAGCGCCTTCATTTCTTCATCGAAGAGTGCGACGTCGCGGATGGTCGCAAGCTCATAGTTGCTCATATCGAGCACGGATATGTACTCCCAAAGGAAGGTAAACGGGAAGTTTCTGTGCAGATTCACACGCACAGGCTCCGCGTCCTTGGGGCACTGCATATAAAGGAAGCCGTTTTTCATGGAGAAGGTCGCGTTCTCCGCGCTGATCGCGGGCGCGTTGGGGTTCTCTCTGGAGCCTTTTCTCTTACCTTCGCCGGGGCCGCCGGGGCCGCCCATTCCTCGCGGTCCGCCGGGACCGCCCATCATTCTCGGTGCCATAGTATTTCCTCCTGTTCGTTCACGTTCGTATCGTTACTCTGCAATGCCGGCGTTCTTGAGCGCCTCGATCTGCAGGCTGTAAAGTCTGTGGTAAACACCCTCTGCCGCCATCAGCTCCTCGTGCGTGCCGCTCTCAGCGACCTTGCCGCCCTCGATGACGATCAGCTTATCCGCATCGCGCAGAGTCGAGAGTCTG
The DNA here is from genome assembly GCA_017456965.1 of Clostridia bacterium. Lineage (GTDB taxonomy): Bacteria > Bacillota > Clostridia > Oscillospirales > CAG-272 > QALR01. Next base: position 17,979 of record JAFTIJ010000093.1, read on the forward strand.
TGCGCGATCATAATGGTGGTCTTGCCCTTGACGAGCTCCGTGAGCGCCGTCTGGATCTTGCGCTCGGTCTCGGTATCCATGGCCGCCGTCGCCTCGTCGAGGATCAGGATCCTCGGGTTGCGCAAAATCGCGCGCGCAATGGAGAGGCGCTGACGCTCACCGCCGGAGAGATCCTTGTAGCCGAAGCCGATCTTGGTCTCGTACGCGTCGGGGAGCTTCACGATAAAGTCGTGCGCGCCCGCGGCCTTTGCCGCCTCAATGACGGCCTCGTAGCTTGCGTCGGGGCAGGCGTAGCGGATATTCTCAAGGATCGTACCCATAAAGAGGTAGGTCTCCTGAGATACGACGGCGATATTGCGATGGAGGTCCTCAAAGGAGAGCTTCTTGACATCCATGCCGTCGATGGTGATCACACCGCTCTCGGGATCGTACAGACGGATCAAGAGATTGGCAAGCGTGCTCTTGCCCGCGCCCGTGTGACCGACGATGCCGAGGGTCTGTCCCGCCTCGATATCGAAGCTGACGCGGTCAATGACGCGGTGATTCTTGATGTAGGAGAAGGTGACGTCGTCAAAGCGGACGTGACCGTCAAAGCTATCGACGCGGATGGGGTTCTCCGCCTCGCGCACCTCAGTCTGGGAGTCCATGATCTCAAAGAGTCTCTGCAGAGAGTTTGAGCAGTCTGCCGTGATATCCGACATCTCGCTGAAGAACTGCAGGGGCGCGTAGATCATGCCGATGTACGCGATGAAGAGCGTCAGCGACGGGTAATCGAGCTGACCCTTGATAACAAGCCAGCCGCCAAGGCCCAACGTGACGAGATTGCCGATCGAGTGGAGCAGAAAGCCCGAGATCGGAGAGATAAACGTATTGAAGATACCGCGGCGCACGTCAGCGTCGGCAAGACGCGCGGAACGGATATTGAAGCGACCGATCTCCTCGTTCTCCTTGGAGAACGCCTTGACCACGCGCATACCCGAGAGCTCGTCGGAGAGGAACGAGGTCATGGCACGCTGGCTGGAGAAGCGGCGTGCGTGGAGCTTACGGTTCTTGGCAAAGCTCAGTCTCATGACCGTGAGCGACACGGGGATAACGAGCAGAGCACAGAGTGCAAGCCACGGATTGATCAAGAAAAGCAATACGACCAGCACGACGACCTTGGCAACGTTGACAAGGAAGTGCGGCAGGATATTGCAGAAGAAGTCGTAGATGGTATTGGCGTCGTTGTTGACCTGCGTCATCAAGCCACCCGTCTGACGGCTCGTGAAGAAGCCGAGCGAGAGACGCTCGATCGCGCCGAAGATCGTTTTCTTCAGATCGAAGTTGACCTTGGCGGCAATGATAGAGGTCATATAGTTGTTGACGATCGTCGCACCCATCGTCAAGAGCTTGGTCGCAAGGATCATCATGAGCACGCGGATGACCATGCCGTAGTAGGGGCTGGCGGTATCCGTCAGTACGTTTTTGATGAAGAAGCGCGACGAGAGATTTGCCGCCCAGATGCTGAGCGCCGTCATGCCGATAAGCGACAGCAAGGACAAAACGAGATAGAGCTTGTAATTTAAGAAGAAGCTTGCGATACGCGTAAAGAGCTTGCCCTTCTCCATGCAACGCGGGCAGATCTTACGGTTTTTCTCGGGGTAACGCTGACCGCACTTGGGGCAGTGGTTCGACTTGGGATCATCGTCGGGATCGACCGTAACGGCGCCCGTCCTCTTGATCTGACCGAGATATTTCTGGAAGACGATCATGGACGTACGGCAGAAGTTCGTCATCGCCGTGATGAAAACGGGCTCTCCCTCGTCGTTCACGGCAGTAAAGCGCGCACTGGAGAGCAGCTCCTCGATGCGGAAGCGGTCGAGCTTCGCAAGAGAATATACCCTGTAGTCGTGCTCCGTCCACGGGGACGCCCCGCCACCTTCTGCGGACGCAAACGTACCCGTCAGGACCGCAAGCTCCGTTGCCGTCGCAAACAGAAAGACGCTCGCGGGGGCATGATCGCGATCGCGGTCACATTTTGCCGCAAGGAGAATCTCATCCTCACGGACGCCCTTGGCATCCATGAGAGCATAGACCTCGCGCGGTATTTTATCAATTTCAAACAATGCAGAATGCCTCCTTTACCTGCCAATTCTATTTAAAATTATACCATACGGAAAAAATGGTGTCAACAAAAAAAGGAGAACCGCGACGCAATTCTCCATTGACAAGTTTTTTCAAAAAACAAAGCGGGCTGTGCCCGCATCCCCCGGCTCGCCTACCGTGGCTTTCCGTGCAGACAAGCACGGCATAACGGCGAGGTCGATTCTGAGCAATTTCCTATGGTATAAAAAAGCGGGCTGTGCCCGCGGCCCCCGGCTCGCCTATCGTAGCTTGCCTTGTAGACAAGCACGGCATAACGGCGAGGTCTGGTTTGCGCAATTTCCTATAGGTCAAAAAAAGGACAGAGAATGGAAATTCTCTGTCCTCGTTTTGACAATCGGTATCAGTTGTAGTTAATGACGAGATCCTCAGAGCAGCCGCTGAAAATGTTGTCAACCTGATCTGCAAAGCGTGCAGGGAGGGTTACGGTCTTCAGCGCGGTGCAGTTGGCAAACGCGTAGTTACCGATCTCGGTAACGGTGGAGGGGATCACGATCTCGGTGATCGCGTCGCAATGCCAGAATGCCATTCTGCCGATGGTGGTCAGACCCTCGGGCAGAGAAACGGACTGCAGATTGGTGCACTGAGCAAATGCCGTGTTGCCGATCTTAACAACGCCCGTGGGAATCGTGAGCGTCTCGATCTCGTTCTGGAAGCTGATAACGCCCTGACCTACGCCAACCTGGATAACGGGGTAGGTAGCAACGGCGCCGGTGGTCTTGTCCTTAACGACGTACTCGGGCTCGATGACGAGATCGGCAGCCTTAGAGTCGTTCTTCCAGCCGTGAACGGCAAAGCCGAGGATTTCGTTATTCTCACCGCGAAGGATCTTGCAGTAATAGCCGTAATCGATGTTGTCAACCATGTCGCCGTCAAAGAAAACGAGAGCCTGCTTCTCGGTAGTGGTCTCTACGATAGCAGCGGTCGTGGTGGTGGTAACCTCACCGCCCGTGGTCGTAACGGCGGGATTCTGGTTATCGGTGGTCGTGGTGGCGGGGGTGTCCTCGTTACAAGCGGTAAAAACAAGTGTCGTCATGCCAAGTGCGAGAACGGTAGCAAGTACTTTTTTCATAATAAAACTCCAATCATAATAATAAAAATATGGTCGGGTTTGCGAAACCAACGCAAATGACCGAGTGGACGAGACGGATGAACGCCTCCTCGACGCATCCGGTTGCAGAATAAATCCGTAAATTCATGCATACAATACATTATATCATGCAGTTCAATATTTGTCAAGACATACAAAACCTTTTTCGTAAAAAAACGGAGGAACCATGCGTTTTTTCATGAAAGGCGGGGCGAAGCCGTCACAGATGCTGATCCGCATCCCGATCATCGCCGTCGTGTCTCTTCTCGCCGCACGTTTTTTGCTCCCCGCCCTCTTTCCCTTCCTCATCGCGCTTGCCATCGCCGCGCTTTTGCGCCGCCCGACGCTTGCCGTCGCGAAGCGGACGCGCGCACCGCGACGCCTTGTTGCCGCGCTGACGGCGGTGCTCGCGGCGTCTCTGCTCTTTACCGCGATCGCCGCCGTCGTCCGCATCCTCTTGCACGAGCTCGGGGATCTCGCGCAAAGGGTGCTCAGCGGAGAGAACGCCCTGATCGAGAATCTCGGGCGGCTCATCCGACGCGTGTGCGAGCTCCTTTCACGCATTCCGCTCCTCGGTGACACAGAGGAGATCCGCACGCTCGTCTCGGATACGCTCGTCGATGCCGTGAAGAGCACGGTCGCCGCCATCGGGGCGGGACTGCCCGAGGTCGCCGCGCGCCTGGCCGCCGCCGTGCCGCAGGCGCTCGTCTTCTGCACCGTAACGCTGATCTCCTGCGTCTATCTCTGTATGGACTACGACAGCGTCGTGATCCCCGCAAAAAAGAAGCTCGGTGCACGCCTTACGTGGATCGCGCCGCCGTATCGGGACGCCGTCAAAAAGACGCTCTCGGGCTTTCTCCGCTCGCTCTCTCTGCTCTTTTTCCTCACCTTTTTCATGCTCCTTACGGGCTTTCTCATTTTAAGAGAGCCTTATGCGCTTTTGCTTGCACTGCTTACCGCATTGATCGACAGTCTGCCTGTATTCGGTATCGGCGCCGTTCTTTTGCCAATGTCGCTTTACCGATTTTTTATCGGCAACACGCAGGCCGCCGTCGGTCTCTGCATTCTCTTTGCGCTTGTCACCGTCATCCGTCAGCTCCTGGAGCCAAGGCTACTCGGCGCAAGGCTCGGATTGCATCCGCTCCTGACGCTGATCGCGACGTACGCGGGGCTGAAGCTTTTCGGCATCGCAGGCATGATCCTCCTACCGCCCACCGTCGTCATTGCCAAGAATATTCTGGAGATCGCACGCGCCAAGGAGCGCGTACCGTCATCTCACGATACCAAAGGAACCCCATGAACCCAAAGCATCTGCGTCTCCCGCGTCTCGGCGTCCATCCGTTTGCCGCCGCGGGGCTGTTTTTTCTCTTTTGTGCGACGCCGCGTGCGTATGCCTTTGCCGTCCTCTCCTCCGTGATCCTGCACGAGGCGGGGCATCTTATCGCGTCGCTTCTCTTCGGCAGAGCACCGCAGAGCATCCGTCTGATGCCCGCGGGGATCAGCATCACCCTCCCACCGCCGCGCTCCTACAAGGAGGAGCTGACCGTCGCTGCCGCAGGTCCCGCCGTCAGCCTCCTCTGGTACGCCGTGACGCGATATCTCCCGTCTGTGGCAAGCGAAGAGACAGCGGGGATCACGCTGATCCTCGCCGTTTTGAATCTGCTCCCGATCACGGGCTTTGATGGGGGCAGGATCTGCCACGCCCTGATATCCTTTACGGCATCCGAGGCGCTTGCCGACCGTCTGCTTGCAACGACGACCGCCCTCTCGCTCTCGGTGCTCTGGACGCTCTCACTCTACGTTCTCTTCTACAGCGGCGTCAACGTCGCTCTGCTTTTCTTCTGTGCCTGTCTTTTTTTCGCTCTCATTGCAAAAAAACTGTAAAAGGGCTTGCCTTGTCTCTCGGAATATGCTAAAATAGGATGGCAATATTTTTGAAAAGAAAGAAGGAAACCACCAATGACCAAAGCCATCATCGAAATGGAAAACGGCGGCACCATGACGCTGGAGCTCTATCCCGAGACCGCGCCCATCACCGTCGATAACTTTGTGAAGCTCGCCAAGAAGGGCTTCTATAACGGACTGATCTTCCACCGCGTCATCGCGGGCTTTATGATCCAGGGCGGCGACCCGACGGGTACGGGTATGGGCGGCCCCGGCTATCAGATCAAGGGTGAATTCGCCGCAAACAACGTCAAAAACCCTCTGAAGCACACGCGCGGCGTGATCTCCATGGCACGCTCCATGATGCCCGACTCCGCAGGCTCTCAGTTCTTCATCATGCATCGGGATGCTCCCCACCTTGACGGTCAGTACGCCGCCTTCGGCAAGCTCACCGACGGCTTCGACGTTCTCGACCGCATCGCAGGCGTACGCACCAACTTCAGAAACGACAAGCCTCTGACCGAGCAGAAAATGAAATCCGTCACCATCGTCGAGGACTAATGCGGGCAGTGCCCGCCTACCGTAGCACTCCGCATATCGGGACGCGGCAAAACGGCAAAGACGGGATATGCAATCGCCCAACAACATGAAAAATCGCGACAGCCATATTCGCTGTCGCGATTTTTTTCTGAGAGGAGACTACCCGATGCCCCCGCCGTCTCACCGTGTCCGGGGAAACGCCAATTCATTGCGATACCCGTAGGAGCAAACTGCATTCGCCTGCCTACGACGGAGATTTGATGAAATCATCGGTTCCTCGGGACGGGCATTCCGACAGGAATCGCTCCGCCTCTGCCCTGTCATGCAGGATCACGATCTCTCGCCCCTCGCCGTACGCCGAGAGGAGCGCAAGGATGCGCGGGCGCACCGTATCCGAAAAGGTGCGGATATACGAGAGAAACTCCTCGTCGTCCTCCGTTTCGATCCACGGCATATCCTCGCGCACACGCCCGCGGCGTGCGTAGATCCCCGCAAGGCAGACGTCCGTCCCGTAGTCGAGGAGGATCACGGTATCGCACGCCTCCATGCGCATCGGCATGGTCGAGATATAGTTGCCGTCAAGGATCCAGCGCTCCCGCGCCGTCACCTCCGCAAGCCTCTCGCGAAAGATAGCGGAGCCGACCATCGTCTTGTCCGCGTTCCAATACATCCTGTCTAAATAGTAGAGCGGCAGACCCGTTTTCTCCCGAAGTGCGCGGGCAAACGTGCTTTTCCCCGCCCCGGGACAGCCGATCACGATCACTTTTTGCATCGTATGCTCCTTTCTTGTCACTATGATTCCAAATTATATCATAAAACACGCACAAATATAAGAAAAAAACAAAAAATTTTGCAAAAAGGCATTCATTTTTTGTGATTTTTCCTATATAATAGTATTATAATAGGAGTAAAATCCAATTTCTCGTCCATACGGAGGACAAGCTCATGAAGCAGTATATTCTTGCCCTCGATGAGGGTACGACAAGCGCACGCGCGATCTTATTTGACAGGGAAGGCAGAATCGTCGCCAAGGCGCAGAAGGAATTCACACAGTATTATCCCGCACAGGGCTACGTAGAGCACGACGCCACGGAGATCTACGCCTCGCAGTATGCAACCATGACGGAGGCGGTGATCACGGCGGGTATCTCCCCCGAGGAGATCGCCGCCGTTGGCATCACCAACCAGCGCGAGACCACCGTCGTATGGAACAAAACGACGGGCAAGCCGATCTGCCGCGCCATTGTATGGCAATGCCGCCGCACGGCATCGCTCTGCGAGGAGCTGCGCGCGGGCGGTCACGCCGACACGATCCGCAGGATCTGCGGTCTGCCCATCGACGCCTACTTCTCGGGCACGAAGCTTGCGTGGATCCTCGACCACGTGGAGGGCGCAAGAGAGATGGCGGAGGCAGGCGAGCTTCTTTTCGGCACGATCGACACGTGGCTGATCTGGAAGCTGACGGACGGCAAGGTACACGCCACCGACCTCACCAACGCCTCGCGCACGATGCTCTTCAATATCCATACGCTTGATTGGGACGACACCATGCTCACTCTTTTGAGGATACCGCGCTCCATGCTCCCCGAGGTCAAATACAGCGCCGACGACTACGGCACGCTGAATCTGCTCGGGCATGAGATCCCGATCCGAGGTGTCGCAGGTGACCAGCAGGCGGCGCTCTTCGGGCAGACCTGCTTTGAAAAGGGCGACGCGAAAAACACCTACGGCACGGGATGCTTTCTCCTGATGAATACGGGCGAGACCCCCTACGTTGACGAGACGCTCGTCACCACGCTTGCCGCAACGGAAAAGGGGCACGCCGTACAGTACGCCCTTGAGGGAAGCGTATTCGTCGGCGGTGCCGTGATCGGATGGCTGAGAGACGAGCTCGGTCTGATCCGTGACGCCGCAGACTCCGCCTATTTTGCGGAGAAGCTTACCGACAACGGCGGCGTCTACGTCGTACCCGCCTTCACGGGTCTCGGCGCACCCTATTGGGATATGTACGCGCGCGGTGCGATCCTCGGGCTCACCAGAGGTAGCGGCCGAAATCATATCATCCGCGCGGCACTGGAGTCCATCGCCTATCAGACCGAGGATATCCTCTCCGTGATGAAAACAGCCTCCGAGACGCCCATCACGTCCCTACGCGTGGACGGCGGCGCCTCCAGAAACCGATTCCTGATGCAATTCCAGGCCGATATCTCCGACACGACCGTCAAACGCGCCACGCAAACGGAGGCGACGGCGCTCGGCGCCGCCTACCTCGCGGGGCTCTCCGTCGGTCTCTGGCAGAGCCGTGACGAGCTCCGCTCGTCGCAGGACGGCGCTACCTTCGCACCCACCATGAGCGCCGACGAGAGAGCGCTCTTGCTTGACGGCTGGCACCGCGCCGTCGAACGGGCATCGGCATGGGAAATGAAATGAAAGGAGACCACCTATGCAGATCATAAAAAAAGAAGTCATCTCCAACGACGGCGAGCACACCCTGCGCGGCGTGCTGTACCTGCCGAGCGGTAAGATCCGAGGCGCGCTGCAGATCGCGCACGGCATGAAGGAGCATATCGGCAGATATCATCACTTCATGCTCACCGTTGCCGACGCGGGCTTTGCCGTCTTCGGTCACGATCACCTCGGGCACGGTATGACGATCGAATCCGACGACGACGTCGGCTTCTTCGCAGAGGAGGACGGCTGGCGTACCGTATCGCACGACATCTACACCTTCGCAAGAGAGATCATGTCCTCGCTCCCCGCAAAGACCCCGCTGATCCTCCTCGGACACAGCATGGGCTCCTTCCTCGCCCGCGCGGCGGTCGTTATGCACCCCGATTACTACGACGCACTCGTCATTATGGGTACGGGCGGTCCCAATCCCGCCTCCTCGGCAGGGCTGATGCTCACGAGCGCCCTCATCAAAAAATACGGCGAGCACTACATCTCGGATCTTGCAAGCAATCTGATCTTCTCGGGCTATAACAAGCGCACGGGCAGTGACAAGGAGTACGCGTGGCTCACGCACGACGAGGAGATGCTCGCGCGTCACGACAGCGATCCGCTCTGCCTCTTCCCCTTCACGGTATCCGCCATCCACGACCTGATCGCCGTACAGAAGGCGGTCAACAAGGAGGAGTGGTTCCGCCTGATCGACCACAAGCTCCCCATCCTGATCGTATCGGGCGAGCAGGACCCCGTAGGCGCCTACGGCAAGGGCGTCAAGGCGGTATACGAGGGTCTGCGCCGTCACGGCTCGATCCACGTCGCCATGAAGCTTTACGCCAATATGCGTCACGAGATCTTAAACGAGGTCGGCCGTGAGATCGTATATCTGGATATCACGGAATTTCTCAACATGGTTGCCGACGGATTTTTCCGCGAAGAAAAATAATTCCTTAAAAATTTTGATTTTTTTGTCCCCTTTTGCTTTTCTGATTCGTTATACATATAAGAAATATCAGGAGATTACGATTTATGAACAGTTATAAAATCATCACCGACTTTTGCTCCGACCTGACTCCCGAGCTTGCGGAAAAACTCGACGTTGAAGTGATCCCCATGGAGGTCGTTCTCGAAGGCGAGGAGCCTCGTCCCGGAAACGAGATCGACGTCTCCGAGTTTTACGCAAAGCTGCGCGCCAAGAAAAGCGCACAGACCTCCGCCGCCAATCTCGACGCATTTTTAAATACGTTTGAAAAATATCTCGCCGCAGGCGAGGACATCGTCTATATCGGTATCTCCGCAGGCCTCAGCTGCACCTTCGCCTCCGCGAAGCTTGCCGCACAGGAGCTGTGCGAAAAGTACCGCGGCAGAAAGATCTATCTCATCAACTCCCGAAGCGGCTCGATCGGTGAGGGTCTCGCCGTTTATCTCGCAGTCGAAAAGAAGCGGGAGGGCTGCACCGCGCAGGAGACCTACGCGTATCTCAAGGATATCTGTCGACGCCTGCACTCCGAGTTCACGCTCAACGACCTCTTCTTCTTAAAGCGCGGCGGCAGACTCAGCACGGCGACCGCCGTCATCGGCTCCATGCTCGCACTCAAGCCCCTCATCGGTGTAAACGAAAAGGATAAGCTGGAAGTCCTCGGCAAAGCAAGAGGACGCAAAAACGCACTGCTCTCTCTCGTAGCCTCCCTTGAAAAATATGTGGACGACCCCACGGACAGCACCATTGCCATCGGTCACAGCGACTGTCTGGAGGACGCCATCAACCTCGAAATGATGATCCGCGCCAAATGGGACGTCAAGGAGATCCTCGTCGCCGACATCGGTCCCGCCATGGGCGCGCACTGCGGTCCCGACACCGTAGCGATCTTCTTTGTAAAATCCAAGCGTGACGACCTGCCCGAGGAAACCCCCTCCGAGGAGATCATCTTCGATAGCCCCGAGCTCGAACTCGACACGGACGACACCGTAAATACCGAGGAACCCGCGTCCACGGACACTACAGAAATCTAACGCACATTCATTGAACTTATTTTGAAAGGATTCTCGTTGTTATGACAGAAATTGCGAATCTCGGCGGAAAAGCCCTCCATGAAGTGCTGATCTCCGCGGCCAACAGCCTTGAAAACAATAAAACAAAAATCAACGATCTGAACGTGTTCCCTGTTCCCGACGGCGACACGGGCACCAATATGGGTCTCACCATCGGCGCAGTCCGCGAGGTCAAGCTTGCAGACGAGACCGTTTCCGACTGCGCGTCGAAGGCGGCAAGCGCCATCCTCCGCTCCGCAAGAGGCAACTCCGGTGCGATCCTCGCGCTCTTCTTCCGTGGCTTCTCCAAGGCCGTCAAGGGCATGGAGACCGCTGACGTCGACGCGCTCGTCAACGCCTTCGCACTGGGCAAGGAGGAGGCTTACAAGGCAGTTATGAATCCTGCCGAGGGCACGATCCTCACCGTTATCCGCAGATGTGCGGAGGACGCTCCCGCCCACAAAGACGAATGTGGCGGCGACCTTGTCAAATTCTTTACCAAGATCCTGAGTACTGCGGAAAAGACGCTGGAGCAGACCCCCGAGATGCTCCCCATCCTCAAGGAGGCACACGTCGTCGACGCAGGCGGCGCGGGCTTTGTCATGATCCTGCGCGGCATCCTCGCGGCACTTCGCGGTACGCCCGTCGAGTCTGCGGAGCAGACCGAGGTCATCGAGGAAAAGGCGGAATTCTCCGACTTCGACACCGAGGATATCAAGTTCAGCTACTGCACCGAGTTCATCGTTGAAAAGAGCGAGAAATATCTCGGTGAGGACACGGCGTCCGCTCTCTATGAGAGAATCGCCGATATCGGCGACAGCATCGTATTCGTTGACGCCGAGGACATCGTCAAGGTCCACATCCATACCAATCACCCCGGCGCGGTTCTCGAAGCCGCTCTGCTCTTCGGTATGTTTGCCATGGTCAAGATCGAGAATATGAAGAAGCAGCACTCCTCTCTCACCACCGAGACCAAGGAGGAGGAGCCCGAGGTCAAGATCGCCGAGCCCACCAAAAGGTACGGCTTTGTTTCCGTCTGCATGGGCGACGGCATCCGCGATATGTTCCGCGACTTTAACGTTGACGAGATCGTATTCGGCGGTCAGACCATGAACCCCAGCATGCAGGATATCCTGGACGCTGTCAACAAAACCCCCGCAGAGACCGTCTACGTTCTGCCGAATAACAAGAACATCGACATGGTTGCCATGCAGGCAGCCGAGGTCTCCACTGAAAAGAATGTCATCGTCATTCACACGAAGAGCGTACCCGAAGGGATCTCCGCGCTTCTGAGTTTCGACGAAAATGTTACTCCCGACGAAAATACTGAGGCAATGTCTGAGGCCATCAGTCTCGTCAAATCCCTCTCCGTCACCCACGCGGTAAGAGATGCCTGCATTGATGGCATCGCCGTCCGCTCCGGTCAGGCGATGGGTATGCTCGGCGGCAAGATCCGTACGGTAGGCAATACCTCCGAGGAAGCTGTCCGCAAGATGCTCCCCATCATGAAGGATGCATCCTACATTACCATCTTCTACGGCGAAGAGGTATCCGAGTGGGAAGCAGGAAAAGTGGAGAACATGATCACCGAAGCCGCGACTGACGCCGAAGTGGTTCTCGCCCGCGGCGGTCAGCCTCTCTACGATTACATCATTTCCGTAGAATGACGACATAATCTCCCCATAATATGAAAATATCGCACGGGTTTCCTCCTTTCCCGTGCGATATTTTTTTGCTTTCATTTACTCCTGTTATCAAAACTCACCGTCAAAGCCCACGTTCTCACCCCGCGCCATCATCCTCGAACGAAGCGCAAGCGAAGTGAAGGCACTGCGTTCGAGGATGACAAGCGCAGAGCGTGTGCGGCGGTAGAAGGCTTACGGGCATTTCCGCCGCGCTCAAACGTCCCCAAGATATTTTGCCGCCGCTCGCGCGAGCTTCGGACGATAACGGTCGCCGTACAGGATCACGTGACCGATCCACTGATTGATCTCCCAGAGATCTGCCCGCTCCTCAAAGCCGTCCTCTATGGGCAGTACCTCCCGATACGCGTCAAAGAAATAATCGGGGACGGGACAGAAAAAGTCCACCGTCGTGAGGTCGATCTCCCGATTGCCGTAATACAGACTGCAGTCGATCAGCACGAGCTCCCGCCCGTCATACAGCAAATTCCCCACCCACGGGTCACCGTGCAGAAGCGAGAAGGTCTTTGGCTCGGGGCAGACCTCGGGCAAGCGCGCGATCAGCCTCTCGATCAGATCGCAATCCTTCTCCGTCAGCTTTCCCCATGAGAGCCCGATCTTCATCGTATCGCGCAGACGGCACTCACCGTAGAACGCACGCCATGTCTGCCGCCTGCTGTTATCCTGACGGAATATCCCCAGATATGTGGAAAAGTCAAAGCCGCAGGCATCGCTCGTCACGCCGTGAAGCGCGGCAAGCCCCTGCCCCATCCTCGCCCAGTCCTCCTTGGACGTGGGCTTTTTTGCATCTATGACCTCCAGGATCAGAAGCGCCGTCTCCTGCTCGTATAAGACACCGATCACACGGGGCGACCTCACGGGAGAGTGCACGCGGATATAGTCGAGTCCCCTCGCCTCCGCGCGGAACTGCTCCTCGGAAAAGGGATTCGTTCCCGCCTTCACAAATACGCAAAACGGCGTCTGCAAAAGCCCCAGCGTCCCCTCGTAGAACGCCGCCTCGTGCATTGCGCTCTCCGTATTTTTTCGGATATTCGTCACCGTAAAGCGCTCACCCGTATACGCCGTGACCGCGCGCGCCACCGCCGCGTCAAAACGCCCTCTCGTCAAAACCTCCATACCGTCTCTCCTTTGATGCTTTTTTACATACAGTATAGCCTCTCCGCGGCAAAAAGTCAAGACAGTACCCATCGAGTGCAGGGCAACACTTGCTTTTGTTATCGCGTCTTCATAAAACGATCACCCAACGCGTGTGGTCTCTGCGGCGGGCATCACGTACACGCGCTCGGTCGTTTCCTCCACGGTGCCGCCCGGCACGATCGGGCGTACGGCATCCGAGGTGCTCGGCACCGTCTCGGTGGGGCGGTGCGGCGGCTTTGCCGTCGAGGTCTCAGTGGGGCGGTACGGTGCGGCGGCGGTCGTCTCGGGGCGCTCCGTCTCCGTCCCAAGCTCGGGGCTACCGACGGGCTCGGTCTCGGGCGGCTCCTCAAAAAACGGCGCATCCGCGTCGTAGATCACGATCTGTCCATCCTCCCCCGCCACGCGGGTCGCCGCCTCGATGATGCTCTGTGCCGACGCCTCCCCGATCTCAAAGAAGCGCAGGGCGCCGCCAATATTCGTCATGAGATATCCATCCCTAAAAACGCGAATGCCCTGTGAGGGGAAACGGATCAGTCTGCCGTGAGAGGCATTGATGCCGATACCCTCCAAGCTCTCACAGCGCTGTGCAAACGCCTCGTAAGTGAGGCTCGGGCCGTCAGCCTGAAGAATGCGGTATTTCACTGTATCGGTAACGGGATGCATCTGCTGCAAAGTCTCGCTCTTATCCGCATAAGAGTAGTTTACTATGATTCCACCCCCGACATAGAGCTGCTCCTCCAGAGAATACGCCTCTCTAAACGCGGCAAAGCTCTCAAACCTCACATCGGGATTGATATAGAGAACGTAGCTTCCCTTCCCGTCGCCGTACTCCACACACACGGCACACGCAGGATCGACGTCCTTGATCGCATACAGGGATGCATCCACGGTATTTCCCTCCTCATCTGCCATAGAAACGTCGGAAATAAAATCTCCGACGTGTGTGAGCGACACACCGACGCCTTGCAGACGAACGTAAGTCTCGTAGCAGCCTGTCGCGTAGGGATACAGACTGTAATGCGTGAGCTTCACGTCCGTATCCGTCGACGTCCCGTACGGATAATATATCTCCTGATGTGTGCGGCCGTCATTGCTCGCGGCATTGCCTGCCCCCGAGGAGGTCGTCGTGGCCGATATCGCATCCGATCTCAGCACAAAGAGCCCACACGCCTTATCCCAGACGTAAAGCTCCTGCTCCGGGGCAAACGTCGGCGGCAGAACGGGATCGCTCCCACCGAAATCGCCAAACGCCATCGTCACGATACCGACAGCCAGCGCGAGGCTTGCCGCGATCGCCATGACGCGCTTTGCAAGGCGCGGGCGGAAGCAAGCGGTCTCCGCCTCCTCCAGAAAGCGCTCGTCGAGCGCATCCATCATTTCCAATGCTTTTTTATTCTTCTTCAACATAAGCTCCTCCTAATCCTTCTGCTCTCAGATAAGCGGCAAGTCTTTTGCGCATACGGAACAGCGCAGAGCGCACCGCGCCCTCCTGCATATGCACGCGCCCTGCGATCTCCGCCATCGAGTCGCAGTAGAAATACCGCCTCACGAAGATCACGCGCGTGCGCGTCCGCTCCCGTGCCAAAAAGCGATTGATCGCGCGCATCAGCGTGCCGTCCTCAAAGCGCTCCTCGGGGATACCGTCGGCGAGGACCTCAGAGAGCTCCTCCAGCGCAAGGTCTGCGCTCCCATTCCGACACGCCGCCGTATTGTAATCAAAACGATTCATGGCAATATTGCGCGCCACTCTGCCAATAAAGGCACGGAGCGACTGCGGTTGCTCGGGCGGGATGCGGTTCCACACCGCAAGATAGGTGTCGTTGACACACTCCTTGGCATCCTCGTCGTTGCCGAGGATATTTTTTGCGATGCGAAAGCAAAGCGCACCGTATTTTTCCTGTGTTTTTCCGATTGCCTCTTCCGCGCGGTCAAAATACAATCGGATCATGTCCTTGTCATCCATCGCCGTTTCCTTTCTCTTGATTTAAAAGATCTTTCACCCTTACAGTAGGATTTCAGCGGAGGTTTGTTTCAATCTTTCCAAAAAATATTGCTCTTATATAAAAAAGTGGCTAACGCCACATCAACACCCCTGCCCCTCAATCATGAGGGGTTGAGGGTGCTTTTCTTTTGTGATATAATTGTAATATGACGATCATACAACAAATTTTTCAAGACCATTTTTACGATTTAGCAGCA
>JAFTIJ010000094.1 GCA_017456965.1 Clostridia bacterium
AGGCTCCCTCCGGGAGGGAGCTCCCGACGAAGTCGGGTGAGGGAGAATGCGTGACAATAAAACATATCAAAACTTCAAAGTTACGCGGGCTCCTTCCGTCACGCTTCGCGTGCCACCTTCCTCCCGGAGGAAGGCTTTTTTGCTAACCCCATTATACCACAAATCGGCAGAGAAAACAGGTTTCTCTGCCGAAATTTTGTACCTGCCAATTCTCCGGTAAGGACAACAGAGAAATTTCCAAGTGCTTTTTGTTGTAGGCTTTCACTTTCTCTCCCTCCCTCGTCAGAGGGAGGCTTTGATGCGGTGCAAAACCGCGCAATATGCATTACTCCGAAAGATGCATAGAAGTGCGCCCTTTTATGATTGCGTGTGCTCCCGGCGGAAGCGGTTCCAGACGGTCTCAAACCATTGCTCGCTCTCGGGGAGCGGACGGACGGGCTCGAAGAAGGAGCATACCGTCAGGTCGGGATTCAATCGCGTATTCTGCACGGTCTCGGCGTGTGCGGTGTCGATCGAGACCTCCTGCGCAAGGAAATCGTCCGCGCCGCCGTTTACGATCAGATACGAGCCGCGGCTCTTGCCGCCGTCGAGGATATAATCACGGATCGCGGAGAGATAGACGAGCTGTGTCTGCAGGATATCGCGGTTGATCAGCGCATCGGCAAGCCACTCCGGCTCAAGGAGCGCATACTCCCGCTCAAAGCGGAGGAGCTCACCGCGGCACGCGTCGATCGCCTCCGCGATTTGCATCGGGTCACGGAGAAACGCCGCACAGTCCGACATTCTGCGTCCCATCGCCATTCTGCGCGCGAGGATCTCATCGCGCGTGACGGTGCCGCGCATCGACGTATACGTGCCGATCTCGCGCGTGAGCGCCTCCGTTACGGCGTCGGAGAGCGTGGGGATCACAGGTCTCTCACGCGCGATCGACATCGCCGCAAAAAGACTGCCCGTCTGCGTCGCGTTCAGCGCGGAGCCGCCCGGGCGGTACACGCCGAAGGTGCCCGCACATTCGCCGACGGCGTAGAAGCCCGCAAGCGTCGTGCTCTCTCGGTTCACCTTGACCGCAAGCCCGCCATTTGCGTGCTGGGCACAGACGGCGATCTCCAGCATCTCCTCTCTCAGGTCGATCCCATGGGAGAGATACAGGTCGATCGCAGGGGTATTCATTTTGGCAAGACGCTCGATCGGCGTATCGAGCAGCGCCGCCGAGTTTGTCAGATATTCTCTCGCCCGTACCGAGAGACGCTCGGTAGCAAAGCGCCCGTCCCGATCCGCCGCCGCGGGATTGCGACGGTAATCGAGGAAAACGCGACGTCCGCGCTGTCTCTCTCGGAATACGGCGAGATCCACACGAGAGGAGCCGCCCCCCACCGTCTTTTTCGGATCAAACGGCCACTCGTAGCCCTTTAAAAAGATGGCGTTCAGCATCTCCTCGTCGCTTGCAAACGCCTCACGGAGAAACTCTCTCTCATCGTTTCCGTTCATATCCGTCGAGACGTAGCGCGGGATGACCTGCTGATACGTGCCCGAGAGATTCCATCGGAATTTCACGGAGGCGAGACCGTATTGCGACTCTGTCAGGTTCGCGCCCGCCGCCCCTGCCGCAAACGCGGCGCCGAGCGCGGCGGTCTGGCTCGGCGGGTAGACCGTATCCGCGTAGATCGCAGAGGGACCGCCGACAGCGTACACGATCGCGCCTGCGGTAAAGAGCGCAAGACCGTAGGGATTTTTTTCATCGCGGAGCGCATGGCAGAGCGTCAACACGCCCACCGCGCGCCCGCCGTCTGTGAGGAGCTTTACCGCGCGGTAGCCGTCAAAAAACGGGATGCCCTTTGACGTGACCGCGCGCTCCAGCGCCTCGGTCATATATTTTGAGGTCAGCGGACCGCAGGAGGTGGCACGCGTGGTCTCGTCGTGGTCCGTCTTATAGCCGACGTACTCGCCAAACTCGTTCATCGGGAACGGAACGCCAAGCCCCACGAGCTTGAAAAAGCCGCGCGCGGAGAGCGCCGCGTCCACAAGCGCGATATCGCCGTGCATCGAGCCGCCGCGCATCAGCGAGCGCGCCATATCGTATACGGAGTCGGGGACGCCGCCTGCGAGATTGAGCTTATAGAAGGTCTGCTTATCCGAGCCCGTATTGCGGGAGGTGCCCATGCACCGCCCCTCGCTGACGATGGCGACGTCGGTAAGACCGAGATCGTACAGCGAATCTGCGGCGTTATAGCCCGCCGCACCGCTCCCCACCACGAGTGCTGTCACCGCATAGTGCGGGAGAGTCATATCCAAAAGCGTCAGATCGTTTTTCGTCATGGCAGTCACCGATCAGAGCGTGCGGAAATGGAAGCCGCCGTCGATATTGAAGACCTCGCCCGTCGAGTACGGGAAGGCACCCGACGCGATCGCGGAGACCGCTTTGGCGATATCCTCGGGCTGACCCATGCGCGAGATCGGGAGCAGTCCCCCCGCGATCAGGTCCTCATACTTTTTCGTCACCGTCGCCGTCATATCCGTGCGGATGATGCCCGGACGGATCTCGTATACGTTGATACCGTACTCGGCAAGACGCGCCGCAAAGAGCTCCGTGACCATCGCAAGCCCCGCCTTGGAGATACAGTACTCACCGCGATTGATGCTGGCGGTATAGGCGGACATGGAGGTGACGTTGATGATCATCTCGCCGCCGCCGTTTCTGACCATGGCAGAGGAGGCGTACTGCGTCAGGAAAAAGGTCCCCTTGAGATTGATATCGAGGAGCCTGTCCATGCTCTCCTCCGTCATCTCCAGAAGGTCGCGCCGCTCCGTGGGCGCCACCCCCGCGTTATTGACGAGGATATCCAATCTGCCAAATCTCTCGTACGCCGCATCGACGAGACGCTCCCGATCCGCCCGAACGGAGATATCCGTCGGGATATAGACCGACGCGGGCGAGATCGCCTTTAGCTCCTTGATATAGTCCGCCGCCTTGACCTCGTCCGCACGCGCCGCCGCAAGGACGGTAAAGCCGTCCGATGCGAGACGCAAGGAGATCGCGCGTCCGATGCCACGGGATGCGCCCGTGACGATTGCCGTTTTCTTCATAAAAGCACTGCCTCTCTTTCGCTCTGATACAGAAATCGCGCGGACGGGCCGCGCGATTTACCTGTTACCTTGTTATTGCTTGCTCGGGATACCGAGGCGCTCCAGCACCGTCGTATAGCCGTCGTTGCCGTCGCGCAGACATCCGTTGACACGGGTGATCGTCGCGGTGCTGAGCCCCGTACGATCCACGATATCCGCATATTTTTCTCCCTCGGAAATGAGCTTCGCCGCATAAAGACGCTTGGACATCTCACGGAGCTCCGTTTTGGTACAGAGATCCCTGAAAAAATCTTCGCATTCCTTGGCGGTCTGCAGGGTAAGGATCCCCTCAAACAGAAGCTGCATTTTTTCATCTACCATATTGTTTGCCATGCGTTCCCTCCGAGTTGGTTTACTGTATACTATCATACCACATCCGCACGGAAATTGCAAGCCATCAGCGGAAAATCGTTTCTCCGTCCTTGCAATATACCGCCGTACGGCAGACGGTGTAATCGTCCTTTTCGCCGGGGATGCCAAGCTTTGATATCATAAGCTCCACGATATATTTCGGGTTGACATAGCTTGCATCGTCCGCGGAAAGTCTGAGCTTCAAAACAAGCTTCTCGTCCTCTACCGTAACGTCCAGAACGCGGACGAGCGACGTGATATCCACGGTTCTCGTGCCGATCTTGGTGGTCTTGTCGATCACAATCTCGCCCGAGAGAAGCTCTCGCACGGGCTCTGCCATCGACGCGGCGTCGGGGATCTCAAAGACAAGCTCGTAATCCGCCCAGCCGATGTCGTGAAATTTTTTCACGGGCTCGTAGGCTTCAATGGCGCGAAGCCCTACGGGGAAGACGGCGTTGAGTCTCTCGCAGATCGCCTCGCCCGTGATCTCCTCCGTCACGCGGAAATCCATAAACTCGCAAAGGCTCGCCGTACCGACGGAAAGCGGCACGGAGAAGACCGTCTTGGGATGGGGATTGAAGCCCTTGGTATACCAGATGGGCAGACGGGAACGCAGGAACGCGGAGCGTACCGTGCGGTTCAGATCCAGATGGGAAATAAATTTAAGGCTTCCCGTCTTGGAAAACATCACTCTTATTTTTTGAGGCTGGGACAACATGAGCGTTCACCTCCCAAATGATTTGCGCCGCAGCCGTTGCAGGTCTCGCGGCAGTTTCTCGTTGTCGCCGCCGCGTAAGCGCGATGGCGCTCACGGAGCAGAAATTCCTTGGTTACACCGATGTCAATGTAATCCCACGGCAGAAGCTCGTCCTCGCCGAAGGCACGGTTGGCGTAGAAGGAGGGGTCGATGCCTGCCGCCTCAAAGGACGCCATCCAGCCCTCGTAGCTGAAGTGCTCGTCCCAGCCGTCAAAGCGCAGACCTCTCTTGTGCGCCTCGGCAAGCGCACGGTTCAGACGGCGGTCGCCTCTGGCAAAGACCGCCTCGATGCGGCTGACCTTGGCGTCGTGATAATTATATTTGATCTTGCGATCGTTGATCTGTGCATCCAGATACTTCTGCTTCTCAAGCAGCGTCTCCATATCGCACTGCGCCTCCCACTGGAATGCCGTAAAGGGCTTGGGGATAAAGCACGCGGCGGAGATGGTCACGCCGGGTGCCTTCTTGGGTCGGTTCGGCGTTGCGTAGTACTCTGCAATGACGCTCTGCGCAAGCTCTCGGATGCCGTCGAGGTCCTCGTTCGTCTCGGTCGGCAGACCCTGCATGAAATAGAGCTTGACCTGCGACTTACCGCCCTCAAAGGCCACGCGGCAGGCGCGGAGCAGATCCTCTTTTCTGACGTTCTTATTGATGACGTCGCGCAGACGCTGGGTGCCCGCCTCAGGTGCGAAGGTCAGTGAGCCCGTTCTGACGGTGGAGATCTTCTCCATCAGCTCCTTGGTGAAGCTGTCTACACGCAGAGAGGGGAGAGAGAGCGAGATCTTTCGCTCATCGGTCCACTTGAGCAGCTCGTCGGTCAGCTTGTCGATGCAGGAGTAGTCGCTGATGCTGAGCGAGGAGAGGGTCATCTCGTCGTAGCCCGTGGCATCGGACAGAACCTTTGCCTGCTCGGAGAGCACCTCGACGGATTTCTCTCGCACGGGACGCCACACGACACCCGCCTGACAGAAGCGACAGCCGCGGATACAGCCGCGATAGACCTCCAGCGTGATCTTATCCTGTACCGTCTCGATAAAGGGCATGACCAGCTTGGTCGGGAAGGGAGATTTGTCAAGATCCTTTATAATGCGCTTCTTGATCTTGACGGGAATATCGTCGTAAAGAGGCGTGAAGGAGGCAAGCGTGCCGTCCTCGTTGTAGGCGGGAGTATACAGAGAGGGGACGTATACGCCCTCGATCTTTGCCGCCTCGTGCAGATACGCCTTGCGGTCAAAGCCGCGCAGCTTGTGCTCCTTATAGAGGCTGACGAGCTCGTCGATGACCTCCTCGCCCTCACCGATCATGCAGAGATCAAAGTAATCTGCGATCGGCTCGGCGTTGTAGGTGCAGGGGCCGCCCGCCATGATGATGGGGTCGCCGTTTTCTCTCTCGCTCGACAGAAGCGGGATGCCCGCAAGGTCGAGCATATTGAGCACGTTTGTGTAGCAAAGCTCGTATTGAATGGAGAAGCCGAGGATATCAAACTCCTTCAGCGGGTCGCCGCTCTCGTGTGCCCAGAGGGGGATCCCCTCCTCACGCATGGCCGCCTCCATATCCACCCACGGAGCGTAGGCGCGCTCCGCCCACGTATCCTCACGGGAATTGAGGACGTGGTACAAAATTCTGACGCCGAGATTGGACATACCGATCTCATAGGTGTCGGGGAAGCAGAACGCAAAGCGTACGTCAACCGCGTTTTTGTCCTTGACGGTCTGACCCCATTCGCCGCCCGTATAACGTGCGGGCTTCTCTACTTTTTTCAGGATTCTCTCCGGTATTTTCAAAAGAACACCTCCAAAATATTTTTATGTGATCGAAGGGGCGGCGTGATGCGCCGACCCTTTTATGATTTTCTGATCCTGCATACCGCCCTCATACGGCAGTACTCGCAGGGGCTCTTGCCCCCGACGCGGAGCGGCTCGGCATTCGCCTTGCCCGATTTCAGCTCGGCGGCGTATTTCAGCACGGTATCCCGTACGCTCTCCTTCAGATCAAGGAAGGCGTCAAGCCCCATGAGCTTGGGCTTTTTGGCATCGTCCTTTTTGAGATCCGACGCCTTGACGGGGATCCATTTGCCCTTCAGCTCGTGATCCATCGCACGCAAGACCCCCTCGTCCTTTAAAAACAGGCCGCTTGCCTTGACGGCGATGGTCTCCTCCCGTGCCTCCTCATCCGAGGGGACGTCCACCTGTGGCGGCTTGATCCCTGCGTAGAGCACCCCCGCAGGCAAGATCTCCTTGCCGTAGCGGTGCTCGCCGTTCTCCCAGATGGAGAAAAGATACAAGAGCATCTGCATATCCAGACCCAGACTGATATTCTCCAAATCAAAGGTCTTGTCGCCCGTTTTATAGTCCACCACACGGATATAGAGCTTACCGCCCGCGCCCTCGTAGGCGTCCACACGGTCGATCTTGCCGCGGAGCTCGACGGTCACGTCCTCGCTCGCAAGCTTCATCGGCGTGACGGCGTTGCCCTCACGGCTGACGGAGAGCTCGAAGTCAAGCGGACGGAAATCGCTCTCCGCAAACTCCTCCTTCATGCGCTGTGCGAATATTTCCGCGCTTCGGCAGAGATAATGAAAGAGATGCTGTAGCCGCTTCGGCAGGTTTTCCACATCCTTGTGGAAGATCTCGCCGAGATACTCGCCCGCGATCCGACGCACACCCTCGGCAATGCTCTCTTCCCCACCCTCGGCGATCCAGCGCACGGTCTTTTCGAGAACCCCGTGCATAAAGCTACCGATATCCACGGCGCCGAAGCTCGCGGGGGAGTCGTCTCGCAGACGAAGCTCATACTCACAGAAGTAAGCGAAGCGGCATTTGATAAATTTCTCAAGGCGCGTGTAGCTCGTCGCAAGCTTGCCGGGGAAAAGAAGCTCGGCATTTTCGGGCGAGAGCACCGTTTTCTCCGCGCCAAGCGGGATACGCATATAACGGAGCTTCTCCGCGTAATCCTCGCGCCCCTCGTAATATTCCCTGAGCGCGCGCCCAAGCTCGCCGCCCATTGCCATGGCGTGCTCAAAGGACGCCGCGGGACGCTCCACGAGCGTATCCCGCTCCGAGAGCTCAAACTCCGAGACAGCAAGGGCGGGAAAGAGCTTGCGGATGCGCTTGACGCCGAGCGACTCTCTCTGCTCCGCACCCGAAAGGCTATAGTGCGCGTAGCTGATATACAGCCGTTCCCGCGGCACCACCGCCGCACGGCAGAAGTAGTAGAGCTCCTCGGAGACGCGACGCTCCAACCGGTCGGAGAGCTCGACGCCGAGCGGTGCGAGCGTTGCCTTCTCATACTCCGAGAAGATACCGTCCTCGCTTACCCTCTGCGGGAAGCCGCCCTCCGACGCACCGAGCAGATACACGTAGCGGTGACCGCCCGAGAGCGTCTGCGCCGCACCCGAGATCACGACCTCGTCAACGGAGGTCGGGATCTTGCCGATATCCGTCTCCAGGAAAAGCATCATCAGCATCTGCGAGAACTCCTGCGCGGACGCCTCCGTATCGCCCGCACAGGTCACGAGCTGATCCAGCGTCTCACAAAGAGCATTCCAGAGCTGAACGGTCTCCATCGAGAGCGCGCGCTCACCTCGGGCGGCCGCCTCTCTTGCCTGCGCACCGAGGGTATCGGGGATCGCAAGCCCCGACAAAAAGTCAAAGAGCAGCTCTGCGCGCTCCCTCACGGTTTTCGCGCCTCTGTACGCACCCGCGAACGCCTTGAGCGGCGAGATCACCCGCTCACGTAGGTCGGCAAGCGTCACAAGGACTCCGTGATCCTCATCCGCAAAGGTGTAGCCGTAGCCCCTCGGATGCATATTCCACGGCTCGTCGCCCGTAAAGAGCTTGCCGCGCAGATTCCATTTGATAATATAATTTTCAAAAAGGCTGACCTCGTCGGGCAAAAGCCCCGTCAGTCCCGTTTTCAGATACGTAATGACATCCTGCCCGCGAAAGCCGCGGTCAATGATGGAGAAGGCGGAGAAGATCAGCTTGACGAGCGGCTTCTCGGCGATCTCCTTGCGGGAGGACATGAAGTAGGGTATCTCGTATTTGCTGAAGACCGCGTCGAGGATACCCTCATAGGACTTCGGATCTCTCACGATCACGGCGATATCGCGGTAGC
>JAFTIJ010000095.1 GCA_017456965.1 Clostridia bacterium
AACGGACAAGATTTCGAAAAGCGAATTTCAAAATCATCATTCTTTTCCTCCCACTCCCGACAAAGCGTTTATTTTTCGGGTATATAAAAAGACGATCCCCAAAATCAGGAGCAAAATGATCAAAGCCATTCCCGCAGAGATTGCAAAGCTCGGTAAAATATACCGTACAAAAAGGAAAGACAAATCCTCCATTCTTTCGGCCACAGCAGGTTGCGCGCCGTTTCCAATCAAAAAGAGATCTGCGCTTTCATAGCGGATCTTTGATGAAAATTCAGCCGCATATAAATAATCGGAAATGGGAACGGCAAAAAACGAAGCCGCCATCAGCAAAAGAAGCCCTCCGCATACAAGCGATGCCGCCGTCAAAATAGCGATTTCCGCAAAAAAGGAAAAGGAAACGCGGCTTCTTTTTTCTCCGAGCGCGACGAGAACCGCAAGCTCGCGATGTCTTGCCCTCATATTGAAAAGAACGGCAAGCACCAGAACCACAAATCCAAGCCCCATCACACCGATAAGAAGCAGAGAAACGATTTCGGAAAGTCTTGCGGATGGTGATGATGCGGCATCGGACATATACGGCGATAACAAAATCGTTTCGGAAAAGCCGATTTTATTGATTTTCTCTTCCAAAACGCTTGAATCTTCTATATTTTCCATATGAAAATATAAGTGATCGGGAATAACGGAGGGCATCTCATAGGAATCACCTACAAAATTCGATTCTCCGTAAGAAAGGAGATAGTCATCTTTTGCCATATCCGTCAAGGTTGAAATTGGGATATAGACCTTATTTTCATATATTTCATGCGGAAGCGAAGCGGAAAGTGTATTATCCGAGCGAATTTCATAAATACCCCCGACGATATATTCATACGGTGCATATTCCGTATTACTCTGCAAATAGGCTCTCGTTGCACTTTCCTCCTCTCTGAAAACGGAAAAAGGGTCGAGGAATATACTGTCGCCAAGACAAACTCCGTTTAATTCGGCAACGGAGGCAGATATCACGATTTTATTCGCACAGGCCTCATTGTTGTTTTCGCTGATCGTCGTTCCCTCACGCATCACGAGATCCCCGCTGTAAACCTCCTCTAAAATATCCATAGAAGTTACCGCGCAAAGCAAAAAACCCTCGTGATATTCCGTTTGATGTGTTCCGGAGGGATAATACATCCGTTCCCAAGCGTATGTATCTCTCAAATATTGATCCTTGCCCAGATACGCCATGTCGCAAAAATGAACGGGACGCGTCATCACAGAGGAAATTTTCGTAATTCCTTCTGCATTTTGATTCAATGTGTCTGCTGCTTCGTAAGTGAAAAAAGGCATAAAATTTTCATCCGTTACATGAATCGAGCCATCAAGCGGTCCGTAAAAGCGTTCGCGGTTATCCTCGCAAAGTCTTACGATAAGAATGCCGAACATCGAAAGAAACAAGATGCCAAAGGCAATGGAAAAGGTCAAAAAGGCTCGCATTTTTAATCTCCGGATATTACGTAAGGCGTATCGCATAAAATCTCCTTCCAATCTGACTCCTCTAAACAACCGTCATTCCGTTCGCAATCGGCATCCTGTTTCGGACACAAAACATAGATATAAAAATAAGGATATATCTCACAAAGCTCACAATGTGCCACCACCTGATGATAAAGACAGCCATTTTCCTTTACCATGGGTTTTCCGACAACGGTGCATTTGGTAGGATCGATCGTATGCGGTTCGAGATGTGCTTCAAAATCACAGCTTCCATAGTAACAAGAAACCTCATGATAGATCGTGGTATTGTCTTCCGCAAGCGCATCGGGCATATTTCGATAACGAAGATCATGCTCGCAGACATCGGTTGTAAAAAGCATCGAATGCTCTGTACGAAACGCATCATCGAAAGCAGAAAGATCGATCAGCGTATCTGTTTGACGGCATGAACAAAATGTTATGAGCAAGCCGAGACATAATAAAATCAAAAAAACTCCTTTTTTCATAGAAATGAACCTGCCTTATTCACTAAAATCGTCGGCGGTATATTCCTTCACGAGAATACGGTCCAAATATCCCTCGGGAAAAGAAACCTCGGAAGGCGTTGTTTTAGAACGGCTCTGTCGGAATTCAACCAATTGCAAAAGGGGAAAACATTGCATATCCAAAAGGGTTTCTTCGGGAAAAGCCCCCGTCCAATCTTCATCAAAAAAATCAGAATATCGATATACGGATGTGGCGTTGTCATATGCCCCAAGTCTTTTGTCGTAATAGGTAAGCGTGATCGAGGGCTCACTCGGGAATTCTCCCTGTGTCGTGCGATAATAATATATTTGCACACTTGAAATTTGCGAAAGATCCCGTTCGCTATAGGTTCCGCCAAATTCCGCCTTCAGCGCGGCGTCCAAAAACGGATCGGAAACCGTGATCGATTCCGCGGAAAAGGCTTCTTCCATGTTCGCCTCCACTTTTACCGTTTCATAAAAATAGCGCATAGGCTCGACAGAGGCATATTTTGTAACTTTAAATTCACCGTGTATCGCATAAAAATATCCGATCGGAATATAACAAACAAGCGGCGATTCCATTGGATAATTCAGATAGCCTTTATCAATATACTCTCCTTGATAGCCCTTGATATATGCATTATCGTTGAGATATACGCTGAGAGGATGGTCACTGACAAAGGTGACCTTGATCGTTTTATGTTCGGAAATCACCTCCGCATATGCTTTGACAGTCGGCTCTTCGATCTCAGTAAAATAAAGGGGATTTGTTGTTTCTGTCAAGGAAGATGATGTTATTTCCAAAGAAGTATCTGTTTGTTTGGTTGTCATTTCCGAAAAGCTATATGTGCCTTGTGTGTTTTCCGAAGTCGATTCCCGTGGTTTTGTCTCATATGTAATGGGATCCCAAATTGGCGGTGTAGCTCCGCACGCTGTCTGCAAAAACATCATGGCTCCTGCCAATAGCACAATAAGAATTTTTTTCATAACTTAACCTCGCTTTCTTTCATCAGTAATTCCCATTATTTTGTTCTATCTATTATAATAGACGAAAAGTCGAACTGATTTGGACATAATCTTTAAAATTTTTTCTTCGGACCGTGCCCGCTGTCCCCAGCTTGCCTATCTTAGCTTTCCGCGCAGATGAGCACGGCAAAACGGCGAGGTCCATTTTGAGCAATTTCCTATGGCATAAAAAAACGGTACAACCCGTGATCGGATTATACCGTTTGATCTTCAACCATAACCACTCTTCGGGTGAACCTCCTCTATGGCAGATACCCGATTTTCCGTCCTTTTTGCACACGATCTTACCCGCAAGGCATCATGCGTGATACGTATTTTGCTTTCAGGCAGTAAGCATCGTTCGCATAGCCGGATCCGGCTCATCTCTCATCCCTCACGTCCATAATTTCCCCGACAAAGACGAGATGGGGCTGCCATCCGCCGTGGAGATCCGGAAAGACCTTGGGGGCAGATGCATAATAATCTTGGATCTCAGGCGCAAGGTCCGCCTTGACAATCTGGTGCTGATACAGTTTTTTGCAAAGGAACGTCAGATTCGCTTCCCTGTAGGTCACGCTCTCGCCGATGGCAACGGGCGTCAAGCACTTTATCGCCGTCTCTGCCGGAATGTGAACCGAGATAGCCCAACGCTTTTTTGCAGCTTTCGGGGAAAAAGCTGACTGTAAACGTATCGTTTTCTTTCAGAAATTCGCTCGTATAACGGGCGGGATGAACGTAGACCGTAATGGTTGGCTTGCCACCCCAGAGCGTTCCAAAGCTCCCCCAGCCGACCGTGCAAGTATTGTAATGCACTGTGGAGCCTGCGGTAACAAGCGCCCACTCTTTATCAAACATTTCAAAAATTTTATATTCCTTTTCCTTGAATCCGTCCATATGACACGCCTCCCATAAATTTTCATTTTGGTCAAAAAACCCGTTTCTGCCATCGAAATTGATAATATTATACCCATCATGATGACAGAAGTCAACGATAACGAAACGGCATTTTGAAAATATTCAAACTTATTTTCCGGCAGATACCGCCGTCGCGAGACGGCGCGCAGATCACGGGAACGTTTTGACCGTATGAAAATCAAAATAATTTCAAAAATTTGACGGCAACCACTTGAGAAACGGCGCACGATGTGGTATTATTAGTCTGTATGAGTATGTCCTTTTCATATCTGTAAAAGGCGCAATCATCGGCAAGAGCATTGCCGCTTCGCGGGGTCCCATAGTGCTCCGCATATTCCCTTTCGGCGCGGCGTAACATGCCGGAAGCCAAGATCAATGCAAGAAAATTCAAAGGAGATATACGAAAACATGAAATTAGGTATCGTAGGTTTGCCCAACGTCGGCAAAAGTACACTCTTTAACGCCATCACCAATGCGGGCGCGCAGTCCGCAAACTACCCCTTCTGCACCATCGAGCCAAACGTCGGCATGGTAGCGGTTCCCGACGCACGTCTGGACGAGCTTGCCAAGCTCTACAATCCCGAGAAGTACACTCCCGCCGTCATCGAGTTCGTTGACATCGCGGGTCTCGTCAAAGGCGCATCCAAGGGCGAGGGCCTCGGCAACAAGTTCCTGTCCCACATCCGCGAGACGGACGCGATCATTCACCTCGTCCGTTGCTTTGACGACTCCAATATCATTCACGTTGATGGCAACGTCAACCCCCTGCGCGACATCGAGACGATCAATCTGGAGCTCATTTTCTCCGACATCGAGATCCTTGAGAGACGCATCATGAGAACCGAGAAGGCACTCAAGGGTGACAAGACGCTCGCCGAGGAGCTCGCGATCCTGAATCGCATCAAGGCGGCTCTCGAAGAGGGTATCAGCGCACGTGCCGTTGAGCTCACCGCAGACGAGAAGGCGATCATCGGTGACGTCGAGCTCCTCTCCATGAAGCCCATCATCTACGTTGCCAACATCAGCGAGGATCAGATCGGCGGCGAATTCAAGGAGACCGAGACCTATCAGGCGCTCGCAGAGCTCGCAAAGAGCGAGAACGCCGAGCTCCTCACCATCTGTGCAGGCATCGAGAGCGAGCTTGCCGAGCTTGAGGGCGAGGACAAGCAGGCTTTCCTCGACGACCTCGGCATCGAGGAGAGCGGTCTTGATCAGCTCATCAAGGCAAGCTACCATCTGCTCGGCTACATCAGCTTCCTGACGGCAGGCCCCAAGGAGGTCCGCGCGTGGACCATCGTCAACGGCACCAAGGCCCCGCAGGCGGCAGGCAAGATCCACTCCGATATGGAGCGCGGCTTTATTCGCGCAGAGGTTATCCACTACGACGATCTCATGGCGTGCGGCTCTATGGTCGTAGCCAAGGAAAAGGGTCTGATCCGAAGCGAGGGCAAGGACTACGTCTTCAAGGACGGCGATATCGTCGTGATCCGCTTCAATGTCTGATTCTCCTTGGAAGCTCGGTTGCCACCTCTCCTCATCGGGAGGCTATCTCGCGATGGGGAAAATGGCACAGAAGATCGGTGCCGATACGTTTTCCTTTTTCACCAGAAATCCGCGCGGCGGCAGAGCCAAGGCAATCAATGAAAAGGACGTCACAGCCTTTCTTTCCTATGCAAAGGAGCATGGGATCTCGGAGCTCGTCGCGCACGCACCGTACACGCTGAACCCCTGCTCCTCTGACGAGGGACTGCGGGAGTTTGCAAAAAACACCATGCAGGACGATCTGATCCGCATGGAGTATACCCCCGGAAATTTCTATAATTTTCACCCCGGGTGTCACACGGGACAGGGTGTGGAAATCGGCGTTTCCGAAACCGCCGACCTGTTAAACGCCATACTGACACCCGATCAGACCACCACGGTTCTGATCGAGACCATGTCGGGCAAGGGCTCGGAGATCGGTGCTACCTTCGAGGAGATCCGCGAGATCATCGACCGTGTAGCGCTGCACGGCAAGCTCGGCGTTTGTCTCGACACCTGCCACGTATGGGACGCGGGCTACGACGTGCGGGACGATCTCGACGGCGTACTCGCGGAATTTGATCGCGTGATCGGACTGCACCGTCTGCGTGCCGTTCATTTAAACGACAGCATGAACCCAAGAGGCGCAAAAAAAGATCGCCACGCGATGATCGGCGAGGGCTATACCGGCAAGAACGCACTCTTGCGCGTGCTCTGTCACGAGAAGCTCCGCCACTTACCGTTTATCTTAGAGACCCCGACCGACGACAACGGTCACAAGCTTGAAATCGGGATGCTACGCGCATCTGCATTATAACGGAGGATTTTACCAATATGACAGACACCATTCTTTCTTTTGCTTTTTCCAAATTTGCCACGGGAGACGTGCTTGACCGCTTCGAGCCCATCACCGCAGGTCACATCAATCGCACCTATGCGGTCTACGTCAAGGGCGAAGAAAAGCCGAAGTACGTCATGCAGAAGATCAACACGTCGATCTTCAAGGATCCCGTCGGTCTGATCGCCAACATCAAGGGCGTATGCTCTCATATCCGCAAGAAGGTCGAGGCGCGCGGCGGCGACGTTATGCGCGAGGTTCTCGCACTCATCCCGACCGTCGACGGCGAGGATTTCCTGAACTGCGACGATGGCTGCTTCCGTCTCTACTATTTCATCAAGGATGCGACCGCACACCAGTCCGCCAACCGTCCCAAGCTCCTCTACTATGCGGCAGAGGCGTTTGGTAACTATCAGAACCTGCTCTCCGATTATCCCGCAGAGACCCTGAGCGAGACCATCCCCAACTTCCATCACACGGTTTCCCGTTACGCAGATTTCACCAAGGCGATCAACGACAACGTCGCAGGGCGTCTCGACGAATGCACCGACGAGATCAAGACCGCAACGGAGCTTGAGCCCTACGCGCACGTCATCGTTGACGCGCTCGCCGCAGGCGAGATCCCGCTCCGCGTTACTCATAACGACACCAAGCTCAACAACATCATGCTCGACGACGCTACCGACAAGGGTGTTTGCGTGATCGACCTTGATACCGTTATGCCCGGTTCCCTGCTCTACGACTTCGGTGACAGCATCCGTTTTGCCGCCTGCAATTCCGCAGAGGACGAGACCGATCTCACGAAGGTCTATCTCCGTCTCGACCTCTTTGAGGAATACACGTCCGGCTTCCTCAAGGGCGTAGGCAAAAACATCACCGCAAAGGAGATCGAGCTGCTCCCCGTCTCTGCACTCATTATGACCTATGAGGTTGCGATCCGCTTCCTCGGCGACTATTTAAACGGCGACGTCTACTTCCAGACGCACCGCGAAAAGCACAACCTCGAACGCGCACGCACCCAGCTCACCCTCGCGCTCGATATTCAGAAAAAGCTCCCCGAAATGGCAGAGATCGTAAAGAAATACATCTGATCCGTTTCCTCTCGGCTTGCATCCCCTCGCGGCGATGCAAGCCGTTTTACTACGGACCTCACAACCGACCGCAATCGGCAAATTTTCCTACAGGAAGGAGAGCACTATGGCAAAGCTTCACTATAAGACGCGGGGAAACAGCACCCCGCAGGGCAAGCCCCGCGTATGGTTCTGTGCACATCCCGACGATCACGAGCCGTTTCTCGATCCGATCGCAAGGGATCTTCTGACGGCACAGAACTGCGCCGTATACTATGACGAAGAGCCGTCGGCGGCATACGATGCCGATGATTTTCTGAGTATGCTATCGCATATGAATCTTTTCGTCATGCCCATTACACACCGTTTGCTCCACACCCCAAATCGTGCGATCGACGTCGAGCTCCGCCACGCCGTCCGTCACCACATCCCCGTCCTCCCTATTTTGCAGGAGCGCGGCGTAGAAAAGGACTTCAACAGGATCTGCGGCGATCTGCAATATCTCGACCCCGAGGAAAAGGACGCCACCGCGATTCCCTACGGCAAAAAGCTTGCAACGTATCTTGCATCCGTCCTCATCGGCGACGAGCTTGCCGAGCAGATCCGCGCGGAGTTTGACGCTTATATTTTTCTGAGCTATCGGAAAAAGGACAGACGGCACGCACAACGCCTGATGCGTCTGATCCACCGAAATGACTTCTGCCGTGATATCGCCATCTGGTACGACGAATTTCTGACCCCGGGCGAGAGCTTCAACGACGGGATCGCCGACGCACTGCAAAAGAGCGCCTTCGTCGCGCTCGCCGTCACCCCCAATCTTGTCAGCGAAACGAATTACGTCATGACCGTGGAGTATCCCAAGGCAAAGGAGTCGGCAAAGCCGATCCTGCCCGCCGAGCTTGTCCCAACGGACAAGACGCTCTTAAAAGCACTCTATGAAAACATCCCCGACACCACGGACGCAAACGACGAGGCGGCGCTCTCCTCTGCGCTCGCGGACACCCTGCAAAGCCTCGTGATCAAAGAAAACGACGGCAACCCCCTGCATAACTACCGTATCGGTCTTGCCTATCTTGGCGGTATTGATGTGGAGATCGACCACGACCGTGCATTCTCGCTGATCGTAGGTGCCGCCGAGGCAAAGCTCCCCGAGGCAATGAAGACGCTCGTCTCCATGTACCGAAACGGTGACGGCGTAATGCGCGACCTTGATAAGTCCCTCTTGTGGCAACGCCGTCTCGTCGAACACACGCGCGACCGCTATCGGGAAACGTGCGACGAGCACGACGCCCACGCCTACGTCACCGCGCTCCGTGATCTCGGTGATCAGCTCTGCGAGGCGCGTCGTATGGAAGAAGCCAAGGCGTGCTACACCGAGCTTTTGACCGTCTGCGAGGAAATGCACGAGCGCTTCGCCAACCTGCGAACCATCACGGATCTCGGCCTTGCTCACGGCAAGCTCGGCGATATCTCGAATGCGTGCGGAGATCCCCTTGCCGCCAAGCAATTTTTTATGCAGGCAATGGCGATCAATGAGATCATCGCAGAAAAAACGGACAGCATCGAGGCAAAGCGCAACCTCTCCGTCTCCTGCAACAGGCTCGGCGATCTTGCACAAGCGGAGGGAAATCTGCGTGAGGCACGGATGTTTTTCATGAAGGCACTGTCGATCCGAGAGCATCTCGCAAACGAGATCGACGATGCCGACACAAAATGCGACCTCTCCGTCTCATATAACCGACTCGGTGAGATCGCGCAGAAGCTCGGCAGCCACTATGAGGCACACATGCTCTTCCGTGAGGCGCTCTTGCTCCGTGAGGCGATCGCAAGTGAAACGGGCACCGTCAAGGCACGACGCGATCTTTACGTCTCCTACGAGCGGCTCGGAAATCTCGCACAAGCGCTTGGCGATCTCAATACGGCAAAATTGCTCCTTACGAAATGTCTGGAGATCTGCGAGGAGCTGATGCGTGAAACCGAGAGCTTTGATTCCATGCGCGATCTCAGCATCCTCACCGTACAGGTCGGCGATATCGCGCAGGATCTCGGAAATACAAATGAGGCGCAAAGACTCTTTTTACAGGGAATCGAGATCAGTGAGAAGCTCGTTCGGGAAACCGAGGATATTGAGGCATGGGATAATCTGGCGGTAGCCTGCTACAATGCGGCCTTCGCCATCCCCGAGCAAAAGGCGTCGTATCTTACGAGAGCGCTTGCGATCTGGACGGACCTCGCCCACCGCTATCCCAACGTCAAAAGCTTCGCCGAGCGACGCGACCTCGTAAAGGAATGTATGTAAAGCAAACGATCCGCGGCCGACGGGAGCAATGTCACGCCGGGCCATCGCGAAGCATACCGCTTTTATGCTTAAAAAGCAAGGACAGAGAACTTCCGGTCTCCGCCCTTGCTTTTTGTATTCGTTCTGCGTTATGGCAAGAACCCCTTGCGTCTTTTGGTTATTGTCCGCGCTCCATCGTGACCTCAAAATCCATCCGGATGGGCTTCCCTTCCACGTACACGACGAGACGGTAGACGCCACCCTCCCCGAAATCATACGGAGCGAGCGTATACGATTCACGCGTCTGATCCCGTGCAAGTATCCTGCGCGGAACGGTGTTATACGAGAGACAATGCTGCCACTCATCGCCTGTTTTTCGATACAATTCATACGTTGGATCGGTCACAAGCTCCGTATCCGTCTCGTTGACGATACGCACGGTCACCTTCGGCGAGTCGCCGAGCAGATACCACATTTGCTTTTCCACCGCATCAAGCTCGAAAAAGACGCCGTCATACTCAGAGCCAAGCTCACGAACCCCCATGGATACGGTCGTTTCCACATAGTCCTCTTTGACGTTTCTCGTTGTGCCGAATATAACGGAGACGGCAATCACCAAAATGATGACCAAGGTAAGGATCAAAAGACAGCACCAGAACGTCTTTTTGCGAAGGATACCCAGAATGCGGGGCTTTCTGTGACAGACGATCGCCGCGACCGTTTGGTTGATCAGTAAGATGACCGTAAGCCCGAGCGCAGGGAGCAAAAACAAAGAGTAATATAATGCCATCAACAGGATCAGGCAAGAAAGCACGACCGCAATCGTATCGAAAATACGCTCCGTACGCCCTCTGACTCGTTTATCAAACACCTTAAAAAGCATCGTGCCGATCACAATGAAGGCAAGATACAACGGAAACGTGGTAAGATATGCGGCGGCAAGCCTGAAATAATACGGTGTAGCGATCATCCCGCTCGGCTCAGACACGAGCGAGAGTAGCAAAATGCACGGGAAATACAGCACGCAGGCGGCAAGGAAAAGATACCAAACGAGCCGTCTGTTCTCCCTTTGTGCATGGCGGGTGAGCACACCGTCGGTCTCATGACGGAGCACCTCCTCCTCGTCATGCGATATCATGGCGCGATAGAGCGATGCACATTGCGGGCAGGACGCAAGATGTTCCTCGACCATCTCCATGCTGGCGGGACTGCACGCCCCGTCTACGTACAAAGGCAACAGGTCCTGTACGATCTCACAGGTTTTATTCACGATCCACCCATCCTTTCTCGTATTTTTAATCCGGCGCGATGATAGGTCACACGCGCCCATGCTTCACTTTTATCGAAAATAGCGGCGATCTGCGCAAAAGAGAGCTCGCCGAACACGCGCAGACTGAAGACCTCCTTATACGGCTCCTCCAAACGGTGCAAGATCACGTGGATACGAAACGCCGCGTCCGTATCCACGATAGATTGCAACAGATCCGTGTCGGACGGAATCGGCTCCGTCTCCTCAAGCGGGACGGTCCGCTTCCTTGCGCGGATACCGTCGGTATACAGATTCCGCGCAATGGCGCAGAGCCACGTGACCTCACTCGCCTCCTTGCGATAGGAGGCAGGCGACGACATGGCCTTGACAAAGGTATTTTGCGTGATCTCCTCCGCCTCGTCCCGATCCCCCGTCAGCGACAGAACGTAGGAGTACACCTGCATATAAAAGGAACGATACAGCTTCTCATAGTCCATCGCCTGTCTCACCTCCGATTTTTTGTGCCATTGCAAGCGTGCGTTACCCGCTTGTTTCGTCTTACATAGGTTAGACGGAGAAACATGGATTTCGTTACAAAAAGATTGAAAATTTTTTGTGATTCTATTTTGATGCGGATCATGGACTTTTTCCCGACAGTATGCTATACTTTTTTAAAATCCTTATATTTACGGAGTAAAAAGCTATGAATCCAACCAATACACGTACGGATATAACAAACGATCTCTGGGAGCCCCTACTGACAAGGCTTGATCGCCTGCTTGCCGAGCGCCCCGTGATCCTTGCGATCGAGGGCGGTAGCGCAAGCGGGAAATCCACGCTTGCCGCCCATCTTGAAGAGCGCTATGGTTGCACCGTTTTTCATATGGACGATTTCTTTCTTCGCCCCGAGCAGAGGACGCCCAAGCGCTTTGCCGAGGCAGGGGGCAACGTAGACCGCGAGCGCTTCCTTGACGAGGTCCTGCGTCCGCTTGCGGCGGGCAAGACAGTATATTACAGCAGATTTAACTGCTCGGACATGACGCTCCTCCCACCCGTCGAGGTGGAGCCCCGTCGGCTTACGGTCGTCGAGGGCGCATACTCCATGCACCCGGACCTTCGCGGATACTACGATCTCTCCGTCTTTTTAAACATATCTCCGACACGCCAGCGAGCACGCATCGAGGTACGCAATCCCGACAGCGCCGACCGCTTCTTTGAGCGATGGATCCCATTGGAGCGCCGCTATTTCGACGCAATGGATATCCAAAACCATTGCGATCTGATCATCGACGTAACCGATTGACCGTCACGGCGCCTTACCGTCAAGGCGGACCGTGTAGTCGCCGTTTGCGTCGATCAGAACCGCCTCCACGTACTCCGTCGGGATAAACTCCATAAGCTCCGAGCGCGTCAGAATGATGCGCTCGGTTTTTGCAAGGCACTCGTCGTTTACGATATATTTTTCGGCAGGACCGTGAGAGCCGAATATCAGCGTATCGCATCCGAGCACCGTATCCCACGTATCAAAGAGGTCCATCGCCGAGGCACCGCAATAGACCCAGCGCTCACCGTCGGTACGCGTACCCGAAAACAGAATGACGGGATGCGTCGAGCGCGCGAGTCTCTCGTACGCGGGAAGCGTGACCGTCGTATCGCCGAGCGTCACGGTCTCCGTCCCGTCACGGCGATAAAACGAAATACGGCAATTCCCTGCCAGCGCCTCCCGTATCGCATGGACGTACGTCTGCTCGTCCTGCGTTTGCGGCTCGGGGATCAAAAGCTCGTGCACCTTGACCCGATCGGTCAGCTTTCTCAGTGTAGCGGCGTGATTTCTGTGCAGATGTGTCAGGAGGTATACGTCGATCTCCCCTTGGTAATGCTCCGCCAGCGCATCGAGTGCCGCCATAGGGATGCTCCTGCCACCCGTGGTGACGTCTGCAAGCATCGTTTCCCCGTCATCCACGATCAGCAGTACGTCGCTTTTTCCATCCGTCAGCAGATGCAGCTCGGAGACACCGTGATTCTGTCCCGCGTATACTGCAAGGCAGATCAAAAACGCCGCCGTACAGGATGCAAAGCAGGCAAGGATCCTGCCAAGCCTCGCGCGCCCGATCAAAAGCACCGCCGCAACGCCAAGGATCAATAACGGCAGAAGGTAATCGGCAAACGGATATCGTACGATAAAATAGACACCCTTTATATCCGCAAATGCATCGATCCACTCGTTCATTCCGTCAATCAAAAGCCGAGACAGAATGCCGAGGAGATCCGAAACGTACGGGATCCACCCCAACACGACCAATACGGCAAGCAGATACAGGACGACCTGCGATATGGGTATGAAGATCAGATTGGTCAGCGGAGAGATCAAAGAGATCCCGCCGTAGAGAAAATACGTGATCGGTAACGTAAAGAAGGTCGCCGTGACCGTGATCAAAAGCGTCATGAGCGTGCTGAAAAGAAGCCTCTTCCAAACGGAACGCACACCGATCATTCGCTCGGAGATCGGCGGCGCGACGAGTAAGATTCCAAGCACGGAGAAAACCGAGAGCCAGAGTCCCGCGTCATAAACGGAGTATGGCGAGGCGGTGACGATCGCCGCCGCAGAAAGCATCAGCGCCGTGACGGAATCGTGCTGCTCCTCCAATATCG
The DNA here is from genome assembly GCA_017456965.1 of Clostridia bacterium. Lineage (GTDB taxonomy): Bacteria > Bacillota > Clostridia > Oscillospirales > CAG-272 > QALR01. The sequence goes on from JAFTIJ010000095.1 coordinate 13,511, forward strand.
CCATCAGAAAATACAGTCCGAGCATGATCGCGGCACGTGCGACCGAGCCCGAAAAGCCGCATATCAGCGCAAACAGGATGACCGACACCAAAAGCAGGATATTTTTCACTCGTCCCGTCACACCAAACAGGCGAAGCATCCAGCCGAGTCCGCCGACGAGGATAGAAAAATGAAGCCCCGAGATCGCAATGAGATGGGAAAGCCCGAGGCGCTGATAGGAGAGCGTCGTCTGCGCGTCCAGCCCCGAGCGGTCTCCCGTAAGCAGTGCGGTCGCGTAGCCCGCAGGCGCGCCGCCGATCTTCTCATGAAAGAGTGAAGCAATCGCGAAACGTATCCTTGCAAAGAGATCGGGCTCCCGCACCGACGCATTGACGATCTCAAACGTCTCCGACTCACACTGAAGCAGGATGCCCTGCGAAAGCGAATAGCTTGCATACTCTCCCTCAATGCGAGTGAAGACACCCTCAAAGCGAATTTCATTTCCGACGGAAAGCGCTCCGTTTTCGGGAATCTCCCAGAGTGCCCTGAAGGAATCCTCTTGACCGTCGATCTCATAGATCTCCAAAACGTAAAGAGAATGATAGGTTTGCTCGTAGCGGACCTCCGAAACGGATGCGGACACAAGATGCGACGCCTCATCCGCAAATGAGCGGACGCGCGCCATGCCTGCAAGAAAGAGCTCACTTACCACCAACGAAACCGTCAGAAGGATCGCGGCAACGACGCCAAAGCCGACCCTGACTTTCTCAAAAGAGAATCGTCGCGATACGAAAAAGATCGATATAAAAAGCAAGAGCGCAACGCCCGCCGTCAGTACGCAGTGCCACAGCAAGGAGAGCTCAAGGTAAAAGGCAGAAGCGAATACCGCCGTATACGCCGCAAGAATCCCTGCAAGATACCGTCTGTGAAGCATAAAATCCTCAATTCTGCGGGCAACACCCGCTTGAATGTGCTCGCCTTCCCTCGCCATTCTGCGTATCCAAACACGGCAAAACGGCGAGGGCCATTTGTATCAATAACCAAAACACAATCCACGGGCAACGCCCGCCCAAAAGTGCTCGCCTTCCCTCACCACTCCGAAAAAAGAGGGAGAAAAGAAAAGCTCCCTCCGAGAGGGAGCCGGCGCCGTAGGCGACTGAAGGAGCCTGCGTGTAATAACGGCAAGGGCAGACACAACGGGATTTACATTGATCGCAACCGTCCCGAACAAGCTTCACCCCCCCCAAAAAAACAATACACACAAGCTCCTTTCACGTCGATCAAAGCGTGGAAACGACGACGTCCGCACCGTCTGCGACGGAGAAATCACCGAGACCTGCGGGGATGAATACGCTCTCACCCTTTGCAAGCGTCATCTCACCGCCCTGCCACTTGATCGCAGTCTTACCGCCAAGGCAAAGCAGATGGACGAAGCTGTCCGAAGAGGCAGTCATATCAAACGCCTTCTCAAAGTGATATACGGTGAAGTAGCCGCATTTAGCGATGATACCGCGTGCCTCGTCCGCGTCCGCACGAACGGCAGAGGGGTCCTCGATCTTGTCGATCACGGCAAGCGCGTCGTCTACGTGGAGCTCACGGAGCTTGCCGTCGGCACCGCGGCGGTTATAGTCGTATACGCGGTAGGTGATATTGGAGTTCTGCTGGATCTCCGCGATCAGGATACCGCGGCAGATCGCGTGAACCATACCCGAGGGGATGAAATAGGTCTCTCCCTTTTTGACGGGAACGTAATTCATCAGCTCCTCCAGCGTACCGTTTGCGATTGCCTCACGTACCTCAGACGCGGAATACTTCTTTTTGAGACCGTAAATGATTCTCGCATCGGGTGCGGCGTCCACGATATACCACATCTCCGTCTTGCCAAGGTCCGTGGTGTGGAGCGCGGCGTACTCGTCATCGGGATGCACCTGAATGGAGAGGTCCGCCTCTGCGTCGATCAGCTTGATGAGCAGGGGGAAGCGCTCGCCGTCCCAGCCCGCGCAAACGGCGTCCTTATGTTCTGCGAGATAATCGGAGAGCAGTACGCCGTCGTAGGTACCGCCGACGATCGTATTCACGCCGTCCGCACGGCTCGTCAGCTCCCAGGACTCCGCGATCTTCTCGCCGGGCTCGCCCTTTCCGTACTCACGGGCAAGACGCTCGCCGCCCCAGATGATTTTTTTCGTGATCATGCCAAGCTTCAAGGGTTCCATAACAAATCCTCACTTCATTTTTATTTTCAAATTCACTTGCGTATCGTACGCGAATGCGTTATAATAAAATTATAGCAGTAAATTTTGTTTTTTTCAATACCTATCTGCAATTTCAGAAATGCAAGCGGAGTTTTTTATGAATCATTTGTTCCCAAACTTCCCTTTTCCCCTGCCGCTCTGTCTTGACGGCGCCACGGGAACGGAGCTGATCCGTGCGGGCATGCCCACGGGTGTGTGCCCCGAAAAATGGATCCTTGATCACCCCGACACCATTCTTCATATCCAAGGGCGGTATGCCGAGGCGGGCTCACACGCCGTGCTCGCCCCCACCTTCGGCGCAAACCGCGCCGTCCTTTCGCGCTACGGTCTTGCCGATCGGACGTCGGAAATAAATCACGCGCTTGTCCGCCTCTCCCGCCTTGCCGCCCCGCACGCGCTGATCGGCGGCGACCTCTCACCGACGGGCAAGTATCTGAAGCCCATCGGAGACACCGAGCCCGAGGAGCTGATCGGAATC
>JAFTIJ010000096.1 GCA_017456965.1 Clostridia bacterium
CAAGCTTGTGCTGTGTCAGTGGCTGCCGTATGTCTCGTATCCCTTACTTGCCGCGGTTCTCCTATCGCCGATCGCCCGCTCTCGCGTGGATTTCGGGCAGATCGGGGGCATGGCATTCGCATCGGAGGGCAGTCGGTATCTTATGATCCTGTTTTCCTTGTTTGTTACGTTTCTTTTTCTTTCGTCACTTATGCTGTTATTGCGTGTGCTGACGGGAAATATATACGCTTCATACGGGTGCTTTTTCGTTTGCTATTTTGCATTTCACGAATTTCGGCGGCTGCTTGTAAACGGCGTATATCCCGTATCGTTTGCAAAATACGATCTTTGGCTTACGGGACTTTTGTTTGAACCGCGGTTTCCCGTCACAGATACGGTTTGGCTTATTAACCGTTACGCCTATCTCGGGCTTTCTTTCCTTCTGCTTCTTTTTTCCGTGCTTCTCTTAAAACGGGGAAAATTTCAAATTCGCTTATAAAGGAGTTATTTTATGGAACTGACCATTCAACATATTTCAAAATGCTATCGGAAGGGCGTTTACGCGCTGAACGACGTCAGCTTTACGATCCCCTCGGGGGTATACGGTCTGATCGGAAGAAACGGTGCGGGAAAAACGACGCTTCTTCGCATCATGGCAAGTGTCTTGGCGCCAACGGACGGCACGCTTCTCGTCGATGGTAAGCCGATCACGGAGACACTTTCCGATTATCGCAAAATGATCGGCTATCTGCCGCAGAATACCAAGCTCATGCCGCAGTTGAATATCGTGGAATTTCTGGAATATATGGCCTTGCTCAAGGGCATCCGTGATAAAACGGAGATGAAATACGAGGTAGAGCGATGCATTGAGATCGCGGGACTCGGCAATGAGCGAAAAAAGCGTCTTGCCAAATATTCGGGCGGCATGCTTCGCCGCGCAGGTATCGCGCAGGCGCTCTTGGGAGATCCGAGGATCATTATCGTGGACGAGCCGACGACGGGTCTTGACCCTGAGGAAAGACTGCATTTCCTCAATCTGATCTCCTCGATCGGCGTTGAGAAAAACATCATTCTCTCCACACACATCATTCACGATATCGAGAATATCTGCCCAAACGTCTGCATTCTCAACAAAGGGAGCATGATGTATAGCGGAAGCACGGAGGGGATGGTCGGCAGTATTCGGAATATGCTCTGGGAGACAGTGATCTCCCCCGGTGAGGAAGCGATTCTCAAGGAACAGGCAGTTGTCACGAACGTAACCTATACCTACGGAAAGCCAACCGTTCGTTACGTCAGCGAGAGAAGCGTGCACGAGAGCTCCGTGCAAATTCCCGCAACGCTGGAGGATGCGTATATTTACGCGGTGGGCGGTGTGGCAAGATGAAGCTTTACTGCAAATTCTTTGGTAAGGAAATGAAGCACCGTCTTTGGCTTACGGTCGTTTCGTTCCTCGTTTTCGCCGTTTCCTTTCATATCAACCAATATACCGTTGGCAAAATGGAGTATTATTATATGCTTTTTGCCTTGGCGGCTTGCGCTACGATCCTGCATGAGGATGAGCTCGACTTTCTGATTCTCGGGCGTATTCAGCTCCCCAAGGTATTTGCCTGTCGCTATCTTGCCTCTGTGCTCTCCGTTTCGGCGCTCCCCGCGCTGTGGCTGGTGCTCTTCACCAAGGAGCGGCGCCCGCTCAAGGCGTTATTTGCCTTCGTCGTGACGGTCATGATCATTGCCGCGCTGGGGGCCTTTTTCCGCGTGCTTTTCAAAAGCACGGTAGCGGCGCTCGTTTGCTCGCTCTCGATCTATATCTTCTTTCTCTTTTCCGACGTGCTTTTGATGTTCTCCCCGTTTGCCTCAATGTCTCTTGCCAATATGAGAGAATTTTATATCAACCGTTTCGTCTGGATCGCGCTCTGCTTTCTGATGATCGGTATTGCGATCCTTATCCTGAAGTGTAGAGACCGCGGTGCACAAAGGATAAGGCAGACGTCCGATGCTTGACACGCAGGCGGATCGTTAACGTAAGTGTGCGGAGAGAGTTGGTCAACGCTGATTGATCCCCTCTCCGTCACGCTCACTGCGCCGCCAAAAATGCAAATGCGGAGCTCCTCCCGTTTTACGGCTTGAAAGCCGTTTTGTTCATTACTTCCTTCGGTTCTTTTCTCGTCGGTGCGAGAAAAGAACATTTTTTTTCAAATTTTTTAAAAAAATGTCCAATTTCCCATCTTTTAGCGTCATAATAAGTAGAGGTTGCAAGTAAGAACGAAAAACGGATAAGGATGTCGCTATGTTATCAATCTATCTTTCCATGCTGGAGCAAGAGGCGGAAAAATTAAAATTTGAGAGGATCTACCGCAAGTATTATCGCGGAGTATATCTTCGTATTTACAAGATCGTCAAAAACAAGGAGGACGCAGAGGATGTGGCACAGGAAACGTGGCTGAAGGCTGTGAAGCATTTTGACGAGCTTGCAGGGAAGGGCGAGATCACGGTCATCGCCTATATCATGCGAATCGCAAGAAACGAGGCGATCTCGCTGATACGAAAAGTACAGAAGGAACTGCAGAATCAAGAGGATCTGAATGACCGCGAGCTTGTGTCCGAGGAGGATTTCTTTGCCATGCTCGAAGATCGGTCGGAGGAGCATATCGTGAGGTGTATACGCGCACTCGATCCGACCTACAGTGACGTTTTGGTTTATTATTATCTGTATCACTATACGGTGGACGAGATCGCAAGGCTTTTGCATATCTCATCGGACGCCGTAAGAAAGCGCATGACGAGAGGACGCACCAAGCTTGCCGTCATGCTGCAAAAGGAGGGGATTTTATGACGGAACAGGAAAGAAAACAGAAATGGGAAGCCGCGCTTCGAAGGTATGAAGCCACGTTTTACGGGGATATGCCGTGTGCAAGCGAGACGGTTCGGTACTCCATGGGGCGCTATCGACGGACCCTGCGCCTTGCAAGAAAAGAGCAGGCACGAAATCGGGCATTACCGACCAAGAAAATGGCGGTTTTGCTTGCCGCGGCGATCTGTACGCTCATGATGCTCTCGGCGGCAAAGCAGCCGATCACCGATTCCTTGATCCGTATCTACGAGCGATATATTGCACTTATGATCCGTGAAGAAACGACGGACGCACCCGAGATCATTGAGGACTGCTACAACACTGTCGGCTATTTGCCAAAAGGCTATTACCGAGAGCGCGTGGATAAGACGGGCTTCTCTGTACAGACCGTATGGCGCAACCGTGCAAACGAAAAGCTGATCCTGTATCAGACGCTGTATTCCGCAACGGAGACCATGATGGGGAAGGAAAGCGACTATGAGCTGATCTCCATTCGGGATATCCGCGTGATGTATATCGAAAGGGGCGGAGGGCGGTTTTACTTTTTCGACTTTGCGGGCTATGCCTTTGAGCTCAGCGGTTCTCGGAATGTTGCCGAGGAGGAATACATCCTGATGATCTCGAATCTTGTGAAGGGAGGAGAATAAGATGAAGAAAAGACTCATGACGGGGATCCTTGTGATCGTTCTTCTGTTTATCGCGTTACAGATCACGACGCTCGCAACCGACGTGATCCGACCGAAAAACAACGTGGCGACGACAACCACCCATATTTCGGTCTTCCGATCGGGACAGGCGATCGTCGGCGTTCGCTACGAGGGCTACGTCGGTATTACAAGCGGCGCCGAAATCACGCTGAAGATCGAAAAAAAGAACGGCATCCTCTGGCAGGACGTCATCTCCCAAACCTATCATACAAAGGAAACGCATCACGTCAATAAGCTGGAGTATCCCTTACCCGAGATGGGAGCTTACCGCTTTACCGTGATCTATACCGTTTCGGGTAGTGCAGGGAAAGAGGACGTCGTGAAGATACAAGAGGAAAAGACCTATGACGAAGCGTGTCCCATGCTTCCGCCGCTACTCAGCGGAAAGCACGAGGAGCACGATTGCACTGCCCGTCATTGCTGTGATGCCTGTTACAGGATCATTGGCCTTACCTCCATGCCCGCGCATCAGAGCGATGGTGTTTACCGCGTCTACGATGATGAGTTTCATTATTCCTTCTGCGGTAACCGTACGGTATCCTATGCGAACTGCACGCATATCCTCAAGGAAAAGCATCGTTTTGACGAAAACGACGTCTGCAGGATCTGCGGCTATCGAAGGGTGAGGTTTACCGAAACGGCCGATGCCGAAAACGGGCTTGTTAGCGTTACGGTTTATGCGGATGGTACGATCCTGTCCTTTCTTCCCACAGAATATCTGGAGGACTACGCCTATGAGGAATGGAACGAGGAGGGGAGATACGGTATCAGCCATCTCGCAAGAGAGGGAAGCTATACGGTACATATTCCGTTTGAGGATTATAAAGAATATCAAAACGAGGGCTTACGCTTTTGGATATATTCGCAACAAAAACGGTTTTCCGTACGGATCCATCCGACCCTTGACATTGATTCTTATCAGAAAGGAGCCCAGCCATGAAGCGCATGATCTGCTTTTTATGTTTGATATTTTTGATGCCGATGCTTCCGTCGTGCGGTAACGCTTTTCATGACGCTATTTTTCATGATGAGGCGTTTCGCGCACGCAACGCGATACTTTTCCCAAACGATACCTGCGAGCATATGGCGGCGTACACGGCAATGAGCGACCCTTGGGATGCGGACGTATATCATATGAGGCGGTGTAAATTCGGAAATTGCGATTACGTCGCCGAGAAAGAACCGCATACGTTCGTATTTACCGATACGACGGTTCGCGGTCCCGTAAATCATAAGGAGAATGGCTATCTCTATCATTCGTTCGGGATGTATTGCCGCGATTGCAACGCCTGGGTGATGCTATCCGTTCTTTGTCGGACGCAGGACACGGGCTGTGGCAAGATGCAGGGAGAGGACGGCGTCGTTTATCAGTCAACGGCACAATGCATGATCGGTGCGGATTTCTCGGAGATCTTCCGTGATACGCCGTACCGCATCGTGATCAAAGAGAATACGTGACGGGAGGGACACGGTATGCGTTACGCTTTCAGAAATATCCTGCGCTTTAAGGCAAGGAGCGTGCTGAGTCTGCTCGTTTGCCTTGCCATCTTCTTTTTGGCGATGCTCGGCTATCTGATCCGCACGGTCTGTGAGGATGCAAGATATCGCTTTTACGGCCCGCTCGACGGCTCGGTCCATGTGACAGACGAGACGCTGCAGCCGTTTTTGACCTACGATGCCGCCTGTGCGATCGTCGAGGCCTCGGGCGATACAGTGAAGCACGTCTCCGCCGTCAAGGAATACGTTGCATGGCTTCCGGAACTGGAATACGTCGGATACGGAACGTACCGACGCAATCGGTATTCGGGAGAGGAACTGACCGAGGACAGAAAAGCCAATTATCTCAAGGGCTTCGGGCTCTTTGCCGTAACCTCCATGGAGATTTTGGAGGAGGTCTACCGAGGGGATCTCAGCATAACGGAGGGTACGATGATTACCGATGAGGATACGGCGCACAGAAGCAATAAGATCGTAATCTCAAGGGAGCTTGCCGAGCAAAACGGACTGTCTCTCGGCGATACCGTTACGCTCGATATGCTCTCGATCTTTCAGAGTGAATTGCAGGCGGTACGGCTCTCGTTTACGGAGGGACTTTACGACGGCTATACGTTTGACTATACTTACGTGATCGGCGGGATCTACGAAAATTCAGTGGATAACGCCGCGGCGGTGTCCGAGCCGTGGAAGAGAAGCGGTAATATCGTATACGTTCCGATCACGACGGTAGAGGATATCGGGGCAAGTGATACGGTACAGCTCTTCTTTTTGGAGGAGCCCCATTACCCGATCACGGAAAATCCGACGGTGATCCCCGATTCGCTCTATCTGCATCTCTCGGATTTACATGATGCGACTCAACTCGAAGAGGCGATCAACGGGATCGGCTTTGTCAGGAACGTGAGGCTGACGGAGTACGTTTCGGATACCTCCTCCTCTCCGTCCGCCCGTTTTTCGGCTATACTCTCGGCCTTACTCGTCGGTATCGTCGGCGTGGGCTTCGTCGTGCTTGTGCTCTCGGTTTTATTCCATATGCGATCCCGTCGCAGAGAGCTTGCCATGCTTGCCGCGCTCGGTCAAGGGAGAAAAATGATCGCTACAGGATTTTTCTTGGAATATGCGGTGCTGATGCTGATCGCACTGATCGCGTCGGGTGGGCTCCTCGTTTATGCGGTATCGCTTCTGACCGTTCCGCTGATGCGGTATTTGTATTCGGTCGAGCTCTCTGCGCAATTCCAAACGGAAAGTGCCGATTTCTTCATTCTGAAGGAGCCTATGACGGAGACGGTCTACCCGGAGATATACGATTCCCGATATTTACTTACGGAATACATTGTGCCGAGCGTCGGCTTTGCCATCCTTGCGGCATTTTTTTTGATGATACTGATATACATCCTCGCGTATCGTGATACGGTACGCATCCATCCGCTTTATGACGTCGGCGGCAAAGAACAGGAGGGATTATCGTGACCGTAAAATACGCATTTCGCAATTTGCGTCGCTTGCTTTGGCGAACCGTGCTCTACACGGCTATGATCGGCTTTATCGTGGCATCCGTCACTGCCGCCCTCGCCGTTCGCAGAGCAACGGAAAGGGCAGAGGAAGCTTTACATGAAAATTACGTGTTCGTCGCTTCTCTTGTCAAGCGAGAGAATACGAGGATCCCACTCTCCGAGGTCTTCAAATGTCTGGGACATGAGTCGATCAAGGCATTCAATATCAGTATGTCGGAGGCGGAAGGAACGATCCCCGCGGGGCGTGCTATGGTCGGTATGCCTGATATGGAAGAAAAGGGAGAGAAGCGCGAAGTGTGGATCGAGGAGTTCGGATGTAATCTGTCGGCGGTCGAGAATCTGGCGCTGACCTATCCCTTTTTCTCGGGCGAATGTACCATACGAGAGGGCACGGGACTGACGCACGAGGGCTATCGCGGTGCCGCACAGGAGATCGTGATCCCATGGTGGCTTGCCGACACGTACGGGATCGGCGTTGGGGATACCGTGAATCGCCGTTACGTGCGTCCTTCGAGCTATTACGGCTATCTGCCCTGTAAGGTCGTCGGCATTTATGAGAGCAATGCGATATCTCCCGATCTGAGATCCTATCCTGCGTATATTCCGCTTGCCGTAGCGGAGCTGGATTACGGGCAGTATCTCCCCGGAATGGAGAAGCCCACGGTGGAGCGTGCGGATTTCGTTCTCGGGACACGAGAGGATTTTGAGGCGTTCGTTGCCTATGCAACCGAAAATGGGCTGAATTTCAAGACGGTCGATCTCGTTTTCAATAACAGCACCTACGACGTGTTATCCTCCGAGCTTGGTAATATCCACACGATCACCGTTCTTGTTTTTTGGCTCGTTCTGATTATCGGATGCGGACTGATCGCCTTCGTAACGGTATATCTTTGTCATTCCCGTAAGGCGGAGGGGCGACTGCTTCGCGCACTCGGTATGAAAGGCTACAAGATCGGTCTGATGATCGCAACCGAGCTCTGCGTTCTATTCATTTTCGCCACCGTTCTCGGCTTTTTGGGCGGTGGACTCACAGCGGACGGAATTTGCCGACACGTCAACGATACGGTCCTCACTCGCGCCTCGGCATCAGAGATCATTCGCGATCTCCAATCCTCCGAGGATTTTAACGTCACCATGCCACTCGAAAAGAATATGAAAATCGAGCTCTCGATCACCTCCCCCCGCGTTTCCCGTCCCGACGTGGAGATGAATATGCTATATGCATTGTCGGACGAGGAGATCGGCTTTTCCCGTCATCGGTATTACGTGATGATGACTGCGGGAGAGGCAGAGATCTATTTGAAATACGGTAAGGTATTGACAGAGCAGGAGCAAACGGAGTTCGATTACATATGGAACGAACGCCCCTTGAACCCGTCGGAGATCGTCGGTGTCAGCGATCTTTCTCTGTTTGATCTGAATACCGTCAGGGAATACACGGAGGACGCGATCCGATTATACGTCAGTGAGAATTCCCCGTATGCAAAAGAGAGCGCCGTTTTTTTAAGCGCATACGACCGAAAATCGTATACGCAGATCAATATCGCGGGGATGAGCGCGATCATTACGCAAAACGTACGTCCGCCGTCCTCGTCAAGATATGAGATCGTCGGAACGTATCGGGAGAATGAATATTGCTCGGGCGACGATATTCTCGTCAGCATGGAGGATTATCACAAGATATACAGTTATTTTTCGGTAACCGAAGAGAATGCGTGTTTTCAGCGGATCCATGAAATTCAACCAAAGGAGGCAGAATAATGTCCATATCAGAGCTTCGCAACGTATCATACGATTATAAAACAAAGGCGGGCGCGGTTCATGCGCTCAAGGAGGCGACGGCTGTATTTGAGACGGGGAAGGTCTACGCCATCGTCGGGCGCTCGGGGAGCGGGAAATCCACCCTGATGTCTCTCATGGCGGGGCTGGACGTGCCCAAGGCGGGCGAGATCCTGTATCAAGGGGAGAGCTTATCGACGCTTGACCGCGACCGCTATCGCCG
>JAFTIJ010000097.1 GCA_017456965.1 Clostridia bacterium
CCAACCGTGCGCAGATCCTTCACTCCGTGCAAAGCACTGCGTTCGAGGATGACAGGCGCAGAGAGTGTGCGGCGCAATGCTTTATAACAAAAGCGTGTGTTGACGTGATTGGGAGCGCTTGGGTAAACGTATCCCGTAAACACTCCCTGCGCTGTCATCCTTGAACGAAGCGTAGCGCAGTGAAGGATCTGCGCACGTGGTAAGTCCCCGATCTGATACGTACTCTTTTCAAAAAAACAACCTCCCACACATTTTGGTTTGTGGGAGGTTAATTTATGCGCTTTGTCAGAGCTTGTGATACGCTGTGATTGCTCGGTGAGAGGAAAGCTTGGATCAAAGAGCAATCGGGAGCGGTATAGCCCACCTATTTTTTTTGCCAGGGCTTTTTTTGTACGAGGTCTGCGTAGATGGAGAGGTAGCTCTCGTGGCGCTCCTTGGCGATATCGCCTCGCTCGATGGCGGCGGCGACGGCGCAGTCCCGCGCGGACTCCTTGGTGTGGGAGCAGTCGGTGTAGCGGCACTCGGTGAGATACGGCTCAAACTCGGGGAAGCAGTGCGGCAGATCCTCCAGCGTATAGAAATCAAACTCAATGAAGTCAAGCATGGAGAAGCCCGGTGTGTCTGCGATATACGCGTCGGTTGCGATATCCGAGATCTCGCACATCGGGTAGAGCGTCACGCTTCTGGTCGTGTGGCGTCCGCGCGAGATCTTCTCGGAGAGACGCCCCGTGTCTAAGGAGAGCGACGGGAAAAGCGCGTTTAAGAGCGTGGACTTGCCGACACCCGACGCGCCCGCAAAGGCGCAGATGCCGTCAAGCGTGCGGACGTACGCCTTCAGCTCGTCGATGCCCGCGCCGTCCTCGGATGAGCAGAGGAACACGCGATGCCCCGTCTTGCGATAGATCGCGGCGTACTTCTCCGCGAGGCGCGGCGAGACGTCCTGCTTCGTGATCACGACGACGGGCGTGATGTGATTGTAGACCGCGATGGAGAGCAGCTTATCCAGATACAGCGTGCTCGGCTCGGGATCCTTGGGGGCAAAGGTGACGAAAAGCGTCTTGAGATTTGCCATGGGCGGGCGGATCAGGGCGTTGGCTCTCTCCCCGATCTCCTCGATGAAATATTCCTTGCCCGCAACCTCGGGCGGGCGAATGGATACCCGATCGCCCACGAGCGGTGAGATGCCCTGACGGCGGAACGCACCCTTGGCGCGGCAGGCGTAGACCTCTCCCTTTTCGTCACGGACGGAGTAAAGCCCGCCGAGACCCGAGAGGATAATGCCACTGATGTTGTTACTCATAAATAATTACCTTGACCCCACACGCTTTTCCACAAATCTGTGGAAAAGTCGAGAGGGAGCATTTCGTTGATATTAACCGAGAGCCCTGACCCGACGGCGTTATTCTGTTGGATCAGCACGTAAAACAATAGCGTGAACCCGAAAATGGCGATCAACAGGAAGATCACGCAGATGAGGACCACCACGGAAAAGGGCACGTACTCGGGTGCGTGCCGCTTTTTATGCGACGGCGACACGGGATGAGGGGGTGCATCCTCCCCGCCGCTTCCTCCGCTCTTCGGCGTCTGGGGGGGCGTGGGCTTGGGACGCGGATACTGCGGGTGAGAGGGCGTGTGCGCCTCTCTCGGCTCGGGCTCCACCGTCGTGCGCTGGATGGCGACCTCAGAGGTCGGGGTGCGGAGCGCGGGCTTCTGACGCTTGAAAAGCATCGTGGGGTCGCGCTGGATGCTGTAGACGTTTCTGAGCATCTGCGGCGCGCTCTGATAGCGATCCTCGGGGGACTTCTCCATCGCGGTCAGTATGATCTGCTGAACGCCGAGAGGGAGCTTCGGGCTGAGCTCCTTGGGGGGCACGGGCACGTCGTTGATGTGCTTGTGCATGATCCCGTAGGAGTTCTCCGCCACGAAGGGCAAGCGCCCCGTGACCATCTCGTAGAACATGACGCCGAGCGAATACAGATCGCTTCGGGAGTCGATCTTTTTGCCCTTTGCCTGCTCGGGGCTGATATAGTAGATCGTGCCGATCGCGTGATCTACCATCGTAAAGGTCTCCGTGTCGGGGAGCTTGGCGATGCCAAAGTCGGTCACCTTGATGATGCCGTGCTCCATGACCATGATATTCTGCGGCTTGATGTCGCGATGGATGATGCGCTTCATGTGCGCGTGATCCAGCGCGACGAGGATCTGGGAGATGAAGGCAAGTGCCTCACGCCACTCTAGTGCCCCTCTGCGGTTCATGTACTCGCGCAGCGTGATGCCGTCTATGTATTCCATCACGATGAATTTGTGCTCGGTCTTGACGGATACGTCGAGGATCTTGACGATATTGGCGTGATTGAGCATCGCGACCGCCTTGGATTCGTTGATGAAGCGGCGAAGCGCCTGCGGATTGTCTGAGATAGACTCCTTGAGCATCTTGAGCGCGACGCGGCGATTGGTCGTAAGATCCGTTGCCTCATAAACGATTGCCATCCCACCGACGCCGATGGTCCGATTGATCCGATAGCGGCCGTCGAACACATCGCCGATATTTTTCTTGAAAATATCCATGTTGCTTGCTTTCCTTTCGTATATTATGCGCGGTGGGTCAGAACTTCGCGAGCACGGCGGAGACGTTGTCGCTGCCGCCCTTGTTATTGGCGTAGGCGATCAGCTTCTCGGCCTTGCGCATCAGCTCGTTTTCCGGTAGGAGGTCAACCGTGTGGGCATCGTAGAGGATGTCGACGAGGACCTTGTTGTCGGTATAATTGGAGAGACCGTCGGAGCAGAGCAGAAGATAACCGCTCTCCCACGGCTCAAGGGGTGCGCTGAAGAAATCGACGTCGAGCTTCTCGGAGACGCCGATCGCTCGCGTGATGACGTTCTTTCTCGGGTAGGAGCGAGCCTCCTCGGGGGTGAGCTTGCCGTTGTCGATCAGGTACTGTACGAAGGAGTGATCTCTCGTGACCTGACGCGCCTCGTAGCGTGTGACGATGTAAAAACGGCTGTCACCGACGTTGATGGCGTAGAAATATCCTTTGTAGACGAGGACGGCGACGAGGGTGGTGCCCATGCCGAGAAACTCTGCGTTCTCGCCCGCGAGCGTGTAGACGGCGGCGTTTGCCTCCGACGCGGCACAAACGAGCGTGTATCGGATGAAATCCAGGATCTTCTGGGGCGTTTCCTCGTAGCAGGGGGACATGGCGACCTTGTCGCAAAAGACGTCGACGGCGGTGCGGCTGGCGATCTCGCCTGCCTGATGACCGCCCATGCCGTCACAGACGATGAGCAGGACGGCTTCCCCGCCCCATATGCTGACAGCGCGTACGCTGTCCTGATTCACTTGGCGGCGCATACCTACGTCGCTTTTTCCGCAAAAATACATAGAGTTTCCTTTCCGACGCTTGCGCGCCAAATTGGTTTCGCGTCAGTCGTGCTTGGCGCGGAGCTGACCGCAGGAGGCGTCGATATCCGAGCCGAGCTTGCGGCGTACGGTCGCGGTGATGCGACGCTTCTCCAGCGCGGCGGCAAACGCCTCGACACCGGACTTTTCACTCGGCAGAAATCCGCGCTCCACGACGTTGTTGACGGGGATCAGATTGACGTGGAGGGGCATACCCGAGCAGTAGCGGTAGAGGACGTCGGCAAGCTTGGCGGCATCCGATACGGTGTCGTTCTTGCCACGTACCAGCGTATATTCAAAGGAGATGCGTCTGCCCGTCTTCTCAAAATAGGCGCGGCAGGCGGTGAGGAGCTGCTCGATATTCCATCTCTTATTGACGGGCATGAGCGACGAGCGCGTCTCGTCGTCCGCCGCGTGGAGCGAGATGGAGAGGGTGATCGGCAGGTTCTCGTCCGCGAGTCTGCCGATGCGGTCCACGAGACCGCAGGTGGAGAGAGAGATATGGCGGTAACCGATATTCAGTCCCTCGGGGGAGCCGACCAGACGCAAAAACTTCATGACGTTGTCGTAGTTATCCAGCGGCTCGCCGATTCCCATCAGCACGATGCCCGATACGCGCTCGCCCGTGTCCTTTTCGGTGGAGATGATCTGCGAGAGCATCTCGGAGGGGAGCAGACGGCGGGAGAGCCCCTTTAAGGTGGAGGCGCAGAAGGCGCACCCCATCGGACAGCCCGCCTCGGTGGAGATGCAGATGGTGTTGCCGTGCTTGTATCGCATAAAGACGGACTCGATCTTCTCGCCGTCGTGGAGCTCGTAGAGATACTTGATCGTGCCGTCGGAGGAGACCTGCTTTCTTGCGATCTTCGCACCCGCGACGAAGGCGTTCTCGTGAAGCTTCTTTTTGAGTGTGGCGGGGATATTTTTCATCTCGTCGATATCCGCGCCCTTCATGAGCCAGCCCATGACCTGAGTCGCGCGGTATTTCGGCTCACCCAGCGATACGATGAAGTCGGTGAGCTCCTGCAGATTCATGCTTAAAATATCGGTTTTTTCCATAATTGCGTTATCCGTTCTTTTTCAGTCTGGCGATGAAAAATCCATCCGTTCCGTGGCGGAAGGGCAGGATCTCCAGCATTCCGTTTGTGTTTTCTCCCATCGCGGTGAAGGGAGAGAGCGAAAACTCGGGGTGCGCCGCAAGAAAGGCGGTGACGATCTCCCCGTTTTCCTTCGGGTTGAGCGTACAGGTCGAGTAGACCATCGTGCCGCCGCATTTCAGGTATCTTGAACAGTTTTCAAGGATCTTTGCCTGAAGCGCGGGCAGACGGGTGACGTCCTCCTCGGACTTGTAGCGGATATCGGGCTTCTTGGCGATGACGCCGAGACCCGAGCAGGGGACGTCGCAAAGGATCTTATCAAAGAGGGGCATCTCCTCATTATAGACGGAGGCGTTCTGCACGCCCGTGCGGATGATCGTGATGCCGAGCTCCTTGGCACCGCCCGTGATTAAAGAGAGCTTATTTTTATGCAGGTCGAAGGCGTGGATCTCGCCCTCGTTCTCCATGCAGAGTGCCATGCCGAAGCTCTTGCCGCCCGGGCAGGCGCACGCGTCGAGGATCATCTCGCCGCGCTTGGCGTCCATGACGTCCACGCAGAGCGAGGATGCCTCGTCCTGTACGAAGAAGGGACGCGCCTCGCCCTCGGTGCAAAGTGCCTCCAGCTTATCCATCGGCACGGAGCGGTCGAGCACGACGCTCGTTTTTGTGACGGGACTGCCGTGCGCGGGGATGCCCGCGTCGCGGAGCGCTTCCAGCAGGGCTTCTCTCGTCTGCTTCATCGTATTGACGCGCAACGTCATGGCGGGGTGGCTGTTGACGGTCTCAAGGATGCGGACGGTATCGTCCATGCCGTAGGCGTCAAGCCAGAGCTTGCAGATCCACTCGGGCACGGAGTAGCTGACGCTGAGATAGGCGATCGGCTCGCGTGCCTTGTCGGGGAGGGTGAGCGATGCTTTTTTTCTGATAAAGCTGCGAAGGACGGCGTTGATAAACTGATTCGTGTTCTTCTTTGCGTAGAAGCGCGTTGCCAGCTTTACGCTCTCGTTGACGGCGGCAGACTCGGGGATCTTGTCCATATAGATGAGCTGATACAGACCGAGACGCAGGATGATGCGCACGTTCAAGTCGATGTCTTCTCTGTCGGAGAGCTTCTTGATATAATAATCGAGCGTAAGCTTGCGTTCGATCACACCATAAAAGAGTGCGGTGTAAAGTGCCTTTTCCGCTCCTTCGAGATGCCCGCGCTCGATGGCGTAGGAGAGCTCGATATTGGAGTAGACACCGCTGTTTTCATATTTCTGGAGAGAGAGGAAGGCGGATTCTCTTGCGGTCATACGGTTTCTCCTGTGATCTCAAAGCGATCTGTCTCGGTGATGCGGCGACCGCGGATGAAGTCGCCTGCGGACATTTCCTTTTTGCCCTCGGGGATGAGTCTCTCGATCGAGAGCTTGCCGTCTACGGTGTTGACGACGAGCTTGCCCTGACCCTTGGGGGAGAGATACGCGACGGTGCCGGGCTCGCCTGTGGGAGCCTCGTCCAGCGCGCTTACGACGGTGAGCTTGACCTTGCCCGAGGGGAGCTTTGCCTCCGCGCCGGGGGCGGGAGAGAAGGCGCGTACGGTATTGACGATCTCGGCGGTCGTCTTGGTGAGATCGAGGGTGCGGTCTGCCTTTTCGATCTTGGCGGCGTAGGTGGAGAGCGTGTCGTCCTGCTTTTCGGCAACAGCCGTTCCGTTTACGATAGATGCCATGGTCTCGACGCAAAGCGAGCCGCCGATCTCAGCCAGACGGTCGTGGATGGTGCCGTAGACGTCGGCGCTTGTGATGGGGAAGGAGGCCTTGGCGAGCATATCGCCCGTGTCGAGTCCCTCGGCCATCTGCATGATCGTGACACCGATCTCCGTTTCTCCCGCCATGATGGCGCGCTGGATGGGCGCGGCGCCGCGATAGCGCGGGAGAATGGAGGCGTGGATGTTGATGCATCCGTATTTCGGGAAGTCGAGCACGTATTTCGGGAGGATCTTGCCGTAGGCGGCAACCACGATGATGTCGGGATTCCATTCCTTCAGGGTTTCCTCAAAATTTTCTTTTTTCAGATTCAGCGGCTGATAGACGAGGAGACCGAGTTCGAGAGCGGCTTTTTTAACGGGGGGCGGGGTCATGGCGTGACCGCGGTTTTTCGGTGTGTCAACGCGGGAGACGACACCGACGATGCTATCGGGGTATGCGGCGTGGATCGCGCGAAGCGCGGTCTCCGCAAATTCGGGCGTACCCATAAAGACGATACGCATCAGTCCTCGTCCTCGTCGTATTCGTAGTAGCCCTCCGCGTCGGGATACAGAATTTTGGTCGCTTTATCAATATAAAGCTTGCCGTCCAGATGGTCGAGCTCGTGGCAGAAGCATCTGGCGAGAAGGTCCGTGCCCTCGTATTCTCTCTCGACGCCGTTGCGGTCGATCGCCTTGACGCGGACGTAGGAGGGGCGCTTGACGATGCCCTGCTTACCGGGGACGGAGAGACAGCCCTCGGTGCCGATCTGCTCGCCCGATGCCTCGACGATCTCGGGGTTGATGAGCTCCAGCACCTCGCCGGGCTCGACCTCGATGACGACGATGCGGCGCAGGATGCCGACCTGCGGTGCCGCGAGACCGACGCCGTCGGCGCGTCTCATGGTGTCGACCATGTCGTCGAGCAGTCGCAGGGTTCTGGGGGTGATCGCCGTCACGGGACGGCAGACCTTACGGAGGGCGCTGTCGCCCACCTTCACAATATTGAGTTTAGCCATATTCAGCGTTCCTTTCGGAAAATGATAATATTTATGTGTTCGTCGGATTGATATCCACGGCAAGCGCGATCTGCCCCTTGGTCTGCTTGCCGAAGCGGACGAGCAGCTCGGAGAAGAGGGCGCGCGCGGCACGGTTATTCTTGAATTTGATCACCGTTCGCATCCGATATTTGTTTTTGATCTTATAAATGGGTGCCTCAAAGGGGCCGAAGATCATGAGCCGTACGTCCTTGCGGTCTTCCTTTTCCGCCGCGCGAAGGGCGCTCGTGAAATCGGCGGCGAAGCTCTTGAGCTCCGTTTCATCCTCCGCCACGAAGGAAAACACGGCGATATCGCAAAAGGGTGGAAACACGAGCGCGCGCCTCACGGCGATCTCGTTTTTGTAGAAGGCGTCGTAGTCCTGTTTTGCGGAGAGACGAATGGTCTCGTTGTGCGGGTTCAGCGTCTGGATGACGGCGATGCCGCCGCCCTCGGCGCGACCTGCGCGTCCGATGACCTGCGTGATGAGTGAGAAGGTCCTTTCGCTTGCGCGGAAGTCGTCTAAAAAGAGGGAGTTATCAGCCGCCGTCACGCCGACGAGCTGAAGCTTTGGAAAGTTGTGTCCCTTGGCGATCATCTGCGTACCGACGAGGATATCTGCCTCGCCCTTGGCAAAGGCGTCTGTGATCTCGTCCTGCGAGAATTTCTCGCGCGTGGTGTCGGCGTCCATGCGGAGCAGTCTTGCGTCGGGCAGGAAGGACATGAGCTCGTCCTCGATGAGCTGTGTGCCGTAGCCGCCGAAGGTGAGGTTGACGCTACCGCATTTGGTGCAAAGGCGCGGGACGGGGATGCGATAGCCGCAATAGTGGCACACCATGCGACCGCCGCCGCTTCCGCGATGGTGGGTGAGAGACACGGAGCAATGCGGACATAAGACCGCCTCGCCGCAGGCGCGGCATACGAGCGTGCTGTGCAGTCCGCGTCGGTTCATAAAGAGCATGGATTGCTTGCCGCTCTCAAAGGTCTCGCAGACGAGCGCGCGGAGCTCACGCCCGATGGTCGTTTCCGCCGCGGTGGCGTCGTTTCGCATATCGGCGATGTGGACCTTGGGAAGTGCCGCGCCGTGAAAGCGGTGGCGCAGGCAGACAAGCTCGTATCTTCCCCTCTCTGCCTCGTAGAAGCTCTCGACGCAGGGGGTGGCGGACGCCATGACGAGCAGGGCGTTATGCGTCGCGGCGCGGAATTTCGCCACGTCACGCGCGTGATATTTCGGGGACATATCGGATTTATAGGCAGACTCCTGCTCCTCGTCGATGACGATGAGCCCGAGCTTTTCCACGGGGGCGAAGATCGCGGAGCGCGTGCCGAGCACGATGTCGATCTCACCGCGTCGGATGCGCTTATACGCATCGAAGCGCTCTCCGTCGGAGAGACCCGAGTGCATGACGGCGATGCGGCGACCGAAGCGTGAGGTAAAGACGGCGACGGACTGCCACGTCAGCGCGATCTCGGGGATCAGGACGATGGCGCGCTTGCCGTCGGCAAGCGCCTTTTCACAGAGGGCGAGGATGACGCCCGTTTTGCCGCTTCCCGTGACACCGTAGAGCAGTGCCGCGTGCGGGGCGGGGTCGTCCATCAGTCTGCCGAGGCGGATAAAGGCGTCGGATTGCTCGTCATTCAGGATCTGGCGCTCTGCCCTCTCGACCCTGCGGTCGGCGTAGGGATCGCGGAAGACCTCGCGTTTTACGAGGGTGATCAGCCCCTTTTTCTGTACTGCCTTGATCTGGGCGTGTGAGAAGCCCGACGCCGTCAGCTCCGCGGTACGGACGCGACCGAGCTCGGCAACTCTTGCGTAGATCTGCCTGTGTGCCTCGGGCGTGCGCGGACGCAGTAGCAACGTGGAGTCGGCGTGCGGGGCAAGCTCGGCAAACTCCTCGTACGCGCCCTGCGCTTCCTTGATCACGGTATCCGCGCCGATGAAGCCCTCTTTTACGAGGTGGCGAAGGGCGGCGCGAACCTCCGTGCCGAATTCTTTTGTGAGTCTTTCCGCGCGTACAGGCGCGTGCTCTCGGATAAATGCGAGGACGGAGGCGGTTTTGAGATTAAAATCGCCGCTCTCCTCGGTCTTATCCAAAGGAAAATACACCTCATCCGCCCTCTCGAAGGCCGCCGCCGGGATCAGACGGCGGACGGCATCGCCGACGGTGCAAAGGGTTCTGTCGCACAAGAAACGGACGAGAGCCATCATTTCTTCGCTCAGGGAGAGCTGCTCGTTGATGAGCGCGAGGATCGGCTTCAGCTTGCCGTAATCGTTCGTCTTTTGGCAAGAG
The DNA here is from genome assembly GCA_017456965.1 of Clostridia bacterium. Taxonomy (GTDB): domain Bacteria; phylum Bacillota; class Clostridia; order Oscillospirales; family CAG-272; genus QALR01. The sequence continues at coordinate 9,549 of JAFTIJ010000097.1, forward strand.
GTAACGAGCGCGGTGTGCTTTTTGTTGGCACCGCCGAACGGGACCAGAACGAAAGCGCCGACGGGGATCTCCCCGCCAACCGTCGGGGGGACGAAGTAGGTGTATTCAATGTCGAGGTGATAGGGGACGTCAAGCAGACGGACGCCGAGTGTGGAGGCGTAGGATTCCGTCTCCATCTTACTTGAGCTGTTCCGTATTGGTTTCCTCGGGGAAGATGATATTGAAGTCGCCGCGGTAGAGACGCTGTACGGCGTTCTCGACAGCCTTCTTGTCGCGGATGTCGATGTCGATCAGGGACGCGAGGCTCTTCTCGGTCTTTTTGTCGGCGATCATTTTCTCAGCCTGCTCTCTCTGCGCGACGTAGTCGTCGGTGACGACCTTGGCGCACTTGGCGGTCGCGATAACGAGTGCATAGCGGTTGAATTCACCCTTGGTGAGCTGTTCGATGGAAGGATTGATCATCATAACGGTTATTTCTCCTTAAAATCTCTTGATGTAATGTATGTAATATGGGTTCAGCCGAAGAATTTCTGCTGAATCTCACCGTTGCGGTAGGTACGCAGCTTCTCTGCGTTTAAAATGGCGATCACGTTTTCTGCCGCCTGCTCCACGCCGCCCGTCTCGTTGACGACGACGTAGTCGTATCTCTCAAAATAGCCGAGCTCGGTGTGCGCCTTCTGCATTCTCTCTGCGATGACGTCCTCGGTCTCCGTGCCTCTGCCGCGGATACGTGCGACGAGGGTCTCGTAGTCGGGGGGGAGGATGAAGATCAGGATCGCCTCGGGCATTTTATCCTTGACCTGCATAGCACCCTGTGCATCAATCTCAAGAATGATATTTTTTCCTGCATCCAATGCATCCTCTACCGCCTGCTTGGGCGTGCCGTAGAGGTTTCCGACGTACTCTGCGTATTCAAACATTTCGCCCGCCGCGATCTTTGCGCGGAAGGCATCCTTGGTCATATAGTGATAGTGTACACCGTCGATCTCGCCGGGGCGCGGAGCGCGCGTGGTGGCGGAGACGGAAAAATCAAAGGGGGCAAGCTCGCGTACACGGCTGACGATCGTGCCCTTTCCGCTTCCCGCGGGACCGGAGATGACAAAAAGCAAACCTCTCTTGTTCATGGTAAATTGTCCTTTCATGCTTCGTCTTCAGTTTCTTCCTCATCGTCCTGCTCATACTGACCGTTCAGACGGTTGGATATGGTTTCTGCCTTGATGGCGGAGAGTATGATATGATCGCTGTCCGTGACGATCACGGAGCGCGTACGTCTGCCGCCCGAGACGTCGATGACGCGCCCGCCATCGCGGGCATCCGAGATGAGTCTCTTGATCGGGGCGGAGTCGGGGCTGACGATCGAGATGACGCGGTGTGCGGCGACCATGTTGCCGTTACCGATACTGATAAATTTCATAATACTGTACTCCCGTCCGATTACTCGATATTCTGGATCTGCTCGCGGATCTTCTCAAGCTCGCTCTTGATCTCGACGACGATCTTGGCGATCTCCACGTTGCACGCCTTGGAGCCGATGGTATTGGTCTCGCGGTTGATCTCCTGGAGCAGGAAGTCGAGCTTTCTGCCGACGGGACCGTCGCCCGATACGATCTGCTCAAACGCCTCAAAGTGTGAGCCTAAACGGACGAGCTCCTCGTCGATGGCGATCTTGTCCGCAAAGAGCGCGCACTCGGTGATGAGTCTGCCCTCGTCCACGCTGACGTCGCCGAGGAGCTGACGGATGCGCGCCTCGATCTTGGCGTACTGGCTCTTGACGTCCGCCTCGGAGAGCGGCGCGATCCTTTGTACGAGGGACTCTACGGTTGCCTTCTTGGCAAGGATATCCGCCCTCATGTTATTGCCCTCGCGTACGCGGGAGGCGATGAAGGCGTCGGTTGCTTCCTCTAAAACGGGGAGCAGGTTCTGCCACTCACGGTCCATATCCTCGTCCGCCTTCTTGACGGCGAAGATATCGCGGTTGGCGGCTACGGTCATGACGGAAATGTCGTTTGCAAGGTCAAATTCCGTTGCGAGGCGGCGCAGGGCGTCGATATAGCTCTTGGCATAGGTGCGGTCGAGCTCTACGGTGACGCCGATCTCCTCCAGGACCTCGATGGAGACGAAGATCTCCAGCTTGCCTCTTGAGATACCGCGTGCGGTGACGTAGGACTTTATTTTTTCCTCCAGAAAGCCGAAAAGCTTTGGGAGCTTGATGGTGCAATCCAGATAGCGGTTATTGACGGACTTCAGCTCGACGAGGATATTTCGCCCGCCGATCTCTTTTTTTGCGCGGCCGTAGCCGGTCATGCTCTTGATCATGATCATTCGCCTTTCCATAAATTACTGTAGAAAAAATGCTGCAGAAAACTGCGTTTCAAGTGTTACCTATAATATATATTATATCCCATTTGGAATTGTATTGTCAACAAAATTATTTGGGAATTTCGCGCTTTTTGAAAAATAATCAGACGATAATATCGGCAACGCCGACAGCAACGATCTTTTTTAGGCTCTCAAGCGGGAGCTCGACCTGATAGCCGATCTTGCCCGCGCTGAAAAGAATGGTATCGAACTGCGCGGCGGTCTCGTGGATCGTGGTTTGGAAAAATTTCTTCATGCCGATGGGGGAGCATCCGCCGTGGATATATCCCGTCAGCGGCAAGAGCTCCTTGGACTTGATCATCTCGATCGCCTTCTCACCGACGGCGCTTGCCGCCTTCTTGAGGTTCAGCTCCTCGGCGGCGGGGACCATAAAGACGTAATGTGCGCCCGATTTGCCGACGGTGACGAGCGTCTTGAAAACGTGCGCGGGGTCCTCTCCGAGCGCCGCCGCAAGGTCGGTCGCGCTGACCGCGCCCGAGGTCAGATAGCAATGACTGACGTACGGGATCTTCGCGCCGTCCAAGAGGCGCATGACGTTTGTTTTTTCTTGCTTTTGTGCCATAGTGTTTCTCCGTATTTTTTTGTGTTTGGTGGGGGGAGCTCTTCTTTTCTTGACCCCTCAAGAAAAGAAGCAAAAGAAACGGCGAACGCCCGGCGTTCGATCCGTGGTGAGGGGACGCTCTTCTTTTCTTGTCCCCACAAGAAAAGAAGCAAAAGAAACGGCGAACGCCCGGCGTTCGATCCGTAGAAGGGATAGGATATTTTTCGGTGCACACCCGTTTTTGCAGTAGGGGTCGGCGCCCTCGACGACCCGTTATCGCCAACCCCGACGATCCGCAACGCCGTAGGGACCGG
>JAFTIJ010000098.1 GCA_017456965.1 Clostridia bacterium
ATAAAGCATATTTAGTGTTAAAAGAAAAAGAAGATGAACACGCTGAAGAAACTTTGGAGCAGTGTGACAATGTTTTTTATGAAAATGAAGCAGTACTTAATGAATTGTTAGAAAAATACGCTAAAACTATTGAATTGTAAATGTCGATTTATCAAAAAAAGAGCCCCGACAGACCTAAAAATCTGTCGGGGGTTATTTATTTGTTTATAGCGGAGCAATTATTAAACAACTGACTATAAACTCTCCGCTAAATGTGCACGCCGTTTCGGGTGTGTTTTTTTATTGCCAAGGAAATTGTCTTGGGCACCCGTAAGGGTGCTTTTTGGTACCATAGGAAATATAAGAAATCGACAAAAAAGGAGAGGATAGGTTGACAACGTCTGTTTACCATATTACGATTGCGAAAAAAATCAGAGAGTACCGTAAAGAAAACAAGCTGTCTCAGAGGGCTTTCGGAAGAAGGATCGGCGTATCCGCACAGGTCGTCTGCAAGTGGGAGCAAAGCCTTTGTTACCCCGATATTTTTTTCTTGCCGATACTGGCTCGCATCCTGCAGTGTACGATTGATGATTTTTTCGATGCAGAAAAAGAAACGAATGAATACAAGTGAGCCCAAAAAAGGAAATACAACTATAAGTGTAGTACTGCTCCCTTGACAAAACGGGTACGCCGTGCTACAGTAAAAAGGGGCGACGGCCGGCGGGGGTTGCACGCCGCTTGACTATGCCCGATGCGTCCAAACGATAAACTGTCACATTCATGATCTTGCGGCATGAATCCGCCCGCATGACGGGCGATCGCGTGAGTGGGGCTACCCACCGAAGGAGGTATGTGAAATATGTCAGAACAAAAGAAAAACGAGAAGCCGAAGATATCCTTTCGGCGAACCGTTTCCAACAATCTGTTTATGCTGAGGCTATTGCACCGTGCAAGCCCCGGGCGTCTTGCCATTGAGATGGGGCTGTGGGGCCTGGAGGCGATCATTGGCTTTTTCTCTTGGCAATATATGCTCCGCTATATTGTCAACGGCATCGAGGAGGGAAAAGGCTTCTACGATCTGGCGGCGCTCCTCGTCGCCATGACGGCACTCAACGTCGTGCTCGTCCTGATCCAACAGGTCTGGTATCAGATCTTCTCGGGGTATTACTATCAGACAACGGCGAAATATTTTCAGGAGCTCGTCTACAAAAAGGCGAGAGACGTCGACCTCGCCTGCTATGAGAACCCCGATTTTTATGATAAGTACATGAAGGCGTTGAACGAAACGGCATCCCGTGCCGACGGCGTTGCCTCGTCCTGCTCGATGCTGATCTTTGATATCGTGCAATTCGTGGCAAACGGCACCTTACTCTTTGCCATCGACCCTGTATTTTTGCTGTTTCTTGTGATCCCGCTTCTTTCGTCGGTCTTCATCAAAAAGCAGAAGAAGGCGGATTTTGACCGATACGAGGAGAGCGTGGCCATGAAGCGGCGCTGTGATTACACGCGACGCACCTATTATCTCGGGGAATATGCTAAGGAAATGCGTCTCTCGGCAATCTATCGCGTCATGGCGAAGCGCTTTGCCATGGCGATCAAGGACACGAAAAGCGTGATCCGCAAGTACGGCTTCAAGTGCGCACTTTACGGCTATATCATTGAGATCTCCCGTGAGGTTCTGACCTTTTTGGGTGCGACGGTCTACGCGGTCTATCAGACGCTCGTGACGGGAAATATTCTCTACGGTGACTGTCTTGTGATCATCAACGCCCTGACGACGCTCTCGTGGAATATCACCGGCTCGGCAGACACCCTGTTCCGCTTTCAGGAGCACGCACTTTATATCGAGAATCTTCGCTTTTTCTTAGATTACGATCCGAAGATCTGTGATAAGGAAACGGTCTTACCGATGAAAAAGGGAGCACTGACGCTGGAAAACGTCAGCTTCCGCTACGACGGCGCGGATTCCGATACGCTGAAGCACGTCAGCATCACCTGCGGCGAAAAGGAAAAGATCGCCCTCGTCGGACACAACGGCGCGGGTAAAAGCACGCTCGTCAAGCTGATGCTCCGTTTGTATGACCCGACGGACGGCAAGATCACGCTTGGTGGGGAGGATGTCCGCGATTATGCCGTGAAGGAATACCGAGGGGCGTTCTCCGCCGTCTTTCAGGATTTCCACGTCTTCTCGCTTTCCGTGTCGGAGAATATCCTGCTTCGCCCCATGCGTGAGGGCGACGAGGCGGTCGTGGACTACGCGCTTCAGCGGTCGGGTGCGGCAACGCGCGTTGCCGAGATGCCCGAGGGAACGGCGACGGTCTTAACCAGAGAGTTTGACAAAAACGGCACGGTGCTCTCGGGCGGTGAGACCCAGAAGCTCGCCATCGCACACGCCTTCACGAAGGAGAATTCTTTCGTCATCCTCGACGAGCCGACGAGCGCCCTTGACCCGCTTGCGGAATATGAGATGTAGAAAAATATGATGGAGGCTTGCGAAAATTGCGGTATGATCTTCATCTCTCACCGTCTTTCCTCCGCCGTGATGGCGGACCGCATCTATATGCTTGAAAACGGCGAGGTCATCGAGGTCGGCACGCACGAGGCGCTGATGGCGAAAAACGGGAAGTATGCCGATATGTTCCGCAAGCAAGCGGAAAATTACGTGGATTCGGAGGTGAGTGCCTGATGGCAGAGGTTAAAAAAGAAGAGAAGAAGGTTAAGGTGGGGGCGATCGTCGGCAATAACGTCTATTTGCTTCGCCTTGCCTGTAAATATGCGCCGCTTTACGTCTTCCTCACGGTGTTTGAGGGCGTGATCTGGGGTATCAACAACGCCATCGAGCTTTATTATACAAAAATGCTCTTTGATAAGATTGGTCGCGGCGAGCCGTTTCTCTCCGTCTTGAATCTGATCGTCTTTATGGCGGTATATAATCTGTTGCTTTTTTTGTTTCATTATTGGTATTGGAAGATCAAAAAGCCCCTGGTGCAAAAGGATCTGCAATACCGTCTTCACACGGTGCTTTTTGAGAAGACACGCACGCTGGATCTCTCGTGCTACGACGATCCCGAATTTTATAACGATTTCGTCTGGTCCGTCAACGAGTCCGACGTGCGCGTGCAAAAGCAGCTCGACGACCTCAGCAAGCTCATCAACCGCACCGTGGCGTCGCTTTTGGTGACGGGTCTGATCGTGACCATTCACCCTATCCTTGCGGCGATCATTCTGTTTTTCACCGTGGCGCGTATCGTATTTCAGATGTGGGCGACCAAGGTAAATTACAAGCGCGCACAGGATTTCAATCCTCTTGACCGCAAGACGGACTACGTCAATCGTATGTTTCGTCTTGCCGATTGCGCCAAGGAGATCCGTCTCACCGACGTCTCCGAGAATCTTCTCGAAGAGCACGCCAAGGCGATCGAGGAGAAAAAGAAGATCGTCCGAAAATACGCGGGCGCACGTTACGGGCTCTCCATTGCCACGTGGGGTATGATGAGCCTCGGTGACGGCGTGGTGATCTTATTTTTGCTCTACGAGCTTCTCGTGACGGGGAGCATTGCTCTCGGCGATTTTGCAGCGGGCGTCACGGCGATCTGGCAGTTCTCGTGGCTTCTCCGCGATCTGATGGACCGACTGGTCACGGCAAAGGAGCACGCGCTTTTTGTGGATAAGATGAAGACCTTTCTTGCCTATCAGCCCAAAATCGTGGGTGGCACGAGAATTCCCGATGCATTTGAGCGTCTGGAGTTTAGAAACGTGCATTTTGCGTACAAGGATGACGAGGTTTTAAAGGGGGTCAGCTTCACCGTTAGCAAGGGGGACACGATCGCGCTCGTCGGCTACAACGGCGCGGGCAAGACGACGCTTGTCAAGCTCCTCATGCGTCTCTACGATCCGACCGAGGGGGAGATCCTTTATAATGGGATCAATATCAAGGAATACGAGCTTGACGCCTACCGCGCCTGCATCGG
>JAFTIJ010000099.1 GCA_017456965.1 Clostridia bacterium
GCGTAAAGGTGGAGTAGGCAACGCCGCGGACCGAGCAAACAGGCAGGGTCGCCGCGATCGTGGCGATGCACTCCTCGATGGAGAGCCCCTCGGAGACCATCGTCGAGATGATCTTCGACGTCAGCGTGGAGAGGATGCTCGCCTTGACACCGCTTCCGAGACCGTCCGCCAGAACGATGACCGTCGAGTTGTCATCATTCTGGTCAATGATATCGATGTGGTCACCGCAAAGCTCCTCACCGTAATGATTGATACTGCGGTAACCGATGTCAGCAAAAAGATTATTCATCCGCAATCGACTCCTTCAGCTTCGTCAGCGCGATCTTGGTCTCTGCCGCGGTCTCGCCGAGCAGAGATGCGATCTCTTGGACGATTCTCATTTGTTTCTCTACGACCTTATCCGCGATCTCCACGGTCTGACGGTGGACCTCCTCCTTCTTCTCACGCTCGGTCTCCTCCTCGGTAACGTCGCGCATGATGCAGATGAGAATGCGGCTCTCGCGGTCAAAGATGATCGACTGATCAACGTAGCGGTCGTACTCCGCGAGGTAAACGTGAACGCCCGAGATGCCTCTGCCCGTGCGCTTCACGTCCATAAAGATCTTGGGGTCAAGGATACGAATGACGGGCTCACCGAGGATATCCGACTCGCGCGTAATATTCATCATACGGAGCGCGGCGCGGTTGATCTGCTGAACCTCAAGATTTTCGTTCAGAACGAAAACGCCATTCGGCATATTTTTGATAATGGTGTCGGAGAAGGTCTCTGCGCGATCCTTGAGGTACGGCAGACACATACCGATCTCCGCCTTGCCGCGGCAGATGGCGATCGCCTTCTCACGGCAGGTATCGTATCCGCAGGAGCCGCAATTCAGCTCATCCTGCGGTCTGGTCTTGCCCATCTGACGCAGGATCTTACGGATCTCGTCCTCTGTGGGCATCGTATTCTCTCTCTCAAAGTAGCCAAAGCACTTGCGCATCTCACCGGACTCGGGCATATCAACGGCGAAATCCGCGTCGCCCGCAAACTCGTTGACGGCAAGCAGGCCGCTGATGGGAGAGTGATTTGCCTTCTCGATGACGGGTCCGCCGACGCAACTGCCGACGCACGCAGACATCTCGATAAAGCATTTATGAAGCTTGCCCGCCTCGATATCGCGCAGAGCCGCCATGCAGTTCTCTACGCCGTCGATGGCAAGATAGGTATAGCCCTCAGGCTTGTGATCCATAGAAGCAAGCACGCCGCCCGTGGTCGGGAAGACGCGCGCGCGTCCGCCCTTCTCCGTGTCAGCCCTCTGCTCAGGGGTAACACGCTCTGCGGCAAACCATGCGGTAAGCTCCTCGAAGGTCATAACGGCATCCACGCCCTCGTAGTATTCCGCCTCATCCTTCTTGGCAACGCAGGGTCCGATAAAGACAACCTTTGCCTCGGGATTTCTGCGCTTGATATCCGCGGCGTGCGCCTGCATGGGGCTCATCACGTCGGCAAGATGCGGCAGAGCCGCGGGGAAATATTTCTGGATCAGAAGGTTAACCGAGTGACAGCAGGAGGTGATCAGCACGTCGTGCGTTCCCTCGGCAAGGATTCTCTCATATTCGTTCTTTACCATGGTAGCACCGACAGCGGTCTCCTCCGCATCAGCGAAGCCGATCTTTTTCAGTGCCTCACGCATGGACTCGAAGCCGACGCCCTCGTAATTGGCGACGAACGACGGCGCGACGCTGGCGATGACGGGCAGACGTCCGCTCATCAAGGAGCGTACCTGCTCCGTGCTGTCAGCGATCTCTTTTGCGTTCTGCGGACATACGACAAAGCAACGTCCGCAAAGAATACATTCACTGCCGATGATATGCGCCTGATTGCCTGAGAAACGAATGGACTTGACCGGACAGTGGCGAATACATTTGTAGCAGTTTTTACAGTTGGACTTTTTCAACTTCAGGAAATCAGCCATAACTTCGCGTTACCCCTTTAACCTTTCCAGTATGTTTTTCTTGAAGATCTCGTCAAAGGTATCAACGGTGACACCCGAGATCGGTTCTTCATCAACGAGGATGGTCACACCCTCACGGGTACACTGACCCGTACAGAAGCAGCCCGCAAGGACGACCTCGTCCTCAAGGCCGTGATCCTCTACGGCGTTTTTCATCAGCTCCACGATAGCGTGCGAGCCCTTGAGGTGACATGAGCTTCCGACACAGATCTGAACGATCATGCTTTCTCTTCCCTTCGTTATAAATTAAGCAATTCTCTTCATGATTTCGTTTGTGAAGAATTCCTCTACGGTCTCGGGGGAAACGGAGAAGAAATCGTCACCGATGGTAACGCATACGCCCTTCTGGCACTGACCGAGGCAGAACGTGCCTGCGATGTCAACCTTATCGGCAACGTCGTTGTCCTCGATCATCTCACGGAGGGACTGAACGACCTGGCGGGAGCCTTTCAGATGGCAGGAGCTACCGATGCAAACTGTAACCTTGAGTTTCATAATGTAAATATCCTTTCGATTCAACCTATTTTATATTAGTAATTTTAGTAATTTAAATATTCAACCGATTTTGCCATCTCCAAGAGACGTGCCTTGTCCTCGGCGGAGGAGGCAGTGGTGGATTTGGATGCTGCGGCAACGGGGACCCACTTGAGAACGAGCTTCTTGTCAACGCCCGTCTTCTCGCAGTAGAGATCGAGATACTTCTCGGCGATGTCATCCTTGCCGTCGAGCTTGAAGAGAATGTAGGTAATCGCCGCGTCAACGCTGGGATTGCCCTGATTGGTGTGAGACCAATCGATGATGTAAGGGGTGCCGTCAGCCGTGATCATGATATTTTCGGGCTTGAAATCACAGTGGCAGACGACGCTGGTAATGCCGAGCTCACGGAGCTTGAGCTGAAGATCGTAGCGCACGGTGCCTTTCAGCTCGGCCTTCGAGATCTTTCTGGTCATTTTATCCTTGAGAGTGGTGAGCAGGGGAGCCTTCTTGCTGTGGATCTCCATCTGCAGAGCAACGAACAGCGCAAGATGCTCGTCGAGCTTCTCAGGCTCGTTCTTCATCAGATCGGCGAGAGACGTACCCTCGACGTAGTCCATCATCAGTGCCCACTTGCCGTCCACGGTACCAACCTTCTGGATCTTCGGGATATTCAGACCGGTCTCCTCGATACGTGCCTGGTTCAGGGCCTCGTTCAGGATCTCGGACTTGGTCCAGTCGCGCTCATCGAAAACCTTGATCAGGGTGTCGTTTTCCACATAGACAACTTTGCCTTTTCTGACTGCAATGGTATTCATTGAATTAACCTCCTTATGCGGCCCGGGCTTTTACACCAAAGCCGATTTTTGCAACAAAAATACTTATACACAGGCGTGTCGGCAAACACACCGTTCCCGTCGAAGACCTTACTGATATAAGCCCCCGATACGCCCATTATTGAATATAGTATAGCATTTTTTTTCGGCAATTTCAATAGAAAATCAAAGTAATCCGTAGAAAACCGAAACAATTTTTCATTTTTTTGCTCCCCATCCTTTTCACACAGAGTCACCGCACCCGTCTCCCGAACTTCCTCATCCCGTTCCCGTCATAAAAATCCCCCGCCCCGCATAGATTATCTCATCTGAAACGAAACGGAGGGAGCGTCTATGACAGATCGCTGTACGGTAAACCGCCTGAGGGACAAGGAAGTCATCAACGTCTGTGACGGCAAGCGCCTCGGCTACATCAACGACGTCGAGGTAAACCTGTGCTCGGGCTGTGTCACCGCCATCACCGTCCTTTTCGACTGCCGCGTATTCGGCTTCGGCAAGTGCGAGGAGCTGGTCATCCCCTGGGATAAGATCGGCTGCTTCGGACGCGACGCCGTGCTTGTCAGCATCGAGCCCGCACTCTACGAAAAGGACAAAAAAGAAGAAAGACCCCACGACGGCGCCTGAGCCGTCGCGGGGGGCGGTGCTCTTCTTTTCTTGACCTATAGGAAATTGCGCGAAACAGACCTCGCCGTTATGCCGTGCTTGTCTGCACGGAAAGCTACGATAGGCGAGCTGGGGGCAGCGGGCACGGCCCGCTTTCTTGACCCCTCAAGAAAAGAAGCAAAAGAAGCGGCGAACTCCCGGCGTTAGATCCGTTGTGAAGCGCGGGCACCCTTCTTTTCTTGAGCCCTCAAGAAAAGAAGCAAAAGAACCGGCGAACGCCCGACGTTCGATCCGTTGTGAAGC
>JAFTIJ010000100.1 GCA_017456965.1 Clostridia bacterium
ACCGAAATTTTCGCGGTGTATGCGAGTATGTTGATCGTTTGGTGCAAAATTCTCTCCCTCAGTCACCTTCGGTGACAGCTCCCTCGTCAGAGGGAGCCTTGGCTGCTGCTGTTTCAAAACAATAAGTCAAAATCCTCCCTGCGAGAAATCTCGCAGGGAGGATTAACTGTTTTACGAGCACCGACCTAAAAGGGAATTTTCCTTTTACTCTTGCTCTTTTTTCGACTTATGGGAAAATGCGCAAAACAGACCTCGCCATTATGGCGGGCGCGATCGCTCAGCGCTCCCCTCTCAGGCGATAAAGCAATGCGTCGAGTATAAAGACCGCAACGGTATAGATCAGCATATACGGGATCATATCCGCACGGTACAGTGCGCTAAGATAATAAAAGGGCGGGAACAGAGCGCGCACGGCAGGTAACAGGTTCAGGTCAAAAAAGACGGGACAGAGCGCCGTCATCGCGATCACAATGACGGGGATCGCCGCACCGATGGCGCGGATCTCCTTTAACAAAAGCCTTACCGCCATGACAAAGCCCGTCGTCATCAGAACGAAAAGCAAAAGGCACACGATCTCACGTAAGGCGGAAACGGTAAGCCCCGTCACCGATAGCGCGACGAGCATCGCCACCGCCATGCTCCCGACTGCCGTCATGTGATACGCCGCCTCAAACGGCAATCGCATCGAGGGGCGCATCCAATGAAATCTGCCCTCGGACATATCCTGCGTATAAAAGAGCGCCGTCGCCAGTCCCCCGAGCACCGTGAGGATCGCAAGCAGACCGCGGATCGGCGCGAGCAGATAGCCGCCGCCGTTTTTCACCTGCTCACCGTCTGCCGTCACAAAGCGGAAGAGATCCTCTCCCTCCGCGTCGATCGCCTCGTAGTAGCGATCGAGCTCCTCCTCGGAGAGCGTGCCCGTCACGATCACGTTGTCGGAAACGAAATCACGGTACAGCGCACGTGAGCAGTACGGATAGAGCGCGGAGGAGAGCACCTCGTGGGAGAGGAGCATGAGGACGTTACTCTCCCGCTCGATCACGGTCACGACCGCATACCGCCGATGCAGTCCCCCGGTAAACGCCGCGATCCGCGCCTTCATATTTTCGGGGAAGAGCCACGCGGCGTCTGCCGTTCCGTTCTCCACGAGAGCCGTCGCGTCCGTCGCGCGCTCACAAACGGTAAAGCGTATGAGTGAGGCGTCCTCTAAAAGAGAGTCCACGATCTCCCGCGCGATCTCATCCTCGGGGTCCTGCATGGCGAGTGCCACGGTCATCATGCCGCTCTCCTCACGCGTATTCACCGTGTGGAGCGCGAGGACGAGAAGCGGCACCAGCAGTAGGATCATAAGAAATCCCGGCTTTTTGAAAAGCCGCTTGCAAAGGAGCGCATAGCGGCGTGCCAGCGTCAGAAATCGTTTCATGAGCATCACCTCCTACGCCCTTGCGATACGGTAGCGCCGTACCCCAACCGAAAGCAGTAAAAACAAAACGGCATAGCCGACAAGCGCGATCGCCGTCCACGTCACGTCCTCACCCGAGTAGAGCGTGGAGAGGCAGACGCGCGCAAGCCCCGACGGCAACACGGCAGAGAGCGCACGGATCGTATCGGGGAAAAAGCCGATCGGATACATACAGCCCGAGACGTAGCCCATCGCGACCGCCGTTAAAAGCTGAGCGAGCACGCCGCCGACAAGCCCCGTGGAGAGCTCGTATAGCAGAAACTGCATGGCCGTGAGCGCAAGCACGGTCGGCAGCAGGCGCAAGATCAGGTCAAGGTGCCACCCCCCACTCGGGGCAAGCGCGGGCATCTCTGCCGCCAGCAGAGAAAACGCAAGCATAAACAAGAGTGAAAAGACCGTAAGCATCATGAGAAAATACGGCGCATATTCCCCCACCACCTGATAGAAGCCGCCCCTGCCCCGCGCATTCATCAGGCGCGGGAGCGAGAGATCACGTCGGATCAAAAGCGAACAGCACGGGAGCCCACCGAGTAGGATCATGAGCACGGAAAAGCCGCAGAGCATATAGGCGGGGAACGAGAGACCGTCGGAGACGCCGATCACCTTTGTCTCAAAGACGGCGTTTCGGCTCAGGATGAGCGAAAAATACTCCGACGCCATGCGATCGAGCGAGCCGCTGACCCATACGCCGTTTGCCCGCATGACCTCCTCCAAGCCGTACACGCCCTTTTGCGATTCGACCAGCATCCGGGAGATCGCCGAGAGGATCTCCTCCTTAAACAGAGACGCCATATCGACCCCCGACCCTGTTGTCACGTAGGTGATGGGCTTGATATCACCCTTGACCACGGAGCTGACGAAGCCCTCAGGCAAGATCAGATACGCGGCAAGCGACCCGTCCGCAAGCGTTCGACGCGCCTGCTCCTCCGTCATCTCAACGAGCTCCATCGCGTAGCGTGAGCTATCCAGCGACTGAATGGCGGCAAGACCGAAGCCGAGAAAGCTCTCGTCGGTATCGCCGACGATACCGATCCTGACCTTACCGTGTCTCTCATCGTCCGCCTCTACAGAGGCGATCGCACCGAGCGCGATGCCAAGCGCAAGACAGATCAGCAGCATGATCGCAAGCACAAAGGGGAAATACCGAAGTGCTCGCTTGACTTGTAAAGCAAAATAAACCGAAAGCTTTTTCATCACAGCATCGCCGCCAATCTGTGGACGTCGCCGTCGTACGTGAAGGGGACGAGAACGCCGTCCTTCAGGATGAAAAGCGTATCGCAAAGAGAGAGCTCCTGCTCATCATGAGTCGTTAACAGCAGTATACCGCCCTGCGCCTTGAAGTGACGCAGGTATTCTGCGATGCGCTCCTTGGCAATAAGATCCAGCGCCGCCGTCGGCTCATCCAAGAGCAAAATACGCGGTCCTCCCGCCACGGCGCAACCGATCGACAGGCGCTTTTTCATACCGCCCGACATACGGGACACGGGCACGCGCAAAAACTCGGGGATGCCGAGCATCGCGAGCACGCCCCCTTGGAGCTCGTCGCGCAAACGGTCACGGTCGTACCAGAAACGCAGATTATCCCACGCGGTCAGCTCCTCCAAAAGCGGCGTGCCCTGCGGCACGTAGCCTACCGTATCGGCAAGCGCACGTCTGTCAGCAAACAGATCGCGCCCGTCGAGACAAAACGAGCCCGCATCACAGCGCTGTACGCCCGCAAGGATCGAGAGCAGCGTGGACTTGCCGCTTCCGTTTCTGCCGAGGATCCCGATGCAGGTGCCGTCCGTCGCCCCAAGCGACACATCTCTCAGCGGAACCTTTTTCCGAAAATGCTTACGGATACCCTTGATCTCTATTTCCATTTTCTGTTTCACCTCTCACGCCGGCGGGCTGTGCCCGCTTCCTTGTGCTCGCCTATCACAGCCTTACACGCCACGGGGCGCGGCATAACGGCGAGGTTCATTTCGCACAATTCCCTATAGGTTAAATAAACGGGCTGTGCCCGCTTCCTTGTGCTCGCCTATCTTAGCTTTCCGCGCCACGGGGCACGGCATAACGGCGAGGTTCATTTCGCACAATTCCCTATATTCCTATAGGTTAAACAATTTGCCACCGAGGGCTCGGTGGCAAATCACTACGTTTATTATCTCACGGACAGATGAAAAAATCAAGTGCCCTATGAAGATTTTACATTTCGTTCACGGTTTTGTGCGATCACTGTGCGGCAGGCTTCACACCGATCTCTAAAGACAGGAGAGAGTTGATCAGCTCAACGATCTCGTCGGGGAGCTCCGACTCACGAAGATTTGCGATCAGACGGTCCATATCTGCCGATTTAAGCCATACGTCGGAGTCAAGCTCCACGTCACTCTCGTCAGGAAGAATGACACCCTTATTCTCCGCGTTCTTGGCGTCGATGCGGATACCGATCACGTCCTCGCCGCCGCTTTGGAGCATAATGGCAAGGCTGCCTGCGGTCGCACTGCCCTCAATGTCGATGCGAAGAGAGAGACCCGCCGTATTGAAGGGGATGCCGATCTCCTCCACGATCTCCTTCAGGGATTCGCGCAGACCCTCGGAGGGCGAGATCGTGAAGCTGCCGCTCGGGTAGCCCGCGTCTACGCTGTCTGCGTCCATATTCTCAATATCGACAAAGAGCAAGGAAACACCGTCAATAAAGAATTCACAGGTGCCGCCAAGCACGCCGTCCTCTTCGCCAAGGTCGGACTTGAGCGCGAAGATCTCCTCCTCACCCTCGGTAAGAGACAGCTCAAAGCGTCTCTCCTCCTTGGTCTGAACCGTGCCGCAGAAGAAAATGAAATCATCCTTCGGTGCAGCAATGCGGCGACCGACGATATCCGAGCCTCTTAAATAGTCCGTCATCGTGAAGAATACGGGGTTCTCCGTGTTTTCCTCAGAAAGGGACTCGTCAAACGAAGCGATGCCGTCGTCAAGGAACGCGATGAAATCGGCATACGCCTCTTCCTCGGTAACGGTCTCGGCCTCCTCGTCGAGCTTCGTTACCGTCTCGTTGTAAAGCGCGGTGAGATCATAGACAAGCGCCTTCAGATCCTCATCCGCCTTTGCCTCGGTAAAGAGTCCCTTCATGATCGCGGCGAGATCCTTTTCCTTCAAGGTGATATCAAGAGTATCCAGCGTCTCCGACACGCCGTCGAGCGTGAGCGTCGTCTCGCCCTCGGTTACCTCCTCGATGCTGTCGAGGACAATGTCGAGATATTTCTCCACCGTAGCGCGGAGCTTTTTGGAGTCGGGAAGCTTTTTGAGCATATCCTTTGACGCAGTCAGCATCGCGGGGTCGTAGCCGATCTCGGTGAAGTCAATTCCGAGATACTTGGCAAACAGCTCGGGCACCGACGCATAGAGCTTGCCGTTTGCGCCGTCCATGATCGCGGCAAGAGAGATCAAACTGTGCTCACCGTGGGCAAGCCCCATCGAGAACTGCATCTCGTCGTGCTCACCGAAGGCGGTAGCCACACGGACCTTCAGGTCGTTGACCCAAGCGAAATCCATGCCCGTCATGAGCTTCAGCATCGAGGTGATCGCAGAGCCGATCTGCAAGGAGACCGTTCCCTCCGTGCAACGGATCACGTCACCGTTCTCAGCCTCCTCCTCCAGCTTCTCATAATAAGTAAAGAACGAATCCAGCGATGCCTCGATTGCTTTCTCCTCCACCTTACGGAATCTGCTCTCGGGAGAGCCGCAGGAGCAGAGCGAAAACAGCATGGAGAGCACAAGCAAAAGCGAGAGCGCCGTGCAGGTAATGCGTTTCAATGTCATAGAAAATCCTCCTTGTAATCTTTTTGTACTTGTTATATTTATTATCACATAAAACCGTCGAAAAGTCAAGTAGGTTATGCAAAAAGGAAGGATTTTGCTGCCCAAAAGCCTGCCCGACCTTGCTATTTTACATGATCCTATACAAAAAGAATACCGTCTGCGTAAAGGAAATTTTCGAGGGGGGACCGTATCTACCCCTCGGCGTCCGCCACGTGTCGCTCCCGTCTTGTCCAAAGGATCAGACGGAGCACGGCAAGGAGAACGAAAAGGACGATCAAAATCGACGCCGTCGGGTCTTTATAAGGAATGCCCCACGGGCGTAAGACCGGAACGGAGAGTAAAAAGGACCACGAAGCCACAAGGAGCGTATGACGTCTCACGCAAACGAGCACGACCCCGCAAAGGGAAAGCGGGAGCGTCAGCACGAGGCTCTGCAAAAGCACCCATGGGATATCCCTTCTCTCCTGTGCGCTGAATACACACAGGACGGTAACGGTCAAAAGCGCCGCTGCGATAAGCCCCGCGCCAAGATACGTGCGTACGCGGTCCGAGAGCACGGGCAAGCGAGGGCAAGCACGCGTCCAAAGTGCCCTCGACGAGCGGAAAAAGAGTACGCAGAGCACCGCCATGCCCATCGCACGCAGATCCAGAACGAGCGCGTCCGACCAAAGACCGACGCGCTGCCACGCGTAATATCTCGTGTGATCGGCGCTCGGATAGGACACCGTACCGCCGTTTCTCTCACGGATCGCAAGACACATCCCGTCCGCCAGCGCATCGAGCCCCTCACCAAGCAAGGGCACAACGACAAGGATCAAAAGCGAAAGACACAGCATCCACGCGCTCATCCGTCGGAGCCGTAGCGTCGGCGAGCTTCGACGGTAGGCGTACACCGTCCAAACGATCAGGCAAAGCGCCAAAAGCAGAAAGACCCACAAGCTGCGGGAATACACCGTACGCTGATGAACGGCGTACAGCGCGTCGAAATAACAAAACAGGATCCAGCCGCAGACGAGCACGGTGTGCTCCGAGACGAGAAAGCAAGCGAGCCCAAGCATTGTGAACAGCATCACCTCAAACGCGTCCAGATAATATAACGAGAGCAGTGCGATCGCAAAGAGAACGGCGCCGACGATCTTGCGCCCGGGGATGAGCTCCTTGACCACGGGCTCCCGCTCGCACGCGGTCTCCGTCACCGCCTCCTCCCCGACCAGCTCGTCGAGCGTCACACCAAAGAGCGCGCGAAGACGCATCAGCTTGTCAAGCTCGGGCACGGACGCTCCCGTTTCCCACTTGGAGACAGACTGTCGGGAGACGTCGAGATACTCCGCAAGCTCCCCCTGCGACATTCCCTTTTCCGTGCGTAAGCGGCATATGGTTTCACATAGCTTCATCATGTTCCTCCCTTCTTCGACGCCACAACGAGCGAGCAAAAAGCGTAATCAAAACGGCAAGCACGGCAATCGCCGCCATTGCCAAGGCGTAAAGCACAAAGCCGATAGCCGAGCTGAGCCGAAAAAGGGACTGCACCTCGGTATATACCTGCCACGTCATATCGCCGTCACCCGTCAGCGCCGCAATGCGCCGCGCAAAATAGACCGACAAACCGATCCCCGAGGCGGCAAGCAGCACCAAAAACGCGGAATCCATCAGAAGGAGTCTGCCGACGAGCTTATGCGATCGGGACGTATCCACGCCCCAAAAGCCATAGACCGAGGCGGCAAGCAACAACACGTACAAAGCAAGAAGCAGCCACGAAACCGTATTTCTCAGCGTACTGTGATAGCGTGCGGTATCGAAAATGTCCGAGATACGGACGCCCTTCTCAAGCCAAAGCTTACCGCACGCCCCAACGAAAACGATCCACGCCGCATAAAGCGGTACGCGCTTTTTGATAAGGAAGCACACGAGCCCCATGGATGCATACACGGCGGCATCCGCCCACGCAGACGGCATCGCTCCACCCGCAAAGAACGCCGTAAATGCAAGACAAAAGCACAGTGCGCCGAGGATCTTGCGTATGGGCAGGATCTCGCGGATCACCGCCGTCGCAGGTGCCGACGGCGCGGGGCGTGCGGGCACGGCCGTCTCCTGCGTCCCGACGAGCGCCTCCAGCGTAACGCCGAAGATATCCTTCATGCGGATCAGCTTCTCAAGCTCGGGCACGGACGTTCCCGTCTCCCACTTGGAGACAGACTGTCGGGAGACGTCAAGGAGTGCGGCGAGCTCGCCTTGCGACAGCTTCTTTTCTGTTCTTAAATAATATATATTATCGTGCAGCTTCATACTCATTCCTCCTCGGACGGTACGTAATGTATATTATGAAAATGATAATATCGCGTGCCGTTCTCCGTGTTTTGCTTGACATCGTGAGCGTGGCGATATTGGGCGCTGACCGAGTGTGTCCGCTCAAGATCGGGCGTTCGTACACACATATAGACCGAAACGTAGATCTGCAGAGCCGTCAATCTGCCCTCGGGGAGCGTGAAGCTCTCGCCGTAGAGATCGCCGTCGTAGATCGCTGTATACTCCGTGGGATCGCCCTCCAGCATATAGCGGATCACCATGCTGTATCCGTTTTCCGCATACGTACCGTCCTCGATCCTCGCCCACGCGACGTCCTCCCCTCGGATCGCGGGAATCTCCAGCCAATCAAACCACGCTTCCACAAAATACCAACCGCGTATCCTTGACGCGCGGGGATCGGACGGCGGCCCGTCACACGGCGTATTGCTGACCGTGATCCGCATGGCACCCTCGCCGCTTACCACCTCGGAGTGGCAATCCTCGGGGAGTGCGGTAAAGCCATCTCCCCTGATATAAGAGGTAATCCCGTCACGCCGTCGTATATACGTATCAAAGACCGTCGCGGGAGCAACCGTTTCCGTCCGCGTAATCCAATACAGTTCACGCACAAGCAATACGCTTGCCATGCACGAAAGCACGGTAAGCGAAACGACAAGCCGTTTCAGCCATTCTTTTTTTCTTTCCTTCATCGGCTTCACTCCTTTCTTTTCTGCGTCAATGATAGCATAAACGTACCCAAAAAGCAACCAATCCCGCTTGGAAATTGACGCAACTGACGGTTGCACTTGTCATTTTACACGATTTTCGGAAAAAACAAAGCTTCTTTTTGGTCATTTTTTTATTTTAGGATTGACGCGCGGCGGGAAATATGGTAGAATAATCGCGAAAATATGAACGGGAGGTTCACATGAAAAATCATTACGAACTACTGAAGCAGCATTTTTTCAAAACCTTTGACCGCCTTGTAGGGATCAACGATATCCACAACGATCCCGCCCGTTGCGACACCTATCTCTTCACCGCGGGCAACGATCAGGGCGTCACCGACGGCTATGACTTCTGCTCCTCTGTCCCCTACTTCATGCTCGCCTATTATCTGGAGGACTCGCCGCACTACCGCGAGACCGACCTCATGGAGCGAGCATACGCGTCGCTGTGCCGCTACGAGACCTACATTCACGAGGACGGCACCGACGACCTGCTCTGCACCAACTTCCACGATCCCGCACAGACGGGCTTCCACGTGCATTCGCTCTACAGCGCCCTTGAGCTGCTCGTGCGCTTCACCGCGCACACCGAGGCGGAGGACAAGGTCTTTGAGAAATGCAAGCAGCTCTTAAAAAAGAGCGGTCACGCCATGGCGACCCTCGGCTTCCATACGCCGAACCATCGCTGGGTCATCAGCAGTGCGCTCACGCTTGCCTATCGCTACACGGGCGAAACGGAATTTCTCGACGCGATCAACGGCTTCCTGCGCGAGGGCGTGGACTGCGACGAATACGGCGAATACACCGAGCGCTCCACGGGCTCGTATAACAATATCTGCAATTACTCCTTCATGCTCATGGGCTATTTCCTTGAGGATCCCTCGTTCTACGAGTACCCCAGACGCAATCTGAAGCTGATGTATCATTTCATTGAGCCCGATCACACCGTCAATACCCTCAACTCCTCCCGTTGGGATAACGGCGGCGACTTTACCATTGCCCCCTATTATCCGCACTATCTCCTGCTCGCGCTGATCGACGAGGACCCCGAGTTTGCCTATATGGCGGACGTGCTGATCGACCGCTATCACGAGGTCGCATTCGGCAGCCGTCTCTCGTTCCTACTGACCGTGCTCACCCTTGAACCCGAGCTCAGAGCAAAATGCGCACGTCTTACCCCCAAGTCCCCCTCGCAGGATCAGACCTGCTTCTTACCGAACAGCCGCATTGCGAGAGTTTACCAACCCGATAAGAAGCTCACCATGACGGCTCTCTGCTCCCGTCACCCCGTCTTCTTCCAGATGAATTACGGCTCGTCCATTCTCCAGCTCCGCTTCGCGGGCTCCTTCTTCGGCGACCCGCACTCCCAGTTCCGTGCCCGCTCCATCACCCCGACCGAGGACGGCTACCGTCTTATCTGTGAGGAGAGCGCAGGCTATCGCTCTCAGCTTGAGGAGAAGCCCGAGACCTCCAACTGGCGTAAAATGGATCACTCCAAGCGTCAACTCATCAACGTACAGACCTTCCGCACCGAGATCACCCTCCATATCCTTGAGGACGGCGTCACGCTCGACATCGAGACCGACGGCTGTGAACGCATCCCCACGAAGCTTGAGGTCGGTATGCGTCCGGGCGGTAAGCTCTTTACCGAGAGCCTTGTCGTGCTCCCGAAGGCGGGCGACTACATCTTCTTAAATCACGGCAGCGCACGCTACTTCATCGACGGCACCCGCTACTTTGAGATCGAGGGCGGCTTCTGTGAGCATCTGAATGCCGAGCATATGCGCGGCACCGCGCCCGCAAACCCCCGCAACTTTACCCTCGCCATGACCACGTCCACACCGCAGAAATCCACAGTCACCATCCGCGCCAAGGATCTTTTCCGTCAATAAAGCCATATTTCAGAGCCGCAAAAGCGGCTCTGATTTCTTTTTTTACAAATATCTATAAATTATACCCAAAAAGACCCCGAAAATTTTATCACTTTAACAGGAGGTTTTTGTGAAAAATCTATAGAAATTTTTGAAAGAATCATGTATAATATTCTTTAGAGCTAAATATTGCATGGCGGCTGACAAACCGCCTACATTTTTATCATATTTTCAAGGAGGTTATCAAAATCTTATGAAAAAGAAACTGACAACAGTCGCTTTCAACGATACCAAAGAAAAAGCGGATGAGTTGAATGCCCTGATTGCCCGTTACAAGAACGTTGAGGGCAATCTCATGCCCGTTCTTCAGGGTGCACAGGACATCTACGGCTATCTCCCGCTCGAAGTACAGAAAACCATCGCTCTCGGTCTCGACGTCTCCGTCGCTGAGGTCTACGGTGTCGCATCCTTCTACTCCCAGTTCACCTTCAACCCCAAGGGCAAGGTCTCGATCGCCGTATGTCTCGGTACCGCTTGCTACGTTAAGGGCTCCGGCAAGATCCACGAGAAGTGCATGGAGATCACCGGCATCGGCGCAGGTGATATCTCTCCCGACGGCAGATTCTCCTATGACGCGACCCGTTGCATCGGCGCGTGCGGTCTCGCTCCCGTCATGACGGTCAACGGCGACGTATACGGCAGAATCACCCCTGCAGATGTTGACGGCATCATCGCAAAGTATCTCTGATACAATAACGACGAAAGGAAGCAATAAGTTATGTTTACCATAGAACAACTGAACGCCATCAGAACGGCGAACGCCCCCAAGGTCGAAATGCGTCACGGTCACGGTCATTTCGTCGATGCGGGCGACGGCATCCGTAAGAACGTCCTGATCTGCGGTGGTACGGGCTGTACCTCCTCCGGCTCGATGGACATCCGCGATGCTCTTGTCAGTGAGCTCCAGCTCGCAGGCATCCAGGACGAGATCAAGGTCATCACCACGGGCTGCTTCGGTCTGTGCGCACTCGGTCCGATCATGATCGTTTACCCCGAGGGCACCTTCTACAGCAAGGTATCTCCCGCAGATATGCACGAGATCGTTACCGAGCACCTCGTCGGCGGCAACCCCGTCCGTCATCTCCTTTACCGCGAGACCGTCAAGGGTGACGAGATCCTCGCGCTCGACCAGACTCCCTTCTACGCCAAGCAGAAGCGCGTAGCGCTCCGTAACTGCGGCGTTATCGACCCTGAGTGCATTCAGGAATACATTGCCGTTGACGGTTATCAGGCTCTCGCAAAGGCTCTTACCGAGATGACCCCCGACTCCGTCATCCAGACCATCCTCGACTCCGGTATCCGCGGTCGTGGCGGCGCAGGCTTCCCCACCGGTAAGAAGTGGACCTTTGCCAAGGACCAGCCCCAGGGCAAGAAGTACGTCGTATGTAACGCCGACGAGGGCGACCCCGGTGCATTCATGGACCGCTCCGTTCTTGAGGGTGACCCCCACGCCGTTCTCGAAGCCATGGCGATCGCAGGCTACGCGATCGGTGCTGACGAGGGCTACATCTACGTTCGTGCAGAGTACCCCATCGCCGTTCACCGTCTCGAAGTCGCCATCAAGCAGGCTGAGGAGCTCGGCGTGCTCGGCGAGAACATCTTTAATACCGGCTTCAACTTCAAGGTAACCCTCCGTCTCGGTGCGGGCGCATTCGTCTGCGGCGAGGAGACCGCTCTGCTTACCTCCATCGAGGGTAACCGCGGTGAGCCCCGTCCCCGTCCTCCGTTCCCTGCCGTTAAGGGTCTCTTCGGAAAGCCCACCATCATCAATAACGTAGAAACCCTCGCAAACATCGCACAGATCATCCTCAAGGGTGCTGACTGGTTCGCCTCCATGGGTACTGAGCGCTCCAGAGGTACCAAGGTATTCGCTCTCGGCGGCAAGATCGAGAACACCGGTCTCGTTGAGATCCCGATGGGCACCACCCTGCGCGAGGTCGTCGAGGAGATCGGCGGCGGCGTTCCCGGCGGCAAGCACTTCAAGGCTGCTCAGACCGGTGGCCCCTCCGGCGGTTGCATCCCCGCTCACCTGATCGACACCCCCATCGACTATGACAACCTCACCGCGATCGGCTCCATGATGGGCTCGGGCGGTCTGATCGTCATGGACGAGGACACCTGTATGGTCGATATTGCAAAGTTCTTCCTGGAGTTCACCGTTGACGAGTCCTGCGGTAAGTGCGTACCCTGCCGCGTCGGCACCATGAGACTGCTTGAGATCCTCGAAAAGATCACCTCCGGCAACGGCACTCTCGCTGATATTGATAAGCTCGAAGAGCTCAGCAAATATATCAGCTCCGCTTCCCTCTGCGCGCTCGGTCAGACCGCGCCCAACCCCGTTCTCTCCACGCTCCGCTACTTCCGCGACGAATACGTTGCGCACGTTACGGATAAGACCTGCCCCGCTCACGTATGTAAGGAGCTCATGCGTTATCAGATCGATACCGCGAAATGTAAGGGCTGTACCGCCTGCGCAAGAAAGTGCCCTGTCGGCGCAATCACGGGCGGCATCCGTCAGCCTCATACCATCGACGCCGCTAAATGTATCAAGTGTGGTGTATGTATCTCCACTTGTAAGTTCGACGCGATCGTAAAAGCGTAAGAAAGGAGCACACCCAACATGGAAACTGTAACCGTCAAAATCAATGGACGTGACTATACCGTACCCGCCGGCATCAAGATCATTGACGCCGCCAGAATCGCAAAGATCGACATCCCCACCCTCTGCTACCTCAAGGACGTAAACGAGATCGGCGCCTGCCGTCTCTGCCTCGTTGAGGTCAAGGGCGCAAGAGGTCTCATGGCTGCCTGTGTCACCACCGTCTCCGACGGCATGGAGATCTACACCAACACCCCCAAGGTCGTTGAGTCCAGAAAGACCAACCTTGAGCTCATCCTCTCCACCCACAAGAAGGAATGTCTCTCCTGCATCAGAAGCAACAGCTGTGAGCTCCAGAAGCTCTGCCTTGACCTCGGCGTTACCGACGAGAACCGCTTCGCAGGCAAGAATAACGAATATGAAAAGGATGAAAGCACCGCATTCCTCGTTCGCGACAACGAGAAGTGTATCCTTTGCCGCCGCTGCGTAGCAGCCTGCCAGAACGTACAGGGCATCGGTGCGATCGAGACCATCAACCGCGGCTTCGATGCTTGCATCGGCTCCGCATTTGAGCAGCCCCTCGCCGCTACCTCCTGCGTATCCTGCGGTCAGTGTATCGTTGCCTGCCCCGTCGGTGCGCTCTACGAGAAGGACGACACCGCTAAGGTATGGGATGCGATCAACGATCCCACCAAGCACGTCGTTATCACCGCGGCTCCCTCTATCCGTGCTACCATCGGCGAGTGCTTCGGTTACGAGCCCGGCGTAGACACCGAGGGCAAGATGATCGCCGCGATGAAGCGCCTCGGCTTCGACGGTGTATACGACCTGAACCTCACCGCTGACCTCACCATCATGGAGGAAGCAACCGAGTTCCTCGGCAGAGTTCAGTCCGGCGAGAACCTCCCCCTTATCACCTCCTGCTCTCCCGGTTGGATCAAGTTCTGTGAGCACTACTTCCCCGAGTTCACGGACAACCTCTCCACCTGCAAGTCTCCTCAGCAGATGTTCGGCGCAATGTATAAGACCTACTACGCAAAGAAGCGCGGTCTTGATCCCGCCGACATCGTCGTTGTTTCCGCGATCCCCTGCACCGCAAAGAAATTTGAGGTTCGCCGTCCCGGCCAGAGCGCCGCAGGCAACGGCATCTATGACGTTGACTACGCCATCACGACCCGTGAGCTTGCTCGCATGATCGAGAAGGCAGGTATCCGTTACAGAGACCTCGACGACGAGACCTTCGACCAGCCCTTCGACATCGGCTCCGGCGCAGGCGTCATCTTCGGCGCGACCGGCGGCGTTATGGAGGCTGCTCTCCGTACTGCTGCTGAGGTCATCCTCGGCACCAAGCTTGAGAAGCTCGAATTTGAAGAGGTTCGCGGTACCGCTCCCATCAAGACCGCTACCTACAAGCTCGGCGATCTCGAAGTCCGCGTAGCTGTTGCCTCCGGCACCAAGAACGCCAAGGAGCTCCTCAATAAGGTTAAGTCCGGCGAGCTCGCAGTTGACTTCATCGAGGTCATGGCTTGTCCCGGCGGTTGTGTCAACGGCGGCGGTCAGCCCGTACAGAGTGCGGCTACCAAGGCGGCAGTTGATCTCAAGGCTAAGCGTGCATCCATCCTCTACAACGCAGACAGCAAGATGGCTCTCCGTAAGTCTCACGAGGACCTCGCCGTTCAGAAGCTCTACGACGAGTTCCTGGAGAAACCCGGCAGCCACGTTGCTCACGACGTTCTCCACACCCACTACATCAAGCGCGGTCTTTAATCCTTGAATCCCAAAAAGTAACATACGCCCCCTTGGCGAAAGCCAAGGGGGCGTATCGTTTGATACCGTTTTTGCAGGAGGCAGGTCGCCGCCCCGAAAAAGCAAGATCCCCCGACTCATTCCGCCGAGGGGATCGTAAACCATAGAATATAACCGCCGCGTGTATTTTGGGAAACGCAGACGTTTTCCACACCATTGGGGATAACGAGCGTATCCCCACGCTGGGCACTGATAACGGTATCGCCAAATCGAAAGAACGGCGCTTGTTCGAGTCGCTCAAGATAGCTCTCCAAAACGAGCTTCTCGCGGTACATGATCTCTGCGTGAGGCTTGCCGACGTAGCGAAGATGCCACGGCTCGTAGTCCACGCCTGTCTTTTTCTCACCCCAAAGAGGATAGCGGATGATAAAGCCGTACTCATGCGCGTGCTTTGCCATCCATTTTCCCGTTTTCGACATGATGAACCGCCGCTGGGCGTAGCCATCCACCTTGATATCCGCGACGAGTCCCGAGTGGTGCTCGCTCTCGCCCGGCTTTGCGGCGTACGGATTGACGCCGTAGATCGACGATTGGAAGGCAAGCGTTCGATAGGTACTGGTAAAAAGGATCGTCTCACCGCACTCACGCTCACAGGAAGCGATCAGTGTGCGGATCGCCCCCTCTGCCATCGGCGAGATCGCGTGCCCCTCCGTCAGGCGGGAGAGCGTGTGCGGATGGTCCTCCACCGCAGGATACGTAGCGCTGATCAGGATCAGAGCGTCCTCCGAGCGGCACGCATCGACGGAAACGTGGCGTAACGACGTCGGCTCGTACACGGTGAGGAGCGAGCGCTCTCTGCGACGAAACAGGTCGAAAAGCCCATATGTATAATCATATTTTATTTTTCGTAAAAGCTTTACGATCTTGTCCTTCATATTCTACCTCTTCTGAAAATCGCGCGCGCAAGGCTCACGACGATGATCTCCTCATATCCGACAGATTTCGCAAGGGAGGCAAGCCGCGCCATCGTACAGCCTGAGGTGACGACGTCATCCACAAGGATCAGGCGCCTTCCTCTCTCCCTCGGCAGACGGCGCCTCAGATGATAGCTCCGCCTCGCATTCTCCTCCCGTTCCCACACCGTCAGATTCTTTTGCAGCGGCGTGCGCCTTTTGTGACGGAATAAGCGCTTCAAGGGTAGCCCCAGCATCCGCGCAAATGCCCGCGCCAGCGTGCGCGAGTGGTCAAAGCCGTAATAGCCGATGCTCTTCGGCAATCTCGGGACAAAGGAAACGTCACAGTCCGCCGTGCTCACACCGGCATCGCGGACGGCGCGTACGAGCTCACCCGCCAAAAAGCGCCGCGTCACGCGGTCGTTTTTCCTTTTCAGCACGTAGATCAGTCGATGGGCAAATGCATCCCGATACGGGATCAGGTGCACGGCGTGCGCGACGTCATGGAAAAGACGCGGCGGCAGACATCGGCACAGACGGTGCTCCCGCCCGCAAATTCTGCAGCGCAAGGCCTTGAGACGCTCGTACTCCGCGCGGCACTCGTTACAAAAGACCTCCTCACGCGTATCGTCCAGCATGACCTTGCGACAGACGACACACTTCCGCACCAAAAACAGCCGTTTCAAAAAATCAATCATACTGCGTCATCCAATATGCAAGCCCCGTATAGCGCTTGGTCTGTCTGTTGTTGTCGGTCATCAGGTCAACGACGGAGCCGTCTCCGACGAGGATGACCATTTGCTGTGCTCTGGTAATAGCGGTATAGAAAAGATTTCGTGTCAGGAGCTTGGGTGTATATCGGTACAGGGGGATAACGACGATGGGGTACTCACTGCCCTGACTCTTGTGTACGGTGATCGCGTACGCCAGCTCCAGCTCCTCCGTCAGCATGAAATCGTAATTTGCCACTCTGCCGTCAAAGTCGATCACGATCACCTGCTCGGCAAGACGGATCTCGCGGATGATACCGATATCTCCGTTGAAGATGCCGAAGCCCTCCACACCGTTTTTCATCCATGCGATATCGTAATTGTTTCTGGTCTGCATGACCTTGTCTCCCTCACGGAAGACGATCTCGCGGAATTTCTTCTCTTTTTTATCGGCGCGGGGCGGATTGATCGCCTGCTGTAGTGTGGTATTCAGCATCTCCGTGCCGTTCTGCCCCTTACGGGAGGGCGTGATCACCTGGATGCCCTCGTAGACCGTTGCGCCGTAGGCGCGGGGCAAGCGCACCTTACAGAGCCCCGCGATCACGCTCGCGGTCTTCTCGTCGCTCTCACACGGGAGAAAGAAAAAGTCGCTGTCCTTTTTGCTGAGGTCAATATGCTCACCGTGGTTGATCATATGCGCGTTGGTTACGATCAGACTCTCCTGCGCCTGACGGAAAATATGCGTCAGCTCAACACCGGAGAAGCGGTCGCTCGCCAAAATATCGCGGAAGACGTAGCCCGCGCCGACAGGCGGGAGCTGATTGGCGTCACCGATCATCACGAGCCGCGTCCCGGGGCGCATCGCACGAAGGAGCGCCTCCATGAGATAGAGGTCGATCATGGATGCCTCGTCCACGATCACGACGTCTTCCTCCAACAGATTGTTTTCATCTCTGCGATATTTGATACCGTCCTCCGCCTTGTAGTCCATCTCCAGCATACGGTGGATGGTCTTTGCCTCCATGCCCGAGACCTCAGAGAGGCGCTTTGCCGCGCGCCCCGTCGGTGTCGCCAGCGCGATCTCAAGACCCATACTCTGGAAAATACGTAAGATCGCGCGGACGACGGTGGTCTTACCCGTACCGGGTCCACCCGTGAGGATAAAGACGGCGTTGCTCACCGCCGCCGTGATCGCTTTCTTCTGGAGCGTCTCGTAGCGGATGCCGTTCTCCAGCTCCGTCTTCTCAATCAAAAAGTCCAGATTGGCGGTATCGGAGATATGATCCACTGTCTCCAGCGCATCCATCTTGGCGCAGATATACTTTTCCGCGTCGAATGCCGCAGGCAGATAGACGCAGGTCCTGCCCGAGATCTTCGCCGTGCGGAGCTTCTTCAGCATGACCTGACGGGCAAGCTCGTCCTCCGCCTCGTCCTCGGTACAGCCGAGGAGCTTGACGGCGGCGGGGATCAGCTTCTCCTGCGGGAGATAGACGTGACCGTTCTGGTTCAGATTGTAGGAGAGGACGAAGGCGATGCCCGCCGCGATGCGCTCCTCGGAATTGGAGCGGATACCGAGATCCCGCGCGATCATGTCCGCCTTTTCAAAGCCGATGCCGTGAATGTTACCGCACAGAATATACGGATTCTCACGGATCATCTCGATCGCGCCCGTTCCCCACTTCTGATACACCTTGACGGATGCGGAGGGCGTCAGATAGGAGCTACAGAAAAGCATGACGTTTCTCATGCCGAACTGCGTGCGGAAGGTCTCACCGATCGCCTTCGCCTTACGCGCGGAGATACCGGGCACGTCGGCAAGCCACTCGGGGTGATTTTCCAGCACGTCGAGCGTATCGTCACCGTACTGATCCACGATCTTCTTCGCTGTGGAGGGGCCGATGCCCTTGATCGCACCCGAAGCAAGATATTTGAGTATCATCGCCGCCGTTGCGGGGAGCTGCTTCTCATAATACTCCACCTTGAACTGTCTGCCGAAATTCGGGTGCATCGTCCAGTTGCCGAGCGCAGAGATCGTCTCGCCCTCGCAAAGATACGGCATGGAACCGACGAGAACAAAAAGCTCGTCAGAGGGCGCCAGCAGCTCGCAGATCGTATAGCCGTTCTCCTCATTCTGATATATGATTCTCTCCACCATGCCCTCGATCGAGAGCAGGTCCTTTTCGTCCCTTTGCTCCATCCTCTCACCACCTTACGTCAGTTGATATTCCACGTTTCGATATCGCGCGGCAAGCCGCGCCGCGATATCCAGAAGCTCATCTCTGTCCTTACTCTCCGACGGGATATATATCATGATCCGTCGGCGTCCGTTTGCGCGTAAGAGCGCACATCGCACGGCATACTCCAGCGTCTCACATTCCGCAAAAACGGAGGTCTCCTCCGTCCCCTCTGCGGCGCCTACCGCATCGAGCGCTCGCTTTGCCATACGGGAAAGGAGCGCGCGGAGCGCAAAATATATGGCGGCAACGCCGAAAAATGCCGAAATTATTGCCGGTATCGTCATAAGAAGCCTCCGTTTTCATTCGGGTGTTACCCCATCCTATGAAAAGGAGGCTTTCTTTGTTCATTTGATTGTCTTGATCTTACGCCTGGTTTTTCATCACGTCGGAGACGATCTGCCAGATCATTGCCTTCTGCTTGAGGGTATCCGCAATGTCACGGCTCTCCCACTTCACGCCGAGCTCTTCTCTGCCGAAGTGACAGTATGCGGAAAGGGGGGCGTAAATGGGATTGCGCAGACCGAAATAGTCGATGATCGCCGCGGGACGGAGATCGACGGTCTCACGGAGGAGCTCTGCGATCTTCTCATCGGGGATCGTGCCCGTGCCGAAGGTGTTAACGCTGACGCACAGCGGCTTGGCTACGCCGATGGCGTAGGATACCTGAACCTCGCACTTCTTGGCAAGGCCTGCGGCAACGACATTCTTTGCGCAGTAGCGTGCCGCGTAGCAAGCACTGCGGTCAACCTTGGTCGGGTCCATGCCGGAGAAGGCACCGCCGCCGTGTCTGCTGTAGCCGCCGTATGTATCAACGATGATCTTACGACCCGTCAGACCGCTGTCACCCTGGGGACCGCCGATAACGAAACGACCCGTGGGGTTAACAAAGATCTCGGTCTTATCGTCGATAAAGCCTGCGGGAACGACGGGCTTGATCACGTACTCAATGATATCGTGGCGGATCTGCTCCAGCGAGACGTCGGGGTCGTGCTGGGTAGAAACGACGATATTCTCAAGGCGAACGGGCTTGTCTCCCTCATACTCGATGGTGACCTGCGTCTTACCGTCGGGACGGAGATAGGTGAGCGTGCCGTTCTTGCGAACCTCGGTGAGCTTCTTTGCCATATTGGTTGCGATGACGTAGCCCATCGGCATGAGATTCTCGGTCTCATCCGAGGCATAGCCGAACATCATACCCTGGTCGCCTGCGCCGACGTCGTACTTGTCGCTCTGTGCGCCCGTCTTTGCCTCAAGGCATTTGTCAACGCCCATCGCAATGTCAGGGGACTGGGTGTGGATGCGGTTTACAAAGGTAAAGGTAGAAGCGTTGAAGCCATACTCGGGCTTATTATAGCCGATCTTTGCAACGGCGTTGCGTACGGTTGCCTCTACGTCAATGTCAGCGGTCGTGGTAACCTCGCCCATGACCATAACGAAATCCGTCGTTGCGGTGGTCTCGCAAGCGACGCGAGCCATCGGATCGACAGCGTAAATTGCATCAAGAACAGAATCGGAAATGCAGTCGCAAACCTTGTCGGGATGTCCCTCCGTTACCGATTCCGTAGAAAAATACTTCTTTTCCATCTTTCATACTCTCCATTCTTAAAATTTTTGATTTCACAAACGGATTGATTCTCTTTTGGTATAAAAAAAGCTCGCTTCCGTTTGTCCCGAAAGCGAGCATTGCATTCTTACTCCGTTCACTCATCTATCGGGATTTAGCACCTTGAAAAAACAGGTTGCCGGGCTTCACAGGGCCAGTCCCTCAGCCACTCTTGATAAGTACCATAATATAATAACATAACACAGAGCAAATTGCAATAGGTTTTTTATAAATATTCTTTATTTTTCACTTTTTTTCGTGGATTTTCCCTTCAGGATGGGCGAGAGGGGCTTATAGATCAGAAACGCGATGGCAGTGCACGCGACACCCTTCAGCGCCGTGAGCGGCATATTGACTACGATCAACGCCTTGGGGAGGCTGTCGATAAAGGGGATCAGCGCGTGATACGCACCGATGATCGCGTCCTTGGGTGCAAAGATCACGAAATACACGGGATAGGTGATAAAATAATTCACAGGGAAGCTGACGAGCATAGAGACAAGCGCACCGACGGCGGCACCGAGGAGCGCACCCTTTCTCGTCTTTGCCTTGTGATAGATCAGACCCGCAGAGGCGACAAAGGACGCACTGAGCAGAAAGTTGGAGAGCTCACCAACGCCACCCGTCGTCGTGCCGAACAGATGAAGGACGATTTTCAGCAGAGAGACCGCGGCACCCGCAAGCGGCGAGATCGCGTAGGCGGTCATCAGCGCGGGGAGCTCCGAGAAGTCAAACTTCAAAAACGAGGGTGCAAACGGCACACCGAATTGCAGATACATCAAAACGGTAGAGAGCGCGGACATGACCGCGACGACGGTGATCGTGTGGATGTGTCGGGACTGACTGAATTTCATAAGTATTTTCCTCCGTAATCATTTGATTTATAAGGAGGGGGCAGGACGGCAGATTCGCCGCCACAGCAAAAGAAAAGGAATAAAACAAAAAAGCCCACGGATTCCGTAAGGATATCCTGTGGGGGCAAAAATGAATATGACATCTTTTCTCATCCGGACTGTAACCGTCGGTACAGGAATCTCACCTGTTCAGCGCCATGCGCTCGCGGACTTTACCGCCGATGTGGAATTTCACCAACCCCCAAAGATACGGGCTGTGCCCGCGGTTATGTTAGATGGGAACGGGTGGAGAAAACTTTTTTGAAAAAAAGCTTTTCCCCACACCCCTTTCAAAAAACTTTTGTGCAAGGGGTGTTCCAGTGATACTACAAAAAGCTTTTCCAAATCCCCAATGTACGAGGCGCGGTCAAGCTATCATTTGCCGTATCTCAAAAAAGGGATGCCCGAAGGCATCCCTTTCGATAGAAGTCAATTCGTAAGTGATAACTCAGAATTACTCGATGATCTCAGCAACAACGCCGGAACCAACGGTTCTACCGCCTTCACGGATAGCGAAACGGAGACCCTTGTCCATAGCGATGGGAGAGATGAGCTCAACGGTCATATCAACGTTATCGCCGGGGCGGCACATTTCAACGCCGTCGGGAAGACCGATAACACCGGTAACGTCAGTAGTTCTGAAGTAGAACTGAGGTCTGTAACCTGCGAGGAAGGGCTTCTTACGGCCGCCTTCTTTTTCAGTCAGAACGTATACCTGGCCCATGAACTTGGTGTGGGGCTTGATGGAGCCGGGCTTGCAGAGAACCTGACCTCTTTCGATCTCGTTCTTCTGGATACCACGGAGAAGAGCACCGATGTTGTCGCCTGCTTCTGCCTGGGGAAGAAGCTTCTTGAACATTTCAACGCCGGTAACGGTGGTCTTTCTGCTTTCGTCGGTAAGACCAACGATTTCAACTTCGTCGCCAACCTTAACAGTACCGCTCTCTACTCTACCGGTAGCAACAGTACCACGGCCGGTGATGGAGAAGACGTCCTCGACAGGCATCAGGAATGCGAGGTCAGCCTTTCTCTCAGGGGTAGGAATGAACTCGTCAACAGCTTCCATGAGTTCGAGAACGCAAGCGTACTCGGGAGCGCTGGAGTCGGTGTTGGTGGAAACGAGTGCCTCTCTAGCGGAGCCACGGATGATGGGGGTGTCATCGCCAGGGAAGTCGTACTGGGAGAGAAGGTCACGGATGTCCATCTCAACGAGTTCGAGAAGCTCTTCGTCGTCAACGAGGTCGCACTTGTTCATGAATACAACGATTGCAGGAACGCCTACCTGACGAGCAAGAAGAACGTGCTCGCGGGTCTGCTGCAGAGGACCGTCGGAAGCAGCAACAACGAGGATAGCGCCGTCCATCTGAGCAGCACCGGTGATCATGTTCTTAACGTAGTCAGCGTGTCCGGGGCAGTCAACGTGAGCATAGTGACGAGCGTCTGTCTCGTACTCAACGTGAGCTGTGTTGATTGTGATACCACGCTCTCTCTCCTCAGGAGCCTTATCGATCATATCGTAAGCCTCGT
>JAFTIJ010000101.1 GCA_017456965.1 Clostridia bacterium
GAGGGGGACCGCGTAGCGGTGGAAGGAGAGTGCGTGTATAAAATCATACGGGCTGTATATGATCTTGGATAACCATACCGATAGTCTATACCCAACCCGCAATCTCGGCTTACACCTTTATTACTCGCACTCTCCCTCACCCGACTTTCGTCGGGAGCTCCCTCCGCAGGGAGCCTGACAGCGTTTCCGCTTATCCAAACTCACCGCTAAACCCCAATTTATAGTTTAGATTCAACACTCCTCCCTCGCCGTTTTGCCGCGCTTCGTTTCGATGTAACAAGACGATAGGCGAGCACATGGAGGCGGGCACTGCCCGCAAAAAAAGGCTATGCATCATTGACGGTGCATAGCCTTTTTTATTGATACCCGGATCAGATCTTCACCGTCCAGCCGTAGGGGTCCTCAGCGGTGCCCCACTGGATCGCGGTGAGCGTGTCGTAGAGATCCTGCGTGGTCTTGCCGATCTCAAAGTTATTGATGATATAGTTCTTGCCCTGATAGGAGAGCTGACCGATCGGAGAGACGACGGCGGCAGTACCGCAGCCCCACGCCTCCTCAAGACGGCCCTCCTGCAATGCGGTGAGAAGCTCGTCGACGGAGAGCAGTCTCTCCTCTACGGGGATACCCTTGTCCTTCAGGAGCTGAATGCAGGAGCGTCTGGTGATGCCGGGGAGGATCGAGCCCGTGAGCTTGGGCGTGACGACAACGCCGTCGATCTTGAACATGACGTTCATCGCGCCGACCTCCTCGATATACTTTCTCTCCACGCCGTCAAGCCAGAGAACCTGAGAGAAGCCCTTCTTTTCCGCGACCTCGCCTGCGCGGTTGCTCGCCGCGTAGTTACCGCCGCACTTGGCGTATCCCGTGCCGCCGCGTACCGCGCGGACGTCATCGGTCTCGATCATGATCTTGACGGGGTTGATGCCCTCGGGATAATAGCTGCCGACAGGACAGGCGATGACCATATATACGGCATTCTGAATGGTGTGAACGCCGAGGGTCTCGTCGTTGCCGAAGAGGAAGGGTCTGAGATAGAGCGACGTACCAAACTCGTCGGGAACCCACGACTTCTCCGTTGCGACAAAGGTCTTGAGCGCCTCCAGCGCAAACTCGGGATCGAGCTTGGGCAGACAGAGTCGGTCT
Organism: Clostridia bacterium; assembly: GCA_017456965.1. Classification (GTDB taxonomy): domain Bacteria; phylum Bacillota; class Clostridia; order Oscillospirales; family CAG-272; genus QALR01. The sequence continues at coordinate 1,144 of JAFTIJ010000101.1, forward strand.
GCGGAATCGTTCAGACGCTCGATGTTATCCATCGGACGGAAAAGCTGAACCTCGCCGTCGGGCGTTCTGTACGCCTTCAGACCCTCAAAGATCTCTGCGCCGTAGTGAAGAACGGTGGACGCGGGGTGGAGCGTGAGATTGGCAAAGGGGACGATGCGCGCGTCATGCCAGCCCTTGTCGGGGGAATACTCCATGACGAACATATGGTCCGTAAAGCTCTTGCCAAAGGAAAGTTTCGAGGTCTCGGGCTTCTGCTTCGGGGCCTCCGTGGGGACGAATTTGATATTCTGCATAATGAACCTCCTGCGCCGCGGACATCCTGTGGTCTCTTATCCGCGGGCGAATTGCGTTATATTATCAATGGTATATTTCCGAAGAAAAGTATCATTATTATTCTTTTGATTATAGACTCATCCAAAAAATTTGTCAATAGTCTGGTGGGATTTTGTGTAAAATTTTCGGTTCAGCCCGTAATTTCTATCGGATACACGACCTCCGAGATCATCTCGCAGCCGTCAAACGCACCCTCCGCGACACCCGTCACGGTATAGAGCCCGTCAGGGCATGAGAGCGCTGTCGGCACAAGGAACCGCCCCTCGATCGTCGGCGTATAAACGCGGCTCCGCTTCAAATACGTTGGGCAGGAGACGAGGACCGCCGTTTTCGTTGAGGGATCCAATGCATAGAGAACACCTCTGGTGTCGGTATCGACGAGCACCGTCTCCGTATAGGAGACGAAAAGCGGGAATTCATATCGGTAGTCTCCGAGGACAAAGGCGGCATCCACCGTGCCGCATACGTCGGCGGGATAAACGATCTCATACCCCGAGACGTTGCGGAGTCCGTCCGCCGCCATCACGAAGCCGATGACAGAGCCGTAGGGGTAGTCCTCTCCGATCTCCACGGTTTGGGGCAAAAAGACGGGATATACGTCCGTCTCACCGACCGTCCTCACATCAAGACCCGCATCTCTTGCATACGCCATCACGGCACTTCCCTCCACGGTATACACCGCAGGCGACGAGCCGCTAAGAACCTCCTTGCCAAGAGGGGTCTCCACCCGTCCGAGTGCAAACGCCGAGAGCGCCTTACAGGAGGCAAACGCGCGGTCACCGAGCGCGTGAAGATCGCAAAGCGTCACCGCCCCCAGCGCCTCACAGCCCTCAAAGGCAGACGCGCCGATCTCGCGCAGCGTGCGCGGCATCGTGATCTGCTTTAGCGCCTTACATCCGTAGAACGCCCGCTCGCCGACCGTCTCCACGTCGCCCATCGACACACGGAAAAGCGACTCACACCCATAAAATACACCGTAGGGCAGATGCGTGATCCCATCGGGGAGCTCGGCGCGCGCAAGCGATACGCACCCCGAGAACGCCTGTCTGCCAAGCGACACGAGCGTGTCGGGCAACGTCACCCACGCAAGCGCCTCACACTCGGAGAAGGCACCGGACGCTACGGTCGTGACACCGTCGGCAATCAGCACGCCCGTGACCGCCGAGCAGGAGAAGGCGCCGTCGCCGATCTTGCGGACGGGATAGAGCGCACCCTCCCACCGCACCGCGTGCGGCACGGCGAAAAAGCCCTCCGCATCCTCGGCGTAGATCAGCGAGGCAAAGCCGTCCTCCAAAGCGTAACGCACACCGTCGGCGGAGAAATCGCCGTCCAGCGTCGGCAAGTAAGGCGCATCCACCGTGACCTCCACGCTTGCGGAAAATTTACCGAGCGTGATCCACACGTCGTGTGTCCCAAGCTCCGAGAATTCATACTCCGTCGCGTAGCGGTCCGTCTCCAGCTCCTCGCCCGTATCCGTCACGGCGAACACCCGCACGGTCGAGCGATCGAAGCGCTCCCCGATATGATACGTCCTGTCGGGCGTAACCGTCTCCACGCGCATGGAGCGGATCGGAATATAGCGTATGAGAAGCTCATACTCCCGCTCCAGCCCGTCGCGGATAAATCGGATCACAAAGCGGTTCTCCCCGCGCGTAAGCGGGATCACACCACTCTCAAGGAAGGTCTCTGCCGCACTGTCGCCAAAGATCACGAATCGCTCTGCCGTATCCAATACGTCAAAGAGCAGATAATATTCCTCACCGACGACCGTACCCGTGATCGTCTCCCCCGTAAGCGAGAAGCCCTCGCCGAGGGTAAACGACGGGCGATAGGTCTGTGTCTCACGGCACCCGACGGACAAAAGAAGCACCGAAACGATCGCCGCGATCAGAAAAACGCGCCTCATCGGATAAAGTTGGTACGAACCTTGGGCTCGTATACGGGCTCGGGCACGCCTGCCGCCTTGCCCGCCTCAATACAACGGAGAAGCCACGTCATATTCTGCGCCAGCGTTCTCACGGTCTGCAAGCCCTCCAGATCCTGACGAACCTCGTCGGGCGTATTGCCGTGAACCTGATTCCAATACTGAGAGGTCACGACGGGCATATTGGTCATCATGAAATATTTATTGATGATCTCAAATGCCGCCGATGCGCCGCCTCTGCGGCAGGAAACGACAGACGCCGCGGGCTTGCCCTTCATTCTGCCGCCACCCGCATAGAAGAGACGGTCGAGAAACGACGTGATCTGTCCCGATACACCCGCGTAGTAGACGGGAGAGCCGACGACGATGCCGTCGATCGTATCCAAACGTGCCAGAATACCGTTGACCTGATCGTCGTAGATGCAACGACCGTTTTTTGCACAAGCACCGCAGGCGGTACAGCCCGCAATGGGACCCTTGCCTATCCAAAGGAGCTCTGTCTCTACACCGTTCTCCTCAAATACGCGCACCATTTCACAGAGCGCGGTATCGGTACAGCCGTGTTCTCTCGGACTTCCGTTGATCAGTAATACCTTCATGATAAGATCCTCCACTCAAAAAATATTTTTACATACTCTATTATATCGCCGTAAGCAAAAAAAATCAACAGGAAAAATCGTATAATCCGCGCCGTTTCGGGTACATTGACAATATACTTTGAAAGGAGACCTGTCATGCAACGCACCGTACAAAAACGCCCCTTTGGCATACGGGACAAGCTCGGCTATCTGATCGGCAACCTCGGAAACGATTTCATGTTCACCTTCGCGGGGGTCTTTCTGATGGTCTTTTATACCAAGGTCCTCGGGATCTCCTCGGGGCTCGTCGGGACGCTCTTCGTGATCGCACGCTTTCTCGATGCCTTTACCGACATCACCATGGGGCGCATCGTTGACCGTTTGCCGCCCTCGCGCGACGGCAAATTCCGCCCGTGGCTGCGCCGCATCGCCGTGCCCGTCGCGCTTGCCGGCTTCCTCATGTACCAAAGCGCCGTCGCTCACGCGCCCATGTGGCTTCGTATCACCTATATGTTTATAACGTATCTGATCTGGGGCAGTGTCCTCTATACCGCGATCAATATTCCCTACGGCTCCATGGCATCGGCACTCAGCGGGGACAGCGACGCGCGTGCCGCGCTCTCCGTCGCCCGCAGTATCGGCTCCGTGATCGCCAATCTCATCATCGGCGTCATCGTGCCGCTCGTCGTCTACGAAACGGACGCCGACGGTAATCAGCTCGTGCGGGGTGACCGCTTCACGTACGTCAGCGCCGTGCTTGCCGTATTGACGGTCGCCTGCTACGTCACCTGCTATCTTTTAACCGAGGAGCGCGTACAGCTACCCGCACACAAAAGCGACGGACGGCGTCTCTCTGACGTGGTAAAAACGCTCGTCGGCAGTCGGGCGCTCATCGGCATCACCGTCGCCACCGTCGCGATCCTCGCCGCGCAGCTCCTCAGCCAATCCGTCAACCAATATCTTTTTATTGACTATTTCAAGAGTAAAAACGGTGCCGCCCTGATGAGCGCCGTCGGCATGATCCCGGGGCTCGTCACCGCCCCCTTTGCCACACCGCTTGCGCGCCGTCTCGGTAAGCGCACGATCGGTATCGTCGGCAGTCTCAGCGCCGCCCTCGCCTCGTTTCTCCTTTGGCTCTTACGCACGCGCTCGATCGGCGTCTATATCGCCGTGAGCGTCCTCGGCTTCCTCGGCTTCTCGCTCTTCAATCTGATCATGTGGGCGATCATCACCGACGTCATCGACGACAGCGAGGTCCGCACGGGCAAGCGTGAGGACGGCACCATCTACGGCGCGTACTCCTTCGCACGCAAGATCGGGCAGGCAGCCGCGGGCGGGCTCGGCGGGTGGCTGCTCGTCCTCATCGGCTTTGACCCCACAGCGGCGGTACAGAGCGACGCCGTCGCACAGGGCATCTACACCGTCGCCACACTGATCCCCGCCCTCCTCTATCTCGTCGTCGGCGTAAGTCTCATCCTTCTCTATCCGCTGACGAAGAAAAAGACGGAGGAAAACGCGCGCATTCTGCGCGACGGAAAACAAGGAAATGAGGAAAATCGCCATGCGTAAAGAAACCGTACTGACACACAACTGGTATTTTACCAAATTACCGCAAAAGGAGATCCCCGACTACGCCGACAAGCATTGGAAAAAGGTCACGCTCCCGCATACGTGGAACGCCGAGGACGGTCAGGATGGCGGCGCGGATTACTACCGCGGCGTCTGTTACTATCTGAGAGAGCTGAATACCTTTGATCTGAAGGAGGGCAAGGAATATATCCTATATTTCGGTGCCGCCTCCTACGATGCCACCGTCTATATCGGCAAGATCGAGGTCGCCCGTCACAAGGGCGGCTACAGCGCCTTCTCCGTCAATATCACAAGCTATCTGAAAAAAGGAAAAAACACGCTCGTCGTCAAGGTCTCAAACGCCCCGTGTGACGATATCTATCCCGGGCTTGCGGACTTCACCTTCTACGGCGGTCTGCACCGCCCCGTCACGCTCATCGAGCTGCCCGACACCCATTTCGACCTCGGCACGCGATGCCACCCGGGACTGCACGTATTCTCCGACGTCACAGAGGACGGCGCGGCAACGCTGCACTTAAAAAGCCAAGTCCGTCATCCCGACACCGCCGACACCGTGCGCTATACCGTAAGCGACGCCTGCGGTCACACGCTCGTCGAGCTCTATACAAGTGCCGCACGGAGCGAATGCACGTACCGTCTGACGTCTCCGCATCTCTGGCAGGGTGTGGAGGATCCCTATCTCTATACCGTCACGGCGGAGCTGATCCGCCACAACGAGGTGCTCGACTGTGTGAGCACCCGTCACGGCATCCGTCGCTTCTCGGTCGATCCCGCGCGCGGATTTCTCTTAAACGGCAAGCCGACCCCCTTGCGCGGTGTCTCACGCCATCAGGATCTCCTCGGCGTCGGAAACGCACTCACACCCGAGGACCATATGCGCGACGCCGCCATCATCCGCGAGATCGGTGCCAACACCGTCCGCCTTGCGCATTATCAGCACAGCCCCGAGTTCTACGACCTCTGCGACGCCTACGGCTTTATCGTCTGGGCGGAGATCCCGTTCATCAGCAAAATGTCAGACAGTGAGGCGGCACACGAGAACGCGCTCAGCCAGCTCCGCGAGCTGATCGAGCAGAATTTCAATCACGCCTCCATCTGCTTCTGGGGGATCGCAAACGAGATCACCATCGGCGGGGAAAAGGAGGCGCTCCCCGAGCGTCTGCGCGAGCTGAACCAAACGGTAAAGAGGCTCGATCCCACGCGCCTCTCCACGATGGCGCAGGTCTCCATGCTCCCCATCGACAGCGAGCAGAATCAGATCACCGATCTCGTCGCCTACAATCACTACTTCGGCTGGTACGGCGGCAAGCTTACGGATAACGAGGCGTGGCTCGACCGCTTTCACAAGCGCCACCCCACGCGCCCGCTCGGTCTCTCCGAGTACGGATGCGAGGGCATCGTCACCTATCACGGCGATACGCCGACGATGGGCGATTACAGCGAGGCGTATCAGGCGCTCTACCACGAGCATATGCTCCGCATCATCGGCGAGCGCCCGTGGCTCTGGGGCACGTACGTCTGGAATATGTTTGATTTCGGGTGCGACGCAAGAAACGAGGGCGGCGTGACGGGCAGAAACAACAAGGGGCTCGTGAGCTTCGACCGTAAGATCCGCAAGGACGCCTTCTATCTCTATAAGGCCTATTGGAATCCCGAGCCGATGATCCACATCTGCGGCAAGCGCTACGCCATACGTCCCGAGGGGACGGCAACCATCCGCGTTTACAGCAATCTGCCGACGCTCATCCTCTCGGTAAACGGTATCGAGATCGACAAAAAGGACGGCGATCACGTTTTTGTTTTTGATAAGATCCCCGTCGTCGAGGGCGTCCAAACGGTCAGCGTACACGCAGGCGATGTCCGCGACACGGCGGTATTCACATTCCAAAGGGAGATCCCCGCACACTATCGGCTGACAGAGGATGCGGCGCACGGCGTGACCAACTGGTTTGAGGACAAAACGGTACCGCAGACACCGCTTACCTTCCGTGAGGGATATTACTCCATCCGTCACACCTTGGGCGACCTGCTGAAAAGCAAAGCGGCGGCAGACGTGATCACCAATGCCTTTGCCACCGTCTCGGGGATGCGATTGAAGCCCTCCATGCTCATGATGCTCGCCGATGAGACCCCCGAGACGGTGCTCAAAAACCCCGAGGCGGCAGAAAAGCTCGGTATGACCGAGGAGCAGATCCTCTCCTTGGTGCATACCGAGCTGCAAAAGATCAAGATCGAAACCAAATCATCCGAAGCATCCGATTAAATCGGACAGCACTCACGCGCGATAAATGACGCGTACGGAGCGCTTCACCGTCTGACAGTCAAAGCAAATATCCGCGCCCGTCTGCGTAAACGGTACGCGCACGCCGTCGATCTCAAGTGTGTCCGCCGCCTTGCCGCCGCCAAGGGTCAGCGTGCCGATCGGGAGGGTGCCGCCGTGCAGACGGAGCTCGTCCGCACCGTCGGTGCGAATGAAATCGCCCCAGCCCGTGCCCGCGCTGAAAAAGGCGCGGAAGTCGCCCGCCGTGATCGGCGCAAAGCCGATCCTGCCGTGCGGGATATCAAAGGTAAAGCCGCTGAAGATCGGAAGGAGCGCGAAGCTTGCCATGGCGCGTGCGTAGTTGCTCCCGCACTCGATCTCGTTCCACGGATTGCGCTTCTTGCCGTCGTAGCGATCGCGGATGGCGCGCACCGCACAAAGCCCCTCCTCGACGTAGCCCTCGCTGATCAAGAGTCCCGCAAAGGCGTACTCAAAGCCCGTCATACACTCCTCACAGTACGGGATCGGGATCACGGGCTTCTCACAGCCCTCGGGATAGTCGCAGATGACCGTGCCGCCCTCGTCGTTCAGCGCAAAGACGCGCCACACGTTGGCAAATTCGCGCATCGAGGACTTGAAGTTATGCTTCATCATCGAGCACAGTGCCGTACGGCGCTGATCCCGATCAAAAATATCACCGAGCCCCAAAAGATTTGCATGCCACTGCCCGAGCATCTGGTCGATCTCGGAGCCGTCCGCGATCTGATACTTGAGCTGACCCTTTTCCGCGTTCCAATAATTCGGGCAATCGAAGTGCTCCGTCGGCGTTTTGTCCGTCAGATCCACCTTCTGGATAAAATAAGAGCCGTTAAAGAGATTTTCTCTCATATACGCGTAGCCGCTCTCAAAGAGCGCGCGATACTCCTCCGCCATCTCCGTTTCCCCAAGATATGCCGCCATTTCCGACGCCGCGCGCAGGGCGGCGAGATACAAGCCCTCCAACCACGAGGAGGGACCGAAAAGCTCCATATCGAGTGTATGATGCTGTCTGCCCTCCAGTACGCCGTCACGGTCACGGTCCCACTCGTCGGGATTCTCCTCGCTCCATGCGTAGGCGAGGAGCTTTTTCACCGTATCAAAGTGTATGCGGAGCCACTCGTCTCCCGCGCCGAGCTTCCACTCGCGGTAGGTCTTGACGACGGTGAGCATCTGCCCGTCCACGCAAGCGCGGAAGCGGGATACCGATCTGCCGAGCGGGAGCATCGTACGGAAGCCCATCTTACCGTCATCGCAGACATCGTAGCGAAACTCCGTCTCACGGATCGAGCGCTCCAGATCGGGATACAAAAAACAGAGCGCGTAGGCGTAGCTCCAGACGTGGGTACAGGTTCCCTCGCAGGAGCCGTGTCTTGCGTGTACGCCCTCCCAGCCGTAGAAGGCGCCGTTCTCCAATCGCAACACCGTCGGAGATTTCAAAACGGACATGGTCGAGGAGATGGCATCGACCACGGCGGGGTCGAGCGTCGAGGAATGGAGCGAATCGCAAAACGTCCTCGTCCCCTCGTAGAGCGCCGCACGGTGACGGAGCACGTACAGAGCGGTCGCCTCGGAGTCCGCAAAGCGCGTCGCGTAATAATTTTTCCAAAGGATATCCTTGCCCTCCCCGTCAAGGCACGGATCCCAAGAGTTGTAGCAATTCGGGTGATTCCATGCGAGCGTAAAACGGAGCGTTTCCCCGCTTACAAGCGACGCGCCGACCGAGCAAACGTCGCGCTTGCCGGGCGTATCGTAATGACGCTCCCCCATCGTGCCCGTCGAGAGCTCGTGCCAGAAGGTGGAAACGTGATCGCGCCACTCTCCGCGATACCAATACTCCTGCACGATACCGCCCGCACGATCGACGGAAACGGTCATATCACCGTAATCCCTGCAGTCCGGCGTCAGCGTCGCATCGGACAGGCGCACCGCGGTACAGCCCTCATGCAAAAGCACGCGGTTCACGCTCCTGTCAAAGGGATTGGTCACGGAGAAGATCACCTCGTACACAGTTCCCTCGGGAGCGTTCTCAACCGTAATATCAAAAAGGGCAACGGGCAAACTCGAATTCTCCGAGTCGAGCGGGATCATCGGGTTCCACGCCGTCATGACGACCTGCCCGGGGAAATGCCCGTCGGCAAAGCGCAAGCGCGCGATCGGAAACATGCCGTCAAACGTCACCTCACGGAAGTGCGGCAAGCCGCACAGCGTATTCTGATCGGGTCCGAAGCCAAAGCCGTGAAAGCGCCCCCTTGAAAACGCGCCCGATAGGTTCTTTTCCATATCGCCCTGCAAAGCTCTTGTTACCGTCTGACCGTCCGCACACACGGCACGGATCGCGAAAAACGTATTGCCATTGATGGTTCCCTTATCCGGGCTACCGAAGATCTCCCAGTCGATCAGCATACCGTTGCCGGCAAGGCCGATGCTCCCCGTACCGATCCCGCCGAGGGGAAATGAGATCTCATGAAGTGCGTCCTTGGTATATTTCATATGCTTTCATCCTTTCACAAGCTTACATCATTCGGAATTTCGTTCAGGTCAAGCGTCTGCTCGCCCGCGCGGATCGGGAGATCCCGTCCGTCAATTCTGAGCGTATACGGGGCATTGGCACGGACGGTACAAATGCCGCCCTTGGCGACGATATCCGTCACCACGTCACCGAAGCGGAGATTGCAAATCCCGATCTCCCCCGCAAAGCCCTCGGGCTTTGCCCACTCGACGACACGGCGGAAGGCATCGACCCTGCGAAAACCGAGAACGAACTCAATATAGATTGCGATCGGTCCCAGCGCCGACCACCCGCAGAAATCGGGGCGTACCCGTTCGCGGCCGTCTGCCGTAACGGACGGCGTTGCCGCCTCGGGTGCGTAGCATTCCCAGATCGTATGGGGCTCATATTCCCGATAGGTCCTTACCATATGATCGAGGATCGCCCGCGACGCGTTGTGCGCAAGACGATCGTAGCCGTATGCGGAGAGCCCCTTCAGAGCGGCGTACGCCGTCGGCAGCCACAGCCCGCCGCGCCAATAGCGCCCGTCGGGCTCATAGTTTCCGTCGTTTCTCGCAAGAGAGATCAGCGGGAGCACGCCCCCGAGCGTGCGCTCGTCCGAAAGGCGCTCGGCCATGGCGGCGGCACGTTCCTTCGTGGCGACGCCCGCCGTCAGCGCCCAATAGGAGGCGACCGTCATCACGCGACAGGGCGCTCCCGTCGTTTTGTCAATATCGTAATAAAAGCAATCCTCTGCGTCCCAATAGCAGCGATTGACGAGCGCCTCCTTCTCCCGATATTTTTCCTCCCAAGCGTCCCGCATCGCAGTATCGCCGACGATATCAAAGAGTGATGCGATCATCCTTGCGGAAAGCGCCTGTTGACAGAGCGCGTCGATCCAGAGAAGCTCGGGGGTATTCGGTCGCGTACGGTCTGTGCGCGGTCCGCGTCTGCCGCGAGGGGTATTGTCCATGCCGGAGCGTCCGCCCTCCCAGAGATAGCCGCGCACATCCCGCACAAGGCGCGTCTCGCATTGCACGCCACGCGGCGTAGTCCTCTCCCGTAGACTCTCGATCCACTCGTAGTGCCTTTGTAAAAAGCGCTTTTGATACAAAAGCTCCCGTATATACGCCGTGTCACCGTGAAAGAGCGCGTTCTCATACTCTGCCCACGCAAATAAGGGCGGGTTGTCTGCGATATGGATACGGACCTCGTGGGGCTCCCCCGCGACCGCACCCGTCCACTCAGGCTCGCCCATACTCGGGATGACCGTCGGCAAACGCGCCTCGCCGTAGAGCACCTCGTAGAAATTCCGCAGGCTCTCCACCCCGGGGAATACCTCGCCCGCATATTTGCAGAAAAGCGACATGAAGCAGGTATCCCATATCCAGATCTGCGTATCGCAAAATGCCTCGTCCATATACGGTGACTGCGGCATCCCCGCGATCTCCCTGACGTGATCGCGAGCCAACGCCCACGCCCGATCGTACAGAACCCGATACGCGGGAGCATCCTCAAGAATCGGAACGGGCAAAAAGCGTTCCCAGTCCGCTCTCATAAAATTCTTTTTCACGCCATGACCTCCGTCTGTCCGTGATTTTATGCGTCAATTATAGCATATTCCGCTCCCCCCGTCAAGTAGCCCCGCCATCGTCAATCCCAATTTGTCGGGATGATGATAAAGATCGAGGGCTGACGAAAAAAACGTCAGCCCTCAAAATTTGAGTCGCAGTAAGCAAAGAAAAGCCCCATTGGTTGAAAAGTTCATAGAAATATGATATAATAAATCACTGATAAATAAGAATTTACAAGTGAGTGTAAAAATGAAGTATATAGAATATGGAAAGCATTGTCTTGATACAATTATTCTTTTACACGGCGGGGGGTTGTCGTGGTGGAATTATGAGGATGTAGCAAATGCGCTTCAAAATGATTATCATATCATTTTACCTATACTGAACGGTCACGCCGAAAGCGACAAAGCTTTTACAACAATAGAGAATAATGCCAAGGAGATTATTGAATATA
>JAFTIJ010000102.1 GCA_017456965.1 Clostridia bacterium
AATCTCGTGGTCGCGGACGGCAGTCGGACGGAGAAGACCATCTGTCTTGCGGTCTCGCCCTCCTTGAAGCAATACGGTATTCCCGGCAGAGCAAGGCTTTTTGAGGTCGTGCAACGGGTCAAGGCGGTCAATGACGAGCGACGTCGCAGGGCACGCCCCACGGGGAGCAGTACCGACGCCCGTGTGCTCGCCTCCGACCCGTCGCTTGCCGTGGACTATATCGTCGCGCCCCCGCGCATGGCACACTATATGGACTACAGCACTCGGATCTATCAGATCTATCTGAGGCACGTAGCCCCCGAGGATATCCACGTCTACTCCATCGACGAGGTCATGATCGACATCACCCCCTATCTCAGGCTGAGGGGATGCACGCCGTATGCATTTGCGAGTATGCTGATCAAGGACGTCCTGCGGGAGACGGGCATTACCGCCACAGCGGGGATCGGAACCAATCTCTATCTCTGCAAGATCGCTATGGATATCGTTGCAAAGCGCGTAGAGGCGGACCGTGATGGCGTACGCATCGCGGAGCTGGATGAAATGAAATACAGAGAGCTCCTGTGGGATCACCGCCCCCTGACGGACTTCTGGCGCGTCGGGCGCGGCTATGCGCGTACGCTGGAGAAGCACGGTCTCTATACCATGGGGGACGTTGCGCGTTGCTCCGTCGGAAATGCGCGCGACTATTATAACGAAGAGCTTTTGTACCGCCTCTTCGGTGTGAACGCAGAGCTTTTGATCGATCACGCATGGGGCTACGAGCCGTGTACGATCGCCGATATCAAGGCGTATAAGCCCGAGGCGAGCAGTATCTGCTCGGGGCAGGTCCTGCAAGCGCCGTATACCGCGGCACGCGCCCGTCTTGTGGTGCGCGAGATGGCGGACCAGCTTGCGCTGGAGCTTGTGGAGAAGGGGCTTGTGACCGATCAGCTCGTTCTGACCGTCGGCTACGACGTCGGCAATCTGACGGATCCTGCGATCCGAGCGCAGTACCACGGTCCGATCGTGACCGACCCCTATGGCAGAAAGCTACCGAAGCACGCACACGGCACGGAGAATCTCGGCGCACATACCTCCTCCGCCAAGCGTCTTACGCAAGCGGTGGCGTCGCTCTACGATCGTATCGTGGATCCTTGCCTTTTGGTACGCCGTATGAATCTGACGGTCAACCGCGTGATTGCGGAGGACGAGGTGAAGGCGGCACCGCCCGTATGCGAGCAGATCAGCCTCTTTTCCGATCACGAGGCGGAGGAAAGGGCCGAGCGTGAGCGGCGTGAGGCAAGCGAAAAGGAAAAACGGATGCAAAAGGCGATGCTCGCCATCAAGCAGAAATACGGAAAGAATGCGATCCTCAAGGGGATGAATCTTGAGGAGGATGCCACCGCCCGCGACCGCAACGGACGCATCGGCGGACACAAGGCATAGGACAAGCGGAGGCGGTTATGGGAAAATACGACGATATACTGAATAGGGTGCATCCCGAGCCTCGTACAAGGCAAAGGATGCCGATGCGCGACCGCGCGGCGCAGTTCTCGCCCTTTGCGGCGCTGACAGGCTACGACGATGCCGTAAGGGAGACCGCGCGGCATACGGATCTGTGTGCGGAGCTAACCGAGGATATGAAGGCATTGCTTGACGCCAAGCTTCGCGTGCTCCGCGAGCGCCTTGCCTCGGAGCCGACCGTGAGGATCGTGTATTTCGTGCCCGACGGCAAGAAGCATGGCGGCGCTTACACCGTAAAGCAGGGCGTGGTGCGGGCGTTTGAGGATCATACCCACACGCTGGTGATGACGGACAGAACAAAGATACCCATTGATCGGATACGGGAGCTGGATGGTGCGATCTTCGGCATCTGTGAAATATAGACGGTGCTTTTAATTACATAAGGAGAAAAGAATGAAATTGATCCATTTATCCGACCTGCATCTTGGCAAGCGGGTCAACGAGTATTCCATGCTGGACGATCAGAAATATATTCTCGATCAGATCCTTCGGATCGTGGATGACGAGAAGCCGCACGGCGTGTTGATCGCGGGGGACGTCTACGACAGGGCGGTTCCGTCCACGGAGGCGGTGGCGCTCCTTGACGATTTTCTTTTTCGTCTCGCCGATCGGGAGACCCCCGTCTTTCTCATCAGCGGAAATCACGACTCTCCCGAGCGCATGGCGTTTGCCTACCGCCTGATCGAAAAAAGCGGCATCCACGTATCCCCCGTCTACGACGGGACGGTCACGCCTCTCTCGCTTGCGGATGAATACGGCGAGGTGAGATTCTTTATGCTTCCGTTTTTGAAGCCATCCTCCGTACGCCGTTTTCATGAGGAGGAGGAGATCGTCTCCTATACCGACGCCGTGCGCGTGGCGATTTCCCATATGCCGCTCGACCGTGATGTGAGAAACGTGCTTGTGACCCATCAGTTTGTGACGGGTGCCAAGCGCTCGGAGTCCGAGGAGATCTCCGTCGGCGGTACGGACAACGTGGATGCATCGGTGTTTGCGGACTTTGATTACGTTGCCCTCGGTCACATCCACAGCCCGCAAAGCTGTGAGACGGAGCGCGTGCGCTATTGCGGTACACCGCTGAAGTATTCCTTTTCCGAGGTGCACGACAAAAAATCTGTCACGGTCGTAGAGCTGAAGGAGAAGGGAGCGCTTTCCGTCCGCACGAGAGCGTTGACACCGCTGCGCGATATGCACGAGATCCGCGGCTCCTACGATGAGCTGATGCAAAAAAGCTACTACGAGCACACACCCTACCGTGAGGATTATATGCACATTACCCTTACGGATGAGGAGGATATCCCCGACGCCGTGGGCAAGCTGACGACCGTCTATCACCGCTTGATGAAGCTCGACTACGATAACGCGAGAACGAGAAACGGGGGCGGCCTTGAGGAGCTTGACGCCGTGGAGGAGAAATCGGAGCTCTCGCTCTTTTCCGATTTCTACACACAGCAAAACGGCGCGCCGATGAGCGAAAAGCAAGAGGCGTTTATTACGAATCTGATCCGTGAGATCTGGGAGGGTGAGCAATGAGACCGATAACCTTGACCGTTTCCGCGTTTGGACCTTACGCGGGAAAAATGACGCTGGATATGGAGCGCCTCGGAACGAGTGGGCTCTATCTGATCACGGGTGATACGGGTGCGGGCAAGACGACGATCTTTGACGCGATCGTATTTGCGCTCTACGGCTCAGCGAGCGGGCAGAACCGCGAGCCCGCCATGCTTCGCTCGCAGTATGCGGCACCCGATACGCCGACGGAGGTGGAGCTGGTGTTCTCGCATATGGGCGAGGTCTACCGTATCCGCCGCAATCCCGAGTATGAGCGCCCGCGACTCAAGGGAAGCGGCACGACGAAGCAAAAGGCGGAGGCAGAGCTGACGCTCCCCGACCGTACGGTGAATAAGCCGAGAGAGGTCGATGCCGCCATCCGTGAGCTGATCGGTCTCGACCGCGATCAGTTCATGCAGATCTCCATGATCGCACAGGGCGATTTCCAGAAGCTTTTGCTTGCACCGACGGGAGAGAGACAGGAGATCTTCCGCAGGATCTTCCGAACGGAGAAGTTCCGTACCCTGCAGGATCGCCTGCGTACGGAGGCGTCCGCGCGGGGAACGCAATGCGAAAAGCTCCGCGACCGTGCCGCGCAATACGTGGAGGGGATCCGATGTGACGCCGCGTCCGCACTTGCGCCGAGGGTTGCGGCGGCAAAGCAGAAGATGCTCTCGCAGACGGAGATCATTGAGCTGATCGACGCACTGAATGCGGACGTCCGCAGAGCGCTTGGTGAGCTTGCCGCATCGCTTGAAACGATCGACGTCACGCTTGCCGCGATCAGCGGGCGTCTGACGTTTTCGGAGAGCTATGAGAGGACCAAGCTCGCGCTTGCGCAGAGCATGGCGGCAGAGACCCGAAAGCAGTCGGAGCTTGCCTTGGCATCCGAGGCGCTCCCCGCCGTCAAGGAGAAGCGTGAGCACGCCGAGCGCTTGCGCACCGAGACCATACGGCTGCGCACGGATCTTGCGCGCTACGGGGAGCTGGACCGCAAGCAAACGGAGCTTGCTTCCTCGCGCAGTACGCTTGCGGTACAACAGCGTCGCCTCGATGCCGTTCGCGCAGAGTCCGTCGTTTTGGCAGACACGCTGGAGACACAAAAAGCGGAGCGTGCAACGCTGGAGAATGCGGGCGAGAATCGTGAGCGTCTTGCCGCAGAGAGAATGCAGGCGCAGGAGAGAAAGAAGCGCCTCCTCGTATTGCAGAATACTGAGGATCAGCTTGCACGCCTCACCTTGGCGGTCGGGATCAAGCAAGAGGAGTATCGCAAGGCGAGTGTGCTCGCACGAGAGGCGCGAGAGCTTTATAACGCAGAGCACGAGGCATTTTTGAACGAGCAAGCGGGCATCCTTGCCGAGGAGCTTGCGGACGGTGTGCCGTGCCGTGTTTGCGGCGCTACCGTTCACCCCGCGCCCGCTGTCCGCTCGAAGAACGTGCCGTCGGAGGCACAGCTCAAAAAGAGCAAAAAGGAGATGGAGCGCACGCAGGAGGTCGCATCGGCGTGCAGTGCCGCCTGTGCCGCCGCCATCGCAGAGCGCGACGCCAAGGCGCAGGAGGTCGGACGCATGACGCGCGAGCTTTTGGGTGGGGCGTCGGGCGAGGTTTCGCGCGAGGCGCTTATCCGTCTTGTATCGGATGCGGAGCGCTTGATCGCATCTCTTACCTCGGAGATCGCCGTTGAGGACGGCAAGCTCCGACGCAAAAAAACACTCGACCTCTCCCTTGCGGAGAATGAGGCGGGCTTAAAGAAGGCAGAGAGCGAGATCACCGCACGCGCCGAGGAGATCGTTTCTCTCAAGGCGCTGATCCGACATCTGGAGGAGCAGATCGCCTCCCTTTCGTCTGAGCTTGCGTTTGAAAGCGGTACGGCGGCAGAGAACGCACTCCGTCAAAAGTCACGGGAGCAGGAGACGCTGATCCGCGAGTGCGAGACGGCGGAGAAAAAGCATACGGAGCTCCGTGAGGCGTTGCTCGTTTTGCAGACGCAGACGAAACAGCTTGAGGAGAAGCTCTCGGAGATGCCCGTGACCGATCCCGAGGCGGATCGGGAGGAGAGACGGCGTCTGATCTCCGAGCGGACGGCAAAAAGCGCCGAGCGAGATCGCGTCACCGTCCGTCTCTCGGCAAATGAGAGTGCACGCACGAGCTTATGCGAGATCGCCGACACGCTCAGGGCGGCAGAGGAGGAGTACGCCATGATCCGTGCGCTCTCCAATACCGCAAACGGAACGGTTACGGGCATGGAGAAGATCATGCTGGAGACCTATATCCAAACGACCTATTTCGACCGCATCCTCGCCCGTGCCAATACGAGACTGATGGTCATGTCCTCGGGACAGTACGAGCTTCGCCGACAGAGAAGGGCGGGGAATATACGCAGTCAGGGCGGTCTGGATCTGGACGTGGTCGATCACTATAACGGCACGCTAAGAAGCGTCAAGACGCTCTCGGGCGGCGAGTCCTTCAAGGCGTCGCTTTCCTTGGCGCTCGGTCTCTCGGATGAGATCCGCTCGATGGCGGGCGGCATCCGCACCGAGACGCTTTTTATCGACGAGGGCTTCGGCTCGCTGGACGAGGAATCGCTCTCCCAGGCCATGCGCGCGCTTGCGTCTCTTGCCGAGAGCGACAGACTGGTCGGTATCATCTCCCACGTCTCGGAGCTGAAGGCGAAAATGGATAAGCAGATTGTGGTCAGAAAGGATAAGAGCGGCGGAAGCCGCGCAGAGATCCTCGTCTGACGGGAGACACGCGGAGCAGGGCATCTTCTTTTCTTGGCCCCCCAAGAAAAGAAGCAAAAGAAACGGCGAACGCCCGGCGTTCGATCCGTCGTGTGGGGAGATTTCCCTTGGGTGCGCCTCGGTTTATGAGGCGATGGGTTCTTATTGTTTTAGCCTGTACGGTTGTTGCATATTTTCTTGGAAAAGATCGGTCTCAAAAGGTTATCTTTTGAGGCTGATTTTTTGTACCGTAGGAAATTGCGCAAAACAGATCTCACCGTCTTACCGTGCTTGTCTGCGCGGAAAGCTGCGATAGGCGAGCTCAAGGATGCGGGTACTGCCCGCTTTTTTGTCTCCAAGCCCTTGACAAATTGGTCTACTTGTGGTAGACTGTATTTGCGGTTTACAATCAGTAGACCGAAGAAAGGGGGCACAATGATGCCGGAATATAAATTGGGTGAGATCGAGACGCGCTTTGCGGAGCTGATCTGGAAAAACGAACCGATCCTGTCAGGGGTGCTCGTAAAGCTCGCGGAGCAGGAGCTTGGGTGGAAGAAATCCACGACCTATACCGTTTTAAGACGCCTGTGCGATAGGGGAATGTTTCAGAATGAGGGGGGACGCGTGACCTCCTTGATCTCCCGAGAGGAATTTGATTCCTATCAGAGTGAGAAATTTGTGGAGGAGACCTTTTGCGGCTCTCTGCCGCGCTTCCTTGCGGCGTTTACCATGCGCAGACGGCTTTCGCAAGCGGAGATCGATGAGCTTGAGCGTCTGATCGAGGAAAATAAGGAGGGATGACGATGCTTTACACGATCCTGAATATGAGCATTACCGCGTCCGTTTTGATCGTCATCGTTCTCTTTGTTCGCGTGCTTCTGAAAAGAGCGCCGTCCGTATTTGCCTATATGCTTTGGGGCGCGGTGCTCTTCCGATTGCTTTGCCCGTACTCGGTCGCTTTGCCGATATCTCTCTTTCAGCCGACGGACGTGCAAACGAAAGAGGGAATGCTCTACTACGTCTCCACGCCGTCGGTGTCGGTATCGCCCGCCCAATCTGCCGTGCCGCCGATGGACGGGGGTGGGGCGGGAAGCGCGCTTGCGAGTGCAGACCCTGTGACCGTTTGTACCGTGATCTGGGCGATCGGCGTTGTCGCCTTCATCGCCGCGGGTGTGATCCGTACGGTTTTACTGAAACGGGATCTGATCGGTGCGGTTCCGATCGAAAGGAGTGTCTATGTTGCAGATCATCTGGCGGCGCCCTTTACGATGGGAGTTCTCAGACCGAGGATCTATCTTCCGTCCGATCTGCAAGCGCATGATCGCGACTTCGTTGTGATGCACGAAAGGCTCCATATTCGCCGAGGGGATCATCTTGTAAGACTTATTTCGTTTCTTGCGCTTTGTCTGCATTGGTTTAATCCGCTGGTGCACGTGATGTTTTTGCTCTCCGAGCGCGATATGGAGCGCTCCTGTGACGAGGCGGTATTGCGTAGAATGGAGCGGGATGTCCGTGCGGAGTACGCCTCACTGCTTCTTGGCATGACGTCGGGGCGGCGCATCCGTTTCCCCGCGCCGATCTCGTTTGACGGCGATCCCACGAGGGAGCGTATCAAAAATATTATGCGCTACCGCAGACCGAGGCGCCTGACGGTGATCTTGCTCTCGGTCGTGCTGACGCTGCTTTTTGTCGCTTTGCTTGTCAATCCCTTCCGTGTGTATAACGAAAATGTGATGGGCGCGGACTATGCCGCAGACGAGATCCTTTTCGGTGACGTATCGGGTGTGGACGTGGTACGTATCAGCGCAGACTATCGCCTTTACCTGAAATACGAAAACGAGTGGAGATCGGTCGGGGCACTCTCGCC
>JAFTIJ010000103.1 GCA_017456965.1 Clostridia bacterium
GCGCTTTGCCAAGGAGCACGAGGGGGCGCTGATGATCCTCGTCGGCTGTACCGACGCCTATGCGGATCTCATCATTGAGAACCGCGCGTTTCTGGAGGAGTACTACTTCTGCGCCGCCCCCAAGGCAGAGCTTGCAAAAAAGCTCATCTCCAAGGAGGCATTCTACAGCATGTGCGACGCACACGGTCTGGACTACCCGAGCACCGTGCTGCTCCACTCGGAGGAGGATCTCGGCACCCTGCGCACACTTCCCTTCTCCTACCCCATCGTTTTGAAGCCCTCCAGCTCCATCCGTTATTGGCAGAATCCCTTTGAGGGCATGAAGAAGGTATATATCCCCGAGACCCCCGAGCAGGCAGAGGAGATCGCAGGGACGATCTTCCGCTCGGGCTACGACGATACGCTGATCGTACAGGATTTCGTCCCGGGCGACGACTCGGGTATGTACGTGCTCACCGCATATTCCGACCGCAACGCCAAGGTCAGGATGATGTGCCTCGGTCACGTGCTTTTGGAGGAGCACACGCCCAAGGGCGTCGGCAACCACGTCGCGATCCTGACGGAATATAACGAGCATCTCATGAGCCGCGTCAGAGCGTTTCTTGAGAAGGTCGGCTACACGGGCTTCTCCAACTTTGATATCAAGTACGATCCCCGCGACGGCAAATTCAAGATCTTTGAGATCAATCTCCGTCAGGGCAGAAGCAACTATTACGTCACCCATTCGGGTGCGAATATCGCCAAGCTCCTTTACGGCGACGCGACAAACACCCTCACCGAGGATCTGCTCCTTGTCAAGGGCGAGAGCTTCTGGCATACCGTGCCCA
The DNA here is from genome assembly GCA_017456965.1 of Clostridia bacterium. GTDB lineage: Bacteria > Bacillota > Clostridia > Oscillospirales > CAG-272 > QALR01. The sequence continues at coordinate 828 of JAFTIJ010000103.1, forward strand.
AAAAGATCATATATTCCTATATCCGTGACGAAAAGCTCCTCGCCGGCGTCAAAAAGCTCGTCAAGGAGAAGAAAGCGGGCACAGCGCTCTTCTACAAGCAAGACCTGCGCTTGAATCCCCTGCGTCTTGCCTACGTCACCATTCACAATCACCGCTACCATAAAAAATACAGGCAATACCCGTAGACCGTCATTGCTTACAAACGGAGGTTCCATGTCAAAGACACTCGGCGTTCTCGGCGGGCTCGGCCCCGCCGCGAGCGTCTATTTCTACCGACTCCTGACCGAGCACACCGCCGCCGCACGGGATCAGGACCATTTGAATATCGTGCTGATCAGCGGTGCGGAGATCCCCGACAGAAGCGAATACATCATGGGCAAGAGCGATCGCTCCCCCCTGCCTCAGATGACGGACTGTGTCATGCGACTCGCGGGTGCGGGCGCACAGCTCATCGCCATCCCCTGCAATACCGCACATTATTTTTTTGACGAGCTCGCCCGCGTCTCACCCGTTCCTGTTTTGAATATCGTGCGCGAGACCGTCTCGCTCGCCGCCACGCTCGGCGTCAGACGTCTCGGCATCCTCGCCACCACGGGCACCGTCCTCACGGGAGCGTATCCGCAGGCGGCAAGGGAATACGGCATCGAGTGCGTCATGCCCGATTTCACGGGGCAAAGCGCACTGATGTCCTTGATCTACGATACGATCAAAACCGCATCCGCACCCGATTATACCGCCTTTTACGAGATTGCCGACGACCTGATGGAAAAGGGCTGTGACGCGCTCATTCTCGGTTGCACCGAGCTCTCTCTCATCCCCAAGGATGCGCGATACGAGGCGTATCCCTTTATCGACTCTCTGCTCGTTCTCGCCGCCCGCGCCATCGTTGCCTGCGGCAAGACGCCCTGCGGCTTTCCCGAGATCTACCGTAGCGTCACGACGCCGCAAAGCATACTCACGTAACCGTCCACATAACATCCGCTATTGCAAAAATTAAATCCATCCACGGAGGTTTTATGCAGCCGCTCTATCGTCTCGCCGAGGCCATCGGCATCACCCCCGACGCGCTCCCCGCGCGTGAGCTCCCCATTACGTCCATCGCTTACAACTCAAGAAACGCCACCGAGGGCTCGCTCTTCGTATGCCTCGTCGGTGCTGTCACCGACGGACACCGCTATGCGGGAGACGCCTATCTCCGCGGCTGTCGCGTATTCGTCGCACAACGTAAGCTCGACCTCCCCGAGGATGCGCTCGTTTTGTATACGGAGAATAGCCGCACAGCACTCGCTGAGCTCTCCGCCGCCTTTTTCGATCACCCTGAGCGCGAGCTGACCATCGTCGGCGTCACGGGCACCAAGGGCAAATCCACCGTCTGCGAAATGCTTCGCCATATTCTCTGCGCCGAGGGCATCGCCGCGGCGTCGATCGGTACGGTCGGCGTACGCATCGGAGACGAGCTTCTTCCCACGGTCAACACCACACCCGAGAGCTATGAGCTTTTCCGCATCTTTGCCGATATGCGAGAGAGGGGTGTCACCCACGTCGCCATGGAGGTCTCCTCCCAGGGTGTCAAGCTCGATCGCATCCACGGCATCCGATTCCATACGGCGATCATGACCAATCTCTCACCCGACCACATCGGTGAGGCAGAGCACCCCACCTTCGAGGACTACAAGGCGTGCAAGGAGGAGCTCTTCCGCCGCACGGAGCTCGCTATCCTCAATGCAGACGACCCCTACGCCGACGAGTTCCGTGCCGTCACCCCCGTACCAACGGTCCTCTACGGTCTTGGCAGTGACGCCGACCTCTCCGCGCACGCACTCACACAAATGGAAACGGAGCACGGCTTTGGCATCCGCTTCTCCATCCGAGGAAGCGAAACGCAGGTCACACTCCCCTTCCCGGGCGAGTTCTCCGTCAAAAACGCGCTGGCAGCCATCGCCGCCGCAGGACTCCTCGGCATCTGCGAGCGTGACGCCGCACGTGCGCTGAGCTCCTGTGCCGTCAAGGGCAGACTGGAGCTTGTACCGACGCCGATCCCGAACGTCACCTTCGTCATCGACTACGCGCACAACGGCGAGAGCCTCACGGCGGCACTGAAGGCACTGAGAGCCTATGAGCCCACAAGACTGATCTGTCTTTTCGGCTCAGTCGGCGGCAGAACGGAGATCCGCCGACGCGAGCTCGGTATGGCGGCGGCAGAGTACGCCGACCTCTCCATCCTGACCTCCGACAATCCCGACCGCGAGGATCCCGCGCAGATCCTCTCCGATATCGAGCGCTATATGGGTGACGCGCCGCGCGTCGTGATTCCCGACCGCAAGGAGGCGATCGAGTACGCTGTCTCCATTGCGGAGCCCCACGATATCGTCCTGTTCGCGGGTAAGGGGCACGAAAACTATCAGCTCGTCTCAGGCAAAAAGCTCCCGTTTTGTGAGCGTGAGATCATTCTCGCCGCCGCCGAGGCGCTTCGCATCCGTCCGTAAGACAAGTATATTCCCATCGCACCGATCAAAGAGCCGCGGGCACAATGCCCGCGGCCCTTGTTTTTTGATATGATGCATAACCAATCTTCCTCTTTTGATCTCCTTTATCATATCAGCATCTTGACATTTTCTTTCAATTATGGTATAATAAGTTTGAAATCAATACCGAAAGGAGATTTTTCTATGCGCACGATCGGCAATATCATCTGGTTCCTTCTCGGCGGACTGATTACGGGCCTCGCTTGGTTTTTGGTAGGTCTTGTTCTCTGCATTACCGTCGTCGGCATCCCCTTCGGCATCCAATGCTTCAAATTTGCCAAGATCAGCTTCACCCCCTTTGGCAAAAAGGTGCACACAGAGTTTGAGGAGCATCCTATCATGAATATCATCTGGCTGATCCTCTTCGGCTGGGAATTCGCTCTTACCTATCTTGCCTGCGGTGTGCTCTGTTGCATCACCATCGTCGGCATCCCCTTCGGCCTTCAGGCTTTCAAGCTGATGAAGCTTGCCGTTTTCCCCTTCGGCGCAGACCTGATCGACTGACCGCCACCGACACACGATCTCAAAACGGCAGAAGCTTGCTTCTGCCGTTGCTTTTTTACCCTATAGGAAATTGCGCAAAATGGACCTCGCCGTTATGCCGTGCTTGTCTGTACGGAAAGCTACAATAGGCGGGAACTACCGCCGATCTGAAAGGATATCACATATGAAGCAGACCTTTTTCAAACACGCCCGTCCCGTATTTCTCGCGGGATGCGCTGACCGCCTGAATACCTTTGCCTCCTTCCGCGCAGTAACGCCGATCCCTCGGGATGCCGTACTGTATATCACTGCATCTACCTTTTATCGATTAAAATTGAACGGTATTCTGATCGCTTTCGGGCCCGCACGCACGGCAAAGGGTTATGCCCGTGTGGACGAGATCCCGCTCGGCACGTATGCATACGAGGGCACAAGCGAGATCGTCATTGAGGTCGCGGGGTACGCCTGTGCATCACTCTCCACCGTTCGCCAGTCATCCTTCCTGATAACTGAACTTCGTACAAACAATAGCATCCTGCTGACAAGCGAGGACTTTACGGCATACGAGCCGTCACAAAAGCTGCGCGAGGTGCGCCGCTACTCCTATCAGCGCCATTTCGGTGAGGTATGGGATATGCGTAACGGAAACGCGCTCCTCGATAGCGACCGCCGCCCGCTCGAAGTGCTCGATCTCGACATCACGTTTCTCCCCCGTACCGCACCGTATCCGTATTACGGAGCGCGGACGCTGACAGCGGCGTCCTCTGTCGGCACTCTCACCTACGACGAAACGCGCCCCTATCGTGCAAATCCGTATTCCGTCTTTCCACTCCCCGACGGCTGGGGCAGTTTTGATCAAAATTCAATTCGTTTCAACCCTTATCAATGGATCAGCCGCCACCGTCAGGCCCCAAAAAGCGGCACGTGCTCCCTCCCCGTCACACTCCGTGAAAACGAATACGCGATCATGGATTTTGAGAGAATCGAGTGCGGATTCATGCAGGCAACGCTGTGTGCCTACGAGGAATCCGAGGTGATTCTTGCCTTCAGCGAGGACGGCGCACCCGAGCAGTTTTCATTTACAAATATGAATGCGGAGACGGCATGGGTCACGTTGCTTGCCAAGGGACAGAAGCTTTGCCAAACGACCTTCGAGCCGTACACCTTCCGCTACGTTATGGTCGCGGTCAAGCGCGGTGCGATCACGCTTGATGCCCTCGGTGTAATCGGCTATACCTACGATATGAGAGACGCCGCGATCCCCGCGTGCGATGACCCCGTGCTCAACGCGGTCTGCCGCGGTGCCGCGCGCACCTTTGCGCACAACGCCGTGGATCTCTATATGGATTGCCCGTCCCGAGAGCGAGCAGGATGGCTCTGCGACTCCTATTTTACCGCAAAAACGGAGTACGCGCTCTTTGGCAAGGTACCGCTTGAGGACGCGTATCTTGAGAATTTCCGCCTTTACCGTAACGAGGGCGCCTTCCCCGACGGCGTGCTCCCGATGTGCTACCCCTCCGACCCCGAGCCGTATAAAAACGGCTTCAATAAATTTATCCCGCAATGGAATATGTGGTACGTGATCGAGCTTGCCGACTACTTAACGAAGCGCAATCCCGAGGTCGACCGCGAGCTGTATCGGGAGAGCGTAGAGCGCTTCATGGCGTTTTTGAAGGGCTACGAAAACGAGGACGGTCTTCTGGAGCGTCTGCCGTCATGGAATTTCGTCGAATGGAGCTCCGCAAACAACTGGACGTGGGACGTCAACTATCCGACCAATTTCCTGTACGCCAAGACACTGGAAAGCTACTATCGTATTTTCGGAGACGAGCGCGATCTGAAGCGAAGCCGCGAGGTACAAAAAACGGCCGAGGCGCAAGCCTTCGGCGGTGAGTATTTCATGGATCACGCGATCCGTGACGAAAACGGAAAGCTGATCCTGCAAAAGGACAGCTCCGAGGCGGGACAGTATTACGCCATTCTTTTCGGGGACATAGACCTGTCCGCCCCCAAATACCGCGAGCTGTACCGTCTTGTCACGGAGGTCTTTGCAGCCAAGCGCCGAGCACCCAAGCCCGAGATTCTGGAGATCAACGCCTTTATCGGCGTCTATCTGCGCTTAGAGGCTCTGCAAAAGCTCGGCGAGTACGACCTTTTGCTTCGCGATATCAAGGAGTTCTTCGGCGCGATGGAGGTGGAAACGGGCACACTCTGGGAGTATCGCCAGCGCAACGGCAGTCGCGACCACGGCTTTGCCTCCTACGCCCTCGTCGCGATCCAAAACGCTCTGAAGCACAAGCACGACAAACAATAACGCCAACAACATCAAAACGGACGAGATCTCTCTCGTCCGTTTTGTATTATAACCGTCGCTTGATCCCCTGCATCACCGCAGGTCGCTATCAAGCCAGATTGCCTTTTCGTATTCTTTTTCACCAAAGCCGTAGGCGGGATCGCATTTCACGAGATATTTCCGATGCACACCAAGGTCGTCACGGTCGTCAAAAATGAGATAGCGCGTGATCTCGGGGCGGCACCGAAGATACTCGTCGATCTCCTCGCCGCGGCTTGCGCGCTTTTCCCCCGTCGCACCGAGAATCCGAACGCTCTCGCGCAGACCCGCCGCGCGAAGACAGTCATCCCACCCGGGATACTTGCGCCATGTGCTCGTCACGACGATATGATAGCCTTGCTTTTCGCAAAACTCCGAGACCCATTGCACCGCCTGTCTGTCATTGACCGCGCCGTCCTCGGGGTAGCCGTAGCGACAGACCCACGTTCCGCCGACGGTCTCCCACATTCTGCGGTTTACCACACCGTCGTAGTCCAGAAAAACGACCTTCACGTCACGCCTCCTCTTTTGGCTTTTTCTCCACCGTCGTGCGCTCCACGCGGTGGTCCTCAATACACTCGACACGGATGATCAGCTCATCCGTCTCGACGGTATGCTGCGTTCCGTCGTCGGGCACGATACCGAGCAAGCCGAATATGTAACCGCCAAAGGTATCGTAATCGCTGTCGTCGATCTCGACGTCCAGCTCGTCGCAAACCTCCTTGACCAAAGCCGTGCCGAGGATTTCCCAGCGGTTATCGTCAAGACGCCTGATCTCCTGCACCGTCTCCTCATCACGGAAACGAAGATCGCCGACCAGAAGCTCCAAAAGATCCACGACGGTAACGACACCGCTCGTGCCGCCGTATTCGTCGATCACAACGGCAAAATAGGATCTCGTTTTCTTCATTTGGGTAAAAAGGACGTCAGCCTTCATGGTTTCGGGCACGAAGAGCGGCTTCTCACCCGCGCCGAGGATCGCCGCCTCGGTATCCTTATAGGTGCCGCGCATAAATTTCGAGACGTTCAATACGGAGAGGATATCGTCCGCATCCTTCTGACATACGGGATAGTAGTTGTGACGCGATCGGTTGATCTCGTCCCGCCACTCGGCAACACTCTCCTCCATATATAAAAATTTCACGTTTTTACGGTGCGTGCAGACCTCACTGAGCGACAGATCGTCAAACTCAAAGATATTCTGAATAAATTCGTTCTCCATACGGTCGATATTTCCCTGCTCCGAGCCGGAGTCGAGCATGAGCAGGATATCCTCCTCCGTAACCTCCTCCGCCTCATCCTCGGGTCTGATGCCAAAGAGTCGGAGCACGCCGTTCGTGGACTTGGAGAGAACCCAGACAAAGGGCGCAAACGCACGGGAAACGAAGGTCAGCACCCCCGAAAGCGCGAGTGCCATCTTCTCCGAGTGCTTCATCGCAATGCGCTTGGGGACAAGCTCACCGAAAACGATGCTGAAAAACGAGAGCAAGATCGTGATCAGAAGCACGCAAACCGAGGAGACCGTCGCCTCGGGAACCGTCAGTCCCAGCGTCATCAGCCATGCGACGAGAGGATCTGCAAAATTATCCGCCGCATACGCACTCCCGAGGAAGCCCGAGAGCGTAATGGCAACCTGAATGGTAGAGAGAAATTTCGAGGAATTTCCCTTGAGCTTCAAGAGCCGCTTTGCCCTTTTGTCCCCATCCTCGATCAGCTTTTCGAGCTTGCCGTCGCTGACGGAGATCACCGCGATCTCCGCGCTGGCAAAGACCGCATTCAAAAAAATCAGAAACACCTGTAAAAAAATAGCGCCGAGCATAAAAAAACAAACCGTACCTTTCGTAATCAATGTGTTGGAAGTCATACCGTCCCGCGCAAGCCGCGTCAGACGGTGAAACGAACGCAAAAAGGCATAGCCTATGCCTGTAACATAGACTACGCCCCGTATTATGCTATAAAATCAGGAAAAACGTAAAGCAAGATGATACAGCCATATTGCCTGTACAATCGCCATCGTCCACTTATCTTCACCATCTTTCCCAAAAATTCAATTTGCAGAGAATCTGCATCTGTATTACAGTATACCACAGATGCGTTCTTTTGTCAAGCATATCACACGCCGTTTTTTGAAGAGCGACCGCAATGCAGGCGATTCACTTCCTACGCGCATATTTTGAGAGATACAGGATCGGGATCGCGCTCCAGCCGTGGCAGAGACTGCCCGCACCCGAAAAATCCTTTTCGCCGAGGATCGTCTCCCAGAAGCTCGTCGCGCCGCGATCCAGCATCGAGCCCCACACGCGACCGATCTCGGCAAGAACGTATTCCCGATATTTCTTCTCGTCCGTCTGAAGCAATGCGTCGTATACGAAGGCAAGCATACTGAGTGTGGCAGGGTACGCAAGCGCGCCCGACGCAAGCTTCTCACAGACCGCACGCGCCTCCTCGGGCTCACACGCACCGCACAAAACGGCAAATGCGTTCGGCAAAACGGCAAACGCCGAGGGGGACGTTTGCGCATCGTACATGAGCGGCACCGAGGAGTCCGCCGTCGCCGTGCGGAAGGCACCTGCCGACGGGTCGAAAAAGACCTCTCGGATGCGTCGGTTCAGCTTATCTGCGGCGCTTGCGAAGCGCTCCGCGTCCCACTTCCGCGAGAGCTTACGCGCAAGGGATGAGAGCCTTTGCAAGGAGAGCGAGAAGGCGGCATTCAGCATAAGCTCCGTCGCAGGTCCCTGCGCCTTGCCGCATCTACCGCAAAGTGTATCGTTCCACTCGTAAAAATTCCAGTATCGCTTATCGTCTGCAAAGCTCGGCACAAGCCCGTCCCGCATCCGCGCAAAGAAGACCTCCTCGATCTCACACATTTTCCGATAGACCTCCTCGGCGATCGACAGATCCCCCGAGTGGCGGCAATATTCCTCCACCGCCACGGGATACATCAGCGAGAAAAACGGAATGACCAGATCCTCACGACTGGGAACGCAGATGTTTAAAAGCCCATCCTCACGTCTGTCTCTTCCGAAAAGCGCCAGTCCCGCGCGGGCAAAGCGAAACTCCCCGAACGCCTCGTAGCCGCAAAGCATCTGATTTCTGCTGTCCATCACGTAAAAGCATTGCTCGCGCCACGGCGTGTCCTCGTAGTGCTCAAACATACAGAGCCTGAGCGTCCTCACCGCCGTATCGTAAATACGCTGATGCAGATGACTTTCAAATCGGTGAGGGATCTCCTTGCCAGGATAACAGACGGGAATCAGCCCGATGCGCTCGATCTCGCAATCCCCCTTCACCTGCAGATAGCGACAGCCAAGTCGACGCATATAGCCCGTAAACGCATGCCTCCTTCCGTCTCCGATCATTCGTACAGAGAAATTTCGCGTCCCGATCCTCGCGGGAACATTTCCTGCGTCATCCATATGTTCTCCGTAC
>JAFTIJ010000104.1 GCA_017456965.1 Clostridia bacterium
GCGGACAATTTCTTTAAGTTGAATTTGTTCTTCTACGGTTAAATATATTTCTTTGTTTAACATTTTGGTATACCTCTTTTTCTTTTTCTTTTAGTATACCAAATAACATTTCAATTGTCAAGTTTTAGAGGGGACGACATACTACTATCTTGTAACATTTAAAACTTTACTTTTGCAGATACCTCCTCTGTGCTGTCATCCTCGAACGAAGCGGAGCGGAGTGAAGGATCTGCACACGCGGGGAGTCCCCGATCTGATGTGCGTTCTTTTCAAAAATAAACTTTTAAATGGTACAACGTACTACGATGGAAATTTGATTGAATCATCAGTTCCCCGCAGGGAGCCAAACGAGCGTTTCCGTTCACCCCAACTCACTGTCAAATCCCAATTTATCTAAAAAGTAAATGCCGTTACACGCGCTCTTCCATACACATCCCTTGACAAGCGAGGCGGTTTCGATGTATAATAAAGAGTGAATACAATTAGGAGATAAGATAAATGACGATACTCAGTGTAAGCGATATCCGTCTGGAATACGGCACGGATATCATATTGCAAAAAATAAACTTCTCGATCAACGAGGGGGACCGTCTCGGCATTGTCGGCGTCAACGGCGCGGGCAAATCCACGCTTCTTCGCATCATCGCGGGCGTAACCGAGCCCACGGGCGGCAACGTCTACATCGCCAAGGGCAAGACCGTCGGTATGCTGGAGCAAAACGCGATGTTGGAGAGCGACAAGACGCTCGTCGAGGAGATGGAGAGCGCCTTCCCCGAGTGCGTCCGTCTGGAGAAGAGGCTTGCCGCCCTGCAGTCGGAGATCGAAACGCGTGCGTCGGGTAAGCACGACGGCGCATATGAAAAAATGATCTCGGATTTCACCGCCATGACGGAGAAATTCCGCGAGATCGGCGGCTATGAATACAAATCCCGCGTGCGCTCCATGCTCACGCACTTCGGCTTCCCGCCGTCCGAGCAGGATAAGCACATCGAGACGCTCAGCGGCGGCGAGAGAACGCGCCTCGCGCTCGTCCGACTCCTGCTCGTGGAGCCCGATATCCTCATCCTCGACGAGCCGACCAACCATCTGGATACCGAGACGCTCTATTGGCTGGAGGATCATCTGCGCGCCTACCCGAAAACGCTGATGATCGTCTCCCACGACCGTTACTTCCTCGACCGCACGGCAACCAAGATCCTCGACATCGAGAATACCAAAGCGGAGCTTTATACGGGCAACTACAGCGCCTTTGCCGTCAAAAAGGCTGAGGCAAGAAAGGTCCTGCAAAAGAAATTCGACCTCCAGCAAAAGGAGATCGCACGCATCGAGGGCATCATCCAGATGCAGAAGCATTTCGGGCAGGAGCACAACTACATCACCATCGCCAGCAAGAGAAAGCAGATCGAGCATATGGAGAAGGTGGACGCACCCGAGAACGCACCCGGCAGCATCCGTCTCGCCTTTGCCGAGGCGGCGGAGAGCGGCAACGACGTCCTTGAGGTGGACGCCCTCAGAAAGTCCTTCGGCAGTCGCGAGATTTTAAGAGGGCTCTCCTTCATGATCAAAAAGCGCGACCACGTCATCGTTATGGGGCCGAACGGCTGCGGCAAGTCCACGCTCATCAAGATCCTCGGTGGCTTTGAGAACGCCGACGGCGGCGTGATCGAGTACGGCACGGGCGTGATCGCAGGCTACTACGATCAGGAGCAAAAGACGCTGAACGAGGACCACACCGTGCTCGAAGAGCTTTGCTCCGCACACGAGAAGCTCACCTTCACCCAGATCCGCACGGCGCTTGCGGGCTTCCTCTTCTTTGCGGAGGATATGGACAAGCGCGTCTCCGTCCTCTCGGGCGGTGAGAAGGCGCGTCTGATGCTCTGCAAGATGATCCTATCCAAGGTCAATCTGCTGATCCTCGACGAGCCGACCACCCACCTAGACATCGCCTCGCGCGAGGCACTGGAGGACGCCCTGCTCTCCTTCGGCGGCACCATCATCGCCGTCTCGCACGACCGCTATTTTATGAAGAAGCTTGCCACACGTATCTTCGATCTCTCGGGCGGCTCGCTCTTTGATTACCACGGCACCTTTGACGAGTATCTGGAGTTCAGGGAGAAGCGCGCGGCGGAGGCCGCCGTCGTCATCGAGGAGAAGACCGTCTCCCAGGGCAAGCAAAGCTATATGGAGTCCAAAAAGCTCACCGCCGAGATCCGCAAGGCGCAAAAGCGCATGGAGCGCGCGGAAAAGGAGATCACCGAGCTCGACGAGGAGCGCGCGGCGCTGGAGGAGGAAATGAATACCGACGCCGCCACAAACTACGTCCGCCTCTCGGAGATCGCCTCGCGCATCGAGGAGATCGAGGCACGTACGGATGAGCTCTTTCTCGAAATGGAGGAGGCAGAGTCCTTCCTCGCGGAAAACAAAATGTCATGATACTCTTCCGCAGATTCCCATGATAAAAAATCGTAAAAGGAAATGATATGAAAACAGTCAGAATCGCCGTCATCGGCGCAGGCGCCGCAGGTATGCTCGCCGCAGGTCACGCGGCAGAGCGAGGCGCGAAGGTCACCCTCTTTGAGCGCAATACCCTGCTCGGGCGAAAGCTCGGCATCACGGGCAAGGGCAGATGCAATCTCACCAACGACTGCTCTCCCGAGGAATTTATCAGAAACGTAACGGGCAACGGGAAGTTTCTCTTCTCCGCGATCAACCGCTTCACACCCGCCGACACGATGGCTCTGCTTGAGCGTCTGGGCGTGCCGCTCAAGACCGAGCGCGGCAAGCGTGTGTATCCCGTCTCCGACAAGGCAACCGACGTCGTGCTCGCGCTGAAGCGCTACTGCGTGACGGGCGGCGTACAGATCGTCTGCGACCGCATACGGGAATTTATCACGGACGAGACAGGCAAAATCACGGGGCTCCGCTCCCAGAAGCAGACCTACGACGGCTTTGACGCCGTGATCCTGTGCACGGGCGGCGTTTCCTATCCCGTCACAGGCTCCACGGGCGACGGCCATAGCCTTGCCGCCTCCGTCGGTCATACCGTGACCCCCCTCATCCCCTCGCTCGTCGGTCTGACGAGCGACGACGCCGTCTGCCGCGAGACGATGGGTCTGTCTCTTAAAAACATCGCCATCACCGTGACCGATACCAAAAAGAAAAAGATCGTCTACCGCGATTTCGGTGAGATGCTCTTCTGTCACTTCGGCATCAGCGGCCCCGTCATCCTCTCCGCCTCCGCGCACCTGCGCCCGATGGAGAGCGGACGCTATCTCATCCATATTGACCTGAAACCCGCGCTCGACGAGCAGACGCTCGACCGCAGGCTCCTTGCGGACTTCGGCAAATACAAGAACAGAAACTTTGCAAATGCCTTTGACGAGCTGCTCCCCGCCAAGCTCCGCGAGCCCTTTGTGAAGCTCTGCGGCATCGCACCCGACAAGAAGATCAATGCCGTCACACAGGAGGAGAGACGGCGCATCGTCACCCTGCTCAAGCATCTGCCCGTCACCGTAACGGGCTTCCGCCCCATCTCCGAGGCGATCGTCACGGGCGGCGGTGTCAGCATCAAGGAGATCGAGCCGCACACCATGCGCTCCAAAAAATGCCCGAACCTCTACTTCGCGGGAGAGGTCATGGATCTCGACGCCTATACGGGCGGCTTCAATCTGCAGATCGCCTTCTGCACCGCGCACGCCGCGTCGGAGGCAATCTGCGACGCAGAACAGATTTAAATTTATTTGCGAAAGGATACATATCATGATCAACATTGCTCTGGACGGTCCCTCCGGCGCGGGAAAAAGCACCCTCGCCAAAGCTCTCGCAAAAACCCTCGGCTACATCTACACCGACACGGGCGCGATGTACCGCACCATCGGTCTCGCCGTCAAGCGTCGCGGCATCGCCCCCGACAACGCCGCCGAGATCGAGGCACTCTTGCCCGAGATCCGCATCTCGCTGAAATTTGAAAACGGCGAGCAGAAGATCTACCTCGGAGACGAGGACGTCGGCGCACTCATCCGCACGAACGAGATCTCCGCCTACGCCTCCACGGTCTCTGCCATCCCCGCCGTACGCGCCCACCTGCTCGACGTACAGCGCGGCATCGCAAGAGAGAATAACGTCATCATGGACGGCAGAGATATCGGCACGGTCATCCTGCCCGACGCACAGGTCAAGTTCTTTGTCACCGTATCGGATACGGAGCGCGCACGCCGCCGCCACGCGGAGCTCGTCGCCCGCGGCGAGTCGGTCACGCTGGAGGAGGTCGCCGCCGCCATGGCAGAGCGCGACCGCAAGGACGCGACCCGCGAGATCGCGCCCGCCATCCCCGCAGAGGACGCCGTATTCCTCGACAACTCCGACGCGCTTGATATCGTCATCGCGCGCGCCGTCGCGATCATCCGCGAGAAAACGGAGGGTAAGGCATGAAAAAGGTCAATAAATTCTACCGCTTCCTACAGATCCTGCTTTTCCCCTTTTATAAGCTTTTCTTCCGTATGGAGGTCATCGGGCGCGAAAACGAGCTCATGGAGGGCCCCTGCCTCATCTGCGCCAATCACCTCAGCAACCACGACATTCTCTTTCTCGCGCTGAATCTCAAGCGACAGATCTATTTCTTTGCCAAGCGTGAGCTCTTCAAGTTCAAGCCCTTCGGCGCGCTCTTAAAATGGTTCGGCACGATCTCCGTGCATCGCGGTCAGGTGGACCTCAAGGCGATCACCCAGACCATCGCCGTGCTCAAGGACGGCGGCTACGTCGGCATCTATCCGCAGGGCACGCGTACCCATCGAGAGCCCCGTCCCGAGGACGCCAAGAGCGGCGTCGGTCTGATGGCGTACCGCGCAAAGAGCAACGTCCTGCCCATCTACATCAAGACCAAGAACCACCGCGTGCGCCTTTTCCGTAAGGTGACCGTGATCATCGGCAAGCCCATCCCCTATGAGGAGCTCGGCTTCACCAAGGGCGGCATGGCAGAATACACCGCAGCGGCAACGCAGATCTTCACCCGCATCTGCGAGCTGGGAAAGGAACACGAATGAGACAAGTCAGAACCGCAGAGTACGCAGGCTTCTGCTTCGGCGTCAAGCGCGCCGTGGACGCCGTCTTTCGCCTGATCGAGGAGAAGTGCGACAAGAAGATCTACACCATCGGCTCCCTCATCCATAACCCCAACGTCAACGAGCGCCTGCGCGAAAACGGCGTCACCGTGATCCCCGAGGACAAGGTCGACGAGGCGCTGAGGGATGCACCCGACCGCTCCGTTTTCGTCATCCGTACCCACGGCGTCCCCCACCCCGTCAAGGCAAAGCTTGAAGCCTTCGCCGCCGCGCACAGCGGCGCCGAGGTCCTCGACATGACCTGTCCCTTCGTCGCCAAGATCTATAAAATCATGACGGAGAATACGGGAGACGACACCTTTACCTTCCTGTTCGGAAGCGCGACGCACCCCGAGGTCGTCGGCATTTCGAGCTATATCCGAGGCGATTATCGCATTTTTTCGGGTCTTTCGGAGCTGGAGCAGGCTGTATCCGACGGAGGCCTCCAAAACATTGCAAACAAAAAGATCATTTCCGCGTCACAAACAACGCACAATTTAGAGGATTATCAAAAAAGCAAAAATTTCTCAAAAACCACTATACAAACGGATTATTTTTTGATACAATATGTAATGTTACGGAAACGAGACAAAAGGAAATCGATGTACTCTCCCGCGAATGCGATGTTATGCTCGTCGTCGGGGGACTTGAGAGCTCCAACACCAAGAAGCTCTACGACATCAGCCACAGAAATTGCGCTGAGACGTATCTGATCGAAACCGCGGCTTCGATTCCGTCACATATCAAACAGATGACCGGTATTATCGGCATCGCAGCCGGAGCGTCCACGCCCGGCTACATCATTGAGGAGGTACAAAACACCATGAGCGAACAGGAAAATTTCGCACAACTTCTTGAAGAGTCCTTCAAGACATTAAATACAGGAGACACCGTACGCGGCAAGGTAACGTCTGTAACCGGCACCGAGGTTCACGTTGACATCGGTTCCAAGGTTACCGGCATCCTTACCCTGGATAACGTTACCGACGATCCTCAGGCTAAGCTTGAAGATCTCTTCAAGGTCGGCGACGAGGTAGAGGCTGTAGCCGTACGCGTAAGCGACCTCGACGGCATCGCAACCCTCTCCAAGAAAAAAGTAGACGCACACAACAACTGGGCTAAGATCCTCGAAGCCAAGGAGAATGACACCGTTCTCGAAGGCAAGGTTATCGAGGCTGTCAAGGGCGGCGTTATCGTATCCGTTCTCGCACAGAAGGTCTTCATCCCCGCATCCCAGACCACCGTTCCCAAGGACGGCGATCTCTCCACTCTCGTCGGCACCGTTCAGAAGTTCAAGATCATCGACATCAAGGAAGACAGACGCCGTGCAGTCGGCTCCATCCGCGTCGTTGTTCGTGAGGAGAAGAAGGCTCTTCTCGAAGCATTCTGGGCAAACATTGAAATCGGCAAGCACTACGTCGGTAAGGTTAAGAGCCTCACCGCATACGGCGCTTTCGTTGACCTTGGCGGCGTAGACGGCATGGTTCACAGCTCCGAGCTCTCTTGGCTCAGAATCTCTTCTCCCAAGGACGTCGTTTCCATCGGCGATACTCTCGAAGTATTCGTTAAGGACTTCGACCGTGAGAAGAACAGAATCTCTCTCGGCTACAAGACCGAGGATACCAACCCCTGGAAGCTCTTCACCGACAAGTATCAGATCGGTGACGTTGCATCCGTAACCATCGTTTCCATGATGCCCTTCGGTGCATTCGCACAGATCATCCCCGGCGTTGACGGTCTTATCCACATCTCCCAGATCGCTGACAGAAAGCTCGCAAGCCCTGCTGAAGTCCTCGAAAAGGGTCAGGTAGTTGACGCGAAGATCATCGACATCGACACCGAGAACCACAAGGTAAGCCTCTCCATCCGCGTTCTTCTCGAAGAAGCTGCTGAGGCTGCTGACGCTGAATAATTTTATTCGCACAAGCAAATCAGAGGCGCCCATGCCGTTCGGCATGGGCGCCTTTTTTAACCGATAGGAAATTGCGCAAAATGGAGCCGCTGTA